>NZ_CP084931.1:0-300000 GCF_023822065.1 Sphingomonas morindae
GAGGCTCGCGGCCTGCTGCTCGGTGCGGTTGGAAAGATCCTCCGAGGCCTGGCGGATCTCGACCGAGCCGCTGTTGATCCCGCTCGCCGCCTCGGTGAAGGCCGCCATCGTCGTCGCCAGCGCGTCGAGCGCGCCATTATAGTCGCTCTTGAGCTGGGCGAAGACGCCCTGCAGCTCGGCGGTGACGCGGTAGGTGAGGTCGCCGCGCGACAGCGCCTCGAGCCCGCTGCCGATGCTCGTCACGATCAGCTGCGCCTGTTCCGCCTTGGCCTGCTCCGCCGCCGCGAGCTGATCGCGCAGCCCTTCCATGGCGCGGCCCAGCTGGCCGATCTCGTCGGCGCGATCGCCGACCGTCACGGTCGCCGCGCGATCGCCCCGCGCCAGCGCGCCCAGCCCTTCGGTCACCGCCCGCACGGGCGTGGCGATGCCGCGCACGAGCAGCAGCAGCATCGCGCCGGAAAAGCCCACGATCGCGATCACGGCGATCAGGATGAGGATGCGGCTGGTCTGGAAGGTCGCGTCGGCGGACGCCGCCTGCTCGGCCATCTTGCGGCTCAGCAGCGCCTGGAGCGCGCCGGCGGCACCGCTCAGCGCGTCATACTGCGCCAGATCGCCGCGATAAATGGCGAGCGCCTGCTCATTCTTATTGGCGCGCGAGAAGGCCAGCATCGGCTCCGAGCGGGTGAGATAGCCCGACCAATCCTGCCCGACGACCGCCAGCGCATCGCGCGTGTCCTGATAGGTGGCGGTCCGCTCGAGCCATGCGATCTTCTCCTCGAGCAGCCCGCGCTGCACGCGCAGGGCGGCATCGGCGCTCTGGATGCTGGCCGGATCCGTAGCGAGGATGTGCGTCGCTTCCAGCGCGCGATACTGGGTCGCCGCCTGGTTGATCGCGGCGGCGGCTTCCAGCTTCGACCGCCGGTCGACGCCGAGCTGCTGGGCGCCGGCGGCGAGGCCGCCCAACTTGCTGATCGAAAGCCAGCCGACACCGCAGAAGATGAGGATGAGAGTCAGGAAGCAGATCAGCAGCTTCTTGGCGATCGACAAATTTTTCATACACCTACCCCGAACCGATCGGCCCGCGATATCGGCAGGACCCTAACGCCGTATAAAATTTGCCGCCTGTTCTGATGAATGTTTCTTCATGTGAATCAATATGGAGGCCGCTCATGCGCGGCGCAGGGACGGGCGCCTCGCCGAGTCACGCGGCCGCGCCGCCCCGGGACCATCTGGGGGCTTGCCCCCGGTCCGATGCGCTGCGAGGTCAGGGCCTTGGTCGTGGCGGTGCGGGAGCGGGGCATGGGGTGGGGTTGGCGTGCGGCGGGGCTGGCGCTGGTGCCGGCGCTCGCCGTCGCCCAGCAGGTCGAATGGCCCTCGCCGCGCCTGCCGCAGCCGCGCCTCGCGGTGATCGGGCCCTATAATGCCGTGTTTCTGGCAGGCGGCGACGGCATTGCGCGGCCGGCGCAGGGCTATACGCCCGGCGATCCGCTGCCGGAGGCGGCGCTCTGGTCGCTGCGCGCCTGGGTCCGCGTCGATCGAAGCATGCCGGGGCTGGTGGCGGTGGCCGGCATCGGCACGGCGGCCGATCCCGCCCGGCGCCTGCTGGCGCTGCGCGACGGGCAGCCGCTGCTCGCCATCGGCGCCGCGCAGGTGGCGGGCGGACCGCGCCTCGCGCCGGGCGGCTGGCATCACATCGCCGCGCGGGTCGATCATGGCCTGGCGCGGCTGTACGTCGATGGCCGGCCGGTGGCGCAGGGCCCAGTGCCCGAGACCCGGCCCGAGGCGGCCGTGCTGATCGGCCCGCGCGCGCCGGGCACGCCGGGCTTTGCGGGCGCGGTGGCGGGCTTTGTCTACGCGCCCGGCGCGCTTGGCGAGGAGCGCCTCGCCGCCGAGGCCGCCGCGCCGCCCGATGCCGCGCTCATCGCCTTTGAGGAAGGCGCGGCGCACTGGCCGCTGCAGGTGCGCACCCAATATGGTCAGACCGCGCCGCAACCCGCCTGGACGCTGCCGCGCGGCCTCGCGCCGCCGAGCCGGCCGGAGGCGCACCCGGTGCCGGCGTCGCCCGCGCTCGCGCCGGCGGCGGATGGGTGGCGCCTGGTGCAGGGCTGGCGCATGGCCGCGGCGCCCGACGTGGCGGCCGATGGCGCGCGCCTGTCGCGCGCCGAGTTCGACGCGGCGCATTGGCTCGCCGCGACGGTGCCGGGCACGGCGCTGACCACGCTGGTCGATCGCGGCGTCTATCCCGATCCGCGCATCGGGCTCAACAATCTCGCCATTCCCGAGCGGCTCGCACATCAGGACTATTGGTATCGCAGCGTCTTCACCCTTCCCGCCACGCCCGCCGGGCGGCATCGCTGGCTGGCGTTCGACGGCATCAACTATGCCGCGCAGATTTGGGTGAACGGCCAGGCGCTGGGCACGATGAAGGGCGCCTTCGCGCGCGGCCGCTTCGATGCGACCGCCCTGCTGCGGCCCGGCCGCAACGCCGTGGCGGTGCGTGTCTCGCCGCCGCCGCATCCCGGGCTGCCGCACGAACAGTCGATGACGGCGGGCCGCGGCGAGAATGGCGGCGCGATGCAGATCGACGGCCCCACCTTCTCCGCCACCGAAAGCTGGGACTGGATCCCCGGCGTGCGCGATCGCAACACCGGCCTGTGGCAGCCGGTGCGGCTGGGCGAGACGGGCGCGCTCACATTGGGCGATCCGCAGATCCTCACCACCCTGCCCGAGCCGGATCTGAGCGTGGCGGAGGTGCATCTGGCGGTGCCCGTCACCAATGCCGGGCCCACCCCCCGCCGCGCCACGGTGCGCGCGGGCTTCGACAGCGTGGCAGTGGAGCGGACCGTGCGGCTGGCACCGGGCGAAAGCGTGACGGTGCGCTTTGATCCGGACGATTTTCCGCAGCTGCGCGTCCATCATCCGCGGCTCTGGTGGCCCAATGGCTATGGCGATCCCGCGCTCCATGATCTGCACCTCGCCGTGGCCGAGGGCGATGCGGAGTCCGATCGCCGCAGCCTGCGCTTCGGCATGCGCAGCCTGAGCTACGAACTCTCCTCGCTCGACAGCGCGGGCGATCTCCGGCGGATCGAGGTGGACCAGGCGCGGGCGCGGCTGCTCGGCACGCCGATCATCGACGAACGCCATGCCAGCCTGCGCAAGGTGGCCGGCGGCTGGGCGGATTCGCTCTTTCCGGGCGCGGAACGCTCGCCCGCCGTGCGGCCCGGCCGCTCCGATCCCCGGCTCGCCCCGCATCTGGTGCTGCGCGTCAACGGCGTGCCGATCGCCGCGCGGGGCGGCAATTGGGGCATGGACGAGATGATGAAGCGCGTCGATCGCGCCCGGCTCGAACCCTATTTCCGGCTGCACCGCGAGGCGGGGCTCAACATCATCCGCAACTGGATGGGGCAGAGCAGCGAGGAGGCCTTCTACGCGCTGGCCGACGAATATGGGCTGATGGTGCTCAACGATTTCTGGGAATCGACCCAGGACAATGACGCCGAGGCCGAGGACGTGCCCTTGTTCCTCGCCAATGCGCGCGACACCATCCGCCGTTTCCGCACCCATGCCTCGATCGTCCTGTGGATCGGCCGCAATGAGGGCGTGCCGCAGCCGATCCTTGAGGATGCGCTCCAGGCGCTCGCCTGGGAGGAGGATGGCACGCGGCTGTACAAGGGCAATTCCCGGATCATCAACCTGGCCGGCTCGGGCCCCTATGACTGGCGCCCGCCCGAAGGCTATTTCACCGATTTCGCCAAGGGGTTCGCGGTCGAGGTGGGGACGCCGAGCTTCCCCACGCGCGAAGCCTGGGCGCGCGCCATACCGGCGCCCGACCGCTGGCCGATCAATGACAGCTGGGCCTATCATGATTGGCACCAGGAGCGCGCGGTGGCGGTGACGGGCTTCATGGACGCGCTCGCCACGCGCTTCGGTGCCGCCGCCAATCTCGCGGATTTCGAGCGCAAGGCGCAGATGCTCAATTATGAATCGTACCGCGCCATCTTCGAGGGCTTTAACGCCGGGCTCTGGACCACCAATAGCGGCCGCCTGCTCTGGATGAGCCACCCGGCCTGGCCCTCGGCCGATTTCCAGATCTATTCCTGGGATTATGACACGCACGCCGCCTTCTACGGCACCAAGAAGGGGGCGGAGCCGGTGCATGTGCAGATGAACCTGCCCGATCATGCGATCCTCATGGTCAACACCGCGCCGCGCCCGCTGACCGGGGTGGAGGTGCGCGCGCATATCGTCTCGCTGGACAATCGTCCGCTGCTCGATCGCGTCGCGCGGCTGGACGTGCCGGCCAATGGCACCGCCACCGCGCTCCGGCTCGATCTCGCGCCCGCGCTGGCGACGGGGCCGGTGCTGGTGCGGCTGGAGGCGCGCGACGCCGCCGGCGCGCGCATCGCCGACAATTTCTACTGGCAGGCGGCCACGCCCGCCGGGCTGCGCCCGCTCACCGCGCTCAAGCCCGCGACGGTGACGGCGACGGTCGCCCCCGATCCCGCGCCAGCGGCCGGCGACCAGCCGGAGCGCGCGCTCCGCATCACGCTCGCCAATGACGGCGCCGTGCCGGCGCTGCTCGCCAAGCTCACCGCCTTCGACGCCGCCGGCGCGCAGATCCTGCCCGCCTATTTCAGCGACAATTATGTCTCGCTGCTGCCGGGCGAGCGGCGCACCGTCACGCTCCGCTATCCGGCGGCGCGCGGCACGGCGACGCTGCGGCTGCGCGGCTGGAACATTGCCGACCAGCCGCTGCGCTGAGCGCGGGCCGATCGGCGCGGCTCGCGCGTTGCCGCTGCATGAAGACCATTTCCTTCGCCGACGGCACCGCCGTCCCCGCGCTCGGCCAGGGCAGCTGGATGATGGCCGAGGATCCGGGCCGCCGCGACGACGAGATCGCCGCGCTGCGCGCCGGGATCGACGCCGGCCTGACGGTGATCGACACCGCCGAAATGTATGGCGACGGCGCCGCCGAGACCTTGGTCGGCGAGGCGATTGCCGGGCGGCGCGACGGGCTCTTCCTGGTCAGCAAGGCGCTGCCGCGCAACGCCGCGCCGGAGCGGCTGGCGCGCGCCTGCGAGGCCAGCCTGACGCGGCTCGGCGTGGAGCGGATCGACCTTTATCTGCTGCACTGGCGCGGCAGCGTGCCGCTCGCCGAAACGGTGGCCGGGATGGAGCGGCTCGTCGCGGACGGCAAGATCGCGCGGTGGGGCGTCAGCAATTTCGACCGCGACGATATGGAGGCGCTGTTCGCCGCCGGCGGCACCGGCTGCGCCACCAACCAGATACTCTATAATCTCACGCGGCGCGGACCCGAGCTGGATCTCCTGCCCTGGCTCGCCGGGCGCGGCATGCCGGTGATGGCCTATAGCCCGGTCGAGCAGGGCCGGCTGCTCGCCACGCCGGCGCTGGCGCGGCTGGCGGCGGCGCGCGGCGCTACCTCGGCGCAGCTCGCGCTCGCCTGGCTGCTGGACCGGCCCGGCATCCTCGCCATTCCCAAGGCGGGGCGGGTCGGCCATGTGCAGGAGAATCGCGGCGCCGCCGATCTGACGCTCGATGCCGAGCTGCGTACCGCGCTCGACCGGCTCTTCCCCCGGCCACCCAAGCCCATTCCGCTCGAGATGCTGTAGGCCGGGCGCGCCGCCTATTCCCGCGCTTGGCCGCAGCGCGGTGATCCCAGCGGCGGGCGTTGGGCGCGATCGAGATCGCCGAGCAGGCGCAGAAAATCGGGCGGGAGATTCTGGCCGTCGGGCTGGGCGAAGGCGCGGTGCAGGCTTTTTCCGAGACTGGGCAGATCGGCCATGGGAGATCACGCTATTGTTTCCCCCGCCCGTATAAAACCACAGCCGGGTGCTTGGGCAAAGTCCACAATGGTCGAAGATGGACCAGTCTTCTGAAAGGGTGGCGCGGATCAACCGGGGATCGCGGGCAGCGGCACCGAAGGCGCGGCGCCAGCGGCGCGTGTCGGGCGCAGGGGCGCGGTATGCGGGCCGGCGTCACCGGAAGGTCCTGCCATCCTGGTCCGGGACAGCCGACCCGCATCCTGTGTGTAACGAAGTCGGGATGCGCTTCGATGGCCGGACCCTAGCGCGCGACCCTTAACAAATCCTCACCGCCTACCAGGCGCGCGGCGGCCGACCGAGCCGCGTCGCCACCGCCTGTTCGACGCCATTGAGTTCGGCCTGGCTGAGCACGCCCGCCACTTGCAGCGTCCGCATCAGCTCGTCCACCAAGGCCGCCAGGAAATGCAGCTCCCCCCGCTCGTCGGTCATCTCGCCCAGATCCGCTTCGTCCGCCACCACGCGCTCCCTTCGCTGCATCCAACAGTAAACCCTTGAGCCGCCATTCAGTTCTTGCCGATACCGGAAGCGTCGACAGTCGCGTCGTCCGGCTTTTGATCGCCGGCGTGATCTTGGAGCCTCTCTCCAATACACCGATAATCCTGCGCGAATTTTCTTTATAGCGCGCGGCAGCGAAATGCGGGGCGCGGATCAGAGGCCGAGCGCGCCGAGGCCGGAATGATCGTCCGGCCGCCGCCCCAGCGGCCAGCGCAGCCGGCGCTCGGACTCGGGGATGGGATGCTCGTTGATGCTGGCGATCCGCTCGCGCATCAGCCCGTCCGCGTCGAACGCCCGGTTCTCGTTGCCATAGGCGCGGAACCAGGTGCCGCGTCATGACGCGAGCGACGATTGCGGGGCGCCGGCATGGTCGAACGCCTCGAGGATAGGACAGGGTCCGGCGCCGCCATGGCCGCAGCGATCCGCCAGCTGGCGCAGCGCGTCGCGCGCGGCGCTCAGCTCGGCGATGCGCGCGTCGAGCAGGGCGAGCTGCTCCTCGGCGAGCTGGCGCGCGCGGGCGCGATCCTCGGTCGCGTCGAGCGCGAGCAGCTCGGCGATCCGGTCCAGCCGGAAGCCGGCGGCCTGGGCGGCGCGGATGAAGCGGAGGCGGCGCGCATCCTGCTCGCCATAGCGCCGCACCGCGCCGCCGCCCGGCGCCGGCGCGGGCGTGGGCAGCAGCCCGCGGCGCTGATAATAGCGGATCGTCTCCACCGTCACCTCGCCCGCGCGGGCGAGCATGCCGATCGTCATGGCGTTCACCGGGCTTGACTCCGTACCTTGGTACGGAGCGTATAAGCGCCGCCAGCGCACGCGACAAGGAGATGCGAGCATGGCGAAGCAGCAGCCCCACGCCGAACTGACCCGCATGGTGATGGGCACCCATATCTGTCCCTGGGGCCTGCGCGCGCGCCACGATCTCAGGCGGGCCGGCTATGCCGTGGACGATCATTGGCTCACCACCCGCGCCGAGGTGGACGGCTATAAGGCGGCGGCCGGTGTCGCCACCACCCCGCAGATCGTGATCGGCGGCCAACGGATCGGCGGCTATGACGATCTCCGCCGCTTTCTCGGCAAGCCAGTGCGCGATCCCGCCGCGCCCAGCTACCGGCCGGTCCTGGCCCTGTTCGCGATGACGGCGCTGATGGCGCTGGCGGCGAGCCAGGCGGCCTTCGGCACGATCTTCACCGGCCAGGCGGCGCTCTGGTTCCTGTCCTTCAGCATGTGCGTGCTGGCCCTGCTCAAGCTCCAGGATGTCGATCGCTTCGTCACCATGTTCCTCGGCTATGATCTGCTGGCGCGCCGCTACCTCCCCTATGCCCGCCTCTATCCCTTTGCGGAGGGTCTGGCCGGCCTCGCCATGGCGAGCGGTGTCGCCACGCAAGTGGCGGCGCCGCTGGCGCTGGTGATCGGCGGCATCGGCGCGGTGTCGGTGGTGAAGGCGGTCTATATCGACAAGCGCGCGCTCACCTGCGCCTGTGTCGGCGGCGCCGGCAAGGTGCCGCTCGGCTTTGTCTCGCTGCTCGAAAATCTCGCCATGGTGGCGATGGGCCTGGGCATGATCGCCGCCCCCGCGCTGCGCGCGCTGGCCTGATGCGCGACGCCGCGCCGATCAGCCGACGCGCGGTGCTGGGCGGCGCCGTGCTGGCGGCGGGCCTGGCCTGGCCGCGCTGGGCGCGCAGCCAATCGCCCGGGCTCGCCCCGCCGCCGGTGCTGGCGGGCGCGACGCTGCACCTGCGCATCGATCGCCAGATGCTGCGGATCGATGGCCGCCTCCGCCACGCGATCGGCATCAACGGCCATGTGCCGGCGCCGCTGCTGCGGCTGCGCGAGGGCCAGCGTGCGCGCATCCATGTCGAAAATGGCCTGGATGAGACGAGTTCGCTTCACTGGCACGGGCTGTTGCTGCCGTTCGAGATGGATGGCGTGCCCGGCATCTCCTTCCCCGGCATTGCGCCGGGCGCGGGCTTCACCTATGATTTCCCCGTCCGCCAGGCGGGGACCTATTGGTATCACAGCCATTCCGGGCTGCAGGAGCAGATCGGCCTCTACGGCCCGATCGTGATCGACCCCGCCGAGCCCGAGCCGTTCCACTATGCCCGCGAGCATGTGCTGCTGCTCTCGGACCATAGCCCTATCCACCCGCACCGCCTGTTCGCGCGGCTCAAGCGCCAGCCGGATTATTACAACGACCAGCGCCAGACGCTCGCCGGGCTGGCGACGGGGCGCGACCAGAGGCTGGCGGAGCGGCTCGCCTGGGGCCGGATGCGCATGGATCCGACCGATCTCGCCGATGTCACCGCCGCCGGCTACGACTATCTCGTCAACGGCCATGGCCCCGCCGAACCCTGGACGGGCCTGTTCCGCCCCGGCGAGACCGTGCGGCTGCGGCTGATCGGCGGCGCCGCGATGACGATCTTCAACGTCCGCATCCCCGGCCTCGCGCTGCGGGTGGTCCAGGCCGACGGGCAGCTGGTCCGGCCGGTGGTGGTGGACGAGCTTCAGATCGCGCCGGGCGAGACGTTCGACCTGCTCGTCACCCCGGAGGAGGACCGCGCCTATGCGCTCGTCGCCGAGACGATCGACCGGTCGGGCGCGGCGCGCGCGGTGCTTGCGCCGCGCCCGGGCCTCGCCGCGCCGCCGCCGCCACCGCTCCGCCCCCGTCCGCTGCTGACAATGCGCGACATGGGCATGGAGATGGGGGGAACGGACATGGCCGGGATGGACATGCGCGACCCGGCCGCCCCCGGCGTGGCGCGCGGCCCCGGCGTGCAGATGATCGCGGCGATGCCGGCCGATCGCACCGGCGAGCCGGGCACGGGGCTGGCGGGGCTCGGTCACCGCGTGCTCGTCTATCGCGATCTGGTGGCGCTGACGCCCAATCCCGATGCGCGCGCGCCGGAACGCGCGATCGATGTCCATCTCACGGGCAATATGGAACGCTATATGTGGTCGTTCGACGGCACCACTCTGGCCGATGCGCGCGCGCCGATCGCGCTGCGCAGCGGCGAGCGGGTGCGCGTGACGCTCATCAACGACACGATGATGAACCATCCCATTCACCTGCACGGGCATTATTTCGAGCTGGTCACCGGCCATGGCGACCATGCCCCGCGCAAGCACAGCGTCACCGTGCAGCCCGGCGGGCTGGTGCGCTTCGATGTCACCGCCGTACCGGGCGACTGGGCGTTCCACTGCCACCTGCTCTTCCACATGCATGCCGGCATGATGCGCGTGGTGCAGGTGCGCGATGCGGCGGGGCGCGTGTGAAGCGGGCGCGCCTGCTGCTGCCGCTGCCGGCGCTCCTGGCCGCGCATCCGCCCATGCCTGGCATGACGATGCCGGGGATGATGCCGGGAATGGCGATGCCCGACGCGAAGCCGGCGGCGCCGCGCCCCGCCGCGCCGGCCGCGCATCGGGCCACGCACAAGGCGGCGCCTCACCCGGCGACGGCGCCGATTCCCGCGATGCCGGGCATGCCCGCGATGGCAAGCGGTGGCGAGCCGGTGGCGCCCCCCGCGCCCACGCCGGACGCCGCGTTAGCGCCGCCCGCCGGCACGGATCTGCCGGCGGGCCATGCGCCGCCGCCGCCGGCCTGGCCCGGCCGCGCCGCCGACCGCTTCTACGATCCCGCCGCCATGGCCGCCGCCGCCGCGCGCCTCCGCGCCGATCACGGCGCCATGACCTTCCACCAGCTGCTGCTCGGCCTCGCGGAATATCAGGGCGGCGGCCGCGCGCCCGGCTATCGCTGGGACGGCGAAGCCTGGCTCGGCGGCGACGTGGATCGTCTGGTGCTCAAGAGCGAGGGGGAGGGCCAGGGCGGCGCCCGCGCCGAACGGGCCGAGGCGCAGGCGCTCTATAGCCGTGCGCTCGATCCCTATTGGAACCTCCAGATCGGTCTGCGCCAGGATTTCGCTCCAAGCTTGCGCCGCACCTATGCCGTGCTCGGGGTGGAGGGGCTGGCGCCCTATTGGCTCAAGCTGGATGGCGCGCTGTTCCTCTCGCAACGCGGCGAGGCGCTGGCGCGCCTCAGCATCAGCCATGACCTGCGGCTCACCCAGCGGCTGGTGCTCCAGCCGCGCATCGAGGCCAATCTCGCCGCCCAGACGATCCGCGCCGAGGCGCTGGCGGCGGGCCTGTCGGAGATCGAGACGGGGCTGCGGCTTCGCTACGAGCTGCGACGCGAATTCGCGCCCTATCTGGGCGTGTCGTGGACGCACCGGCGGAACCGCTGGACCGATCCCGCCGACGCCGCTCGCGCCGCCGGTCGGGCGGACGAGGGGGCGCGGCTGGTGGCGGGGGTCCGCGCCTGGCTCTGACCCCCGCCGCCCGCGCTTACCAGACGTGGATGCGCTGATCGGGCGCGAGATAGAGCTTCTGCCCGGGCTTGACCGCGAAGGCGCCGTACCAGGCATCCACGTTGCGCACGACATAGGGCCGGAAATTGCCGGGCGTGTGCGGATCGGTGGTGAGCTGCACCTGCAGCGCCGCGTCGCGGGTCTTGCTGCGCCAGATCTGCCCGAAGCCCAGGAAGAAGCGCTGCTCGCCGCTATAGCCATCGATCACCGGCGCCGGCTTGCCGTGGAGCGACAGCAGCCACGCATCGTGCGCCACGTTGATGCCGGCGAGATCGGCCATATTCTCGCCAAGCGTGAGCGCGCCGTTCACATGCACGCCGGGCAGCGGCTCATAGGCCGAATATTGCGCCACCACGCGATCGGTATAGGCCTTGAAGCGGGCGATGTCGGTGGCGGTCCACCAATCGGCGAGGCGGCCGGTGGCATCATATTTGCGGCCCTGATCGTCGAAATGATGGCTGATCTCATGGCCGATCACGGCGCCGATCGCGCCGTAATTCACCGCCGGATCGGCATTGGGATCGAAAAAGGGCGGTTGCAGGATGGCCGCCGGGAACACCACCTCGTTCCACACCGGATTGGCATAGGCGTTCACCGTCTGCGGCGTCATGTGCCACTCGCGGCGATCGGCCGGCTTGCCGAGCCGGGCGACATCATAATCGAAGTCGAAGCGCGTGAAGGCGGCTTCATTGGCATAGGCATCGTCCGGCGCCACGCTGAGCCCGGCATAGCTGCGCCAGACCTCGGGATAGCCGATTTTGGGCGTGAAGCTGGCGAGCTTGGCGAGCGCCTTGGCGCGCGTCTCGGGCGTCATCCACGTCACCCGCTCCAGCCGCGCCTTCATCGCGATCAGCAGATTCTTGACCAGCGCATCGGCCTTGGCCTTGGCCTCGGGCGGGAAATAGCGCGCGACATAGAGCTGGCCGACCGCCTCGCCCATGCCGGTGTTGACGAAATCGACGCCCCGCTTCCATCGCGGCTTCAGCTCGGGCGTGCCGGACAGCACCTTGGAGAAGGCGAAATCCTCGTCGACAAAGGCCTTGGGCAGCACGTCCGCGCGCGCGGACAGAAGATGATATTGGAAATAGGCGCGCCACGTCTCGAGCGGCACCGAGCGGACCAGCGCCGCCATGCCCGCCACCGCGCTCGGCTGGGCGACGATCACGCGGTCGGGCGGCGTGATGTGCGCGCCCGCGAACAGCGCCTGCCAATCGATGCCGGGAAAGCGCGTCGCCAGCGCCGCCGTCTCGATCGGATTGTAGCGCTTCTCGGCCTGGCGGCTTTCCACCCGGCTCCAATGGACCTTGGCGATCTGCGTCTCGAGATCGAACACGGCCTGCGCCTTGGCGGCGGCGTCGGCGATGCCGGCCAGCGTCAGCATCCGCGCGACATGGCCCTTATAGGCATCGCGCGCGGCGGCATATTTGGCGTTGTCCGCGACGAGATAATAATCCCGGTCGGGCAGGCCGAGGCCGCCCTGGTAGAGCGACACCACATAGGCATCGGGATTTTTGGCGTCGATGCCGATGCCCGCCTGGATCGGCACGGCGATGCCGTCGCGCGCCGCCGCGCCGAAGGCGGTGGCGAGCGCCGCCGGGCTGGAGATCGCCGCGATCCGCGCGAGATCGGCGGCGAGCGGGCGCGTGCCGCGCGCCTCGATCCCCGCTTCGTCCATGAAGCTGGCATAAAGGGCCGCCGCCTTGGCCGCATCGGGCGCGGCCTGGCTGTCCTTGGCGGTCGCCTCCAGCACCGCGCGGGTGCGCGCGTCCGATTGTTCGCGCAGAATGTCGAACCCGCCCCAGCGCGCGCGATCCGCCGGAATGGGCGTGCGCGCCTCCCAGGCGCCGTTGACATAGGCGTTGAAATCATCGCCGGGCGCGATCTTGCGGTCCATGCCGGTAAGATCGACGCCAAAGGCGCCCAGCTTGGGGGCGGGCGGCGCGGCGGCGATCAGAGCCAGGCCGGCGGTGGCGGCCAGCAAAGCGGCGGGTCTTGGCAGCATCAATGATCCTCTCTCACCTCTCGACACGCCGCGCCCGGGCCGCGGGATCGATCCGTGCGCATCTGCTACCAGATCATCGGCGTGCGGCCAGCAAAACTTGGCCGCGCGTCAGGCGCACGGCCCCGCCGCCTCGGGCCATGACCGGTGCGCCCGGCGAGAGGCCGGAACGCCGCGCGTCCAGGCGCGTCGTGCGGGCAGCTCTTTCCTTCAAGGCCGCACCATGCCCCGCCAACCCCGACCGACCGCCCGCCCCCGCTCTTGCGCGCGCCGCGCATGAGGCGGCGGCCTGTCCGCGCCGGCGCCGCCGCCGCGCTGCTCGCCTGGCTGGCGACGGCCTGCTCGCCGCTCACCAGCTTCAACGCGCTCGTTCCCAAGGATGGCGGCGGCGCGCGCGTCGCCCGCGCGGTCGGCTACGGTCCGTCGCCGCGCCAGCGCCTCGATGTCTATGCGCCGCGCGCGCGCTGCGGGCGGCCCCGGCCGGTGGTGGTCTTCTTCTATGGCGGCAGCTGGAACAGCGGCACGCGGACGGGCTATGGCTTTGTCGGCCAGGCGCTGGCGGCGCAAGGCTTCGTCGCGATCGTACCCGATTACCGGCTGGTGCCCGAGGTGCGCTACCCGGCCTTTGTCGAGGATGGCGCGGCGGCGGTGCGGTGGGCGGTCGCCCATGCCGCCGACTATTGCGGCGATCCGCGGTCGGTGGTGCTGATGGGCCATTCGGCGGGCGCCTATATCGCCGCGATGCTCGCGGTTGATCCGCGCTGGCTGGGCAGCGACCGGGCGGCGGTGAAGGGGCTGGTCGGTCTGGCCGGCCCCTATGATTTCGCGCCCTTCGACGTGGAGGCGAGCCGCGCCGCCTTCGGCCAGGCCCCCGATCCCGCCGCAACCCAGCCCGTGACCTGGGCCGGCGCGGGCGATCCGCCGGCGCTGCTCGCCTATGGGAGCGACGACACGGTCGTGCAGCCCCGCAACAGCGCGGCGCTGGCGGCGCGGCTGCGCGCGGGCGGCGTGCCGACGACCGAGCGCGCCTATCCGGGGCTCGGCCATGTCGGCATCCTCACCGCGCTCGCCCGGCCGTTCCGAGGGCGCGCGCCGGTGCTGACGGATGTCGCCGCCTTTGTGCGCCGCGTCGCGTCCTGAGCCCGGCCGCTCAGATCCGGCCCTGCGCGGCAAGCGTCGCCCGGAGCGCGATGTCCAGCGGAGTCTCGGGCAGTGTGCCGAGCAGCGCCCGCAGCTTGCCATCCAGCAGGCGGAGCGGCCGGCGCCACAGATAGATCATCTCGCGCATCTCGCGGGCGGTTTCGTTGAACGGGGCGAGCGCGTGCACGAGCGGCCAGGGAAAGCGGCGGATGGGCAGGTCCGGCCGTCCGAGCGCATCGCGGATCGCCTCGGCGAAGCGGCGATTATCCTCCACCCAGGTGCCCCCGAACTGGAAATCGGCGAATCCGGCGAGATCCTCGTCCCGCTCGATCAGCCGCGCCATCGTCTCGGCGAGGTCCGGGAGATAGGCCCAGGCATGGCCGATGCCGGGGCGCGCGGGGTTGAAGATCCGCCGCACCGGGCCGCGGCCCGGCACCATGCCTTGCGCGAGCCAGCTATTGCCCACGCCCGGCCCGAAGAAATCACCCGCGCGCACCACCAGCGCCCGCGCCCCCACCCCGCTCGCCTGCCGCAAGCGCGTCTCCATTGCCATGCGGATCGCGCCCTTGCGCGTGCGCGGCGCCTGGGGCGCGGTCTCGTCCACCGCCGCGCCGGCATCGGGCCCATAGACATAGACCGTGCCGGGCAGAACCAGGCGCGCCTGTTCGCGCACCGCCGCGGCGATGCTGTTGTCGAGCATCGGCAGCACCAGGCCCGGCCAGTTGCGATAGGCGGGCGGGTTTACCGCATGGACGATCACCCGCATGCCGCGCCCGGCGCGCAGCACCACGTCGCGATCCATGGCATCGCCCGTCACCCATTCGTATTCGGGCGCACCGCCGGCGACCCGCGCCGGATCCCTGTGCAGCGCGCGGACATGCCAGCCCCGCGCCAGCAGCAGCCGGGCGAGCGCGCCGCCAATGCCGCCGGTGGCGCCCAGCACCAGGGCCGTCTTCCGTTCGTCCGCCATCTCTCGTCTCCTGCGTGGTGACGGGAAAATGGCGCGGGCGGCGCTACACCGAAATTGCCGCAGGCCGCAGGGCTGCTATACATTTATGCATGGATGAGCGGATCGGCTGGGATTTGTGGCGCACCTTCGATGCCGTGATGCGCGAGGGCAGCCTGTCCGGCGCGGCGCGGGCGCTGGGGCTCACCCAGCCCACCGCGGGCCGCCACATCGCGGAGCTGGAAGCGGCGCTGCGCACCGACGCGCTCTTCACCCGGTCCGCGCGCGGCCTGCACCCCACCGAGACGGCGCATGCGCTGGCGCCCCAGGCCGCCGCCATGGCCGCCGCCGCCGCGGCCCTGGTGCGCAGCGCGGCGGCGCCGGCGGATGCGGCGCGCGGCACCGTGCGGATCAGCGCCAGCGAGGTGATCGGCGCCGAGGTGCTGCCGCCGATCCTGGCGCGGCTGCACGCGGAGCATCCCGGGCTGACGCTGGAGCTGCTGCTCACCAACGCCAGCTCCGATCTGCTCCGCCGCGACGCCGATCTCGCCATAAGGATGACGGAGCCGCGCCAAAAGGCGCTGCTGGTGAAAGCGGTGGGACGAGTCCGCATCGGCTTTTTCGCGCATCGCGCCTATCTGGCACGCGCCGCGCCGATCACGCGCGAGGCGGATCTGGCGCAGCACGCGCTGATCGGCTTCGACCGCGATACCGCCTCGCTCCGCGCGATCGCGGCGGCCTGGCCCGATCTGCCGCCCTTCGCGCTGCGGACCGACAATCATCTCGCGCAGATGGCGATGGTGCGCGCGGGCTTCGGCATCGGCGTGCTCCAGCATCCGATCGCCCGCCGCGATCCGGCGCTGGTGCCGGTGCTGGCCGATCGCTTCAGCGCCACCTTGCCGATGTGGATCGCCATGCACGAGGATCTCCGCGCGACCCGGCGGATGCGGATCGTCTTCGACGCGCTGGTCGCCGGGATGGCCGCACATGCGCGCGCGGGCGCCGGCGATCTCAGCGATAATGCGCCATCATCACCTTGAGCACCACCGGGCGGTCAAGCAGGTTGAGGCCGTAATCGGTCTGGTCGCCGTTAGGAACTGTTTGTCATGGGTGCAAGCTGATTCTCACAATGCGTCGGTCTCCAAAAGTGCCGTGTCAAAGGGATTGAGCCGAAGCTCACCCGCAATTTGCTTGCTGGTGAGAGCATCTTTACTCGGATGAGAAAGCGAGACGGTCGCCGCCTTGTTCTGCGTGTTCACGTACAGCGTGCGGCCTTCCACCGTCCGCGCCACCACGCCGGGCGGCGTCACCGGCCCTGCGGCGATGCCGAGCGGCCCGTACAGGCTGCGCACCAGCGGCCCGATCAGATCGGCCTGCGCCGCCGTGGCAAGATAGATGGCGCGGCCCTTGCCATAGCGGTTGACGGTGATGGCGGCGCTGTGATCGGGCGTATTGTCGAAGCGCGCCAGCGGCGTCGCGGTGTCGAGTTCGAGCACCTCATAATAGGGATCGGTGCCGGTCAGGGCCGTGCCGTTGAGGGTGAAGGCGAGCGGCGTCTCGGCGCGGTAGAATTGGCTCGTTCTGAGCCCGAACACGTCCGAAAGCCGGCCCGGCAGCGGCGTATCGAACCATTTCCCGCTCTCGTCTGCCTTGGCGGAATAGCCGGTCATCACCACGGTGCCGCCGGCGGCGACATAGCGGCGGATGGCCTCGGCGCTGGCCTGGTCCATCATGTAGTCGGCGGGCACCACCACCAGCTTGTAGGCGCTGATCGGATCATGGCCGATATCGATGACGGCCGCGTCGATATTGTCCGCGAAGAAGGGGGCGAAGGCCGCCTTCACCTGATCGGCGTAATTGGCCTTGAAATATTGCTTCATCGTATTGGGGCCCGGAGGCGGGCTGGTAAGCCAGTCGCTCTGCGACGAATAGGCGATCGCCACCTGGGGCGGCGCGTAGCGCGGAAAGCCCATCCGTTGCAGCGTTTTGAACTCGCCGGCGAAACGCGCGAACTCGCCGACCTTCCATGATGGCCGGTTGTCATGGTCGATCAGCCCGAACAGCGATTGCTCCTCGCCACCGAGATGCGAATTGAAGGTCCAGGCGAGGAAGCTCTGCGCGTAGTAGAGCAGCCCGAAATAGGCCCACATGCGCGAGCGGCCCGGCTGGCCGTAATCGCCGCCGCCGCCCGCGGTGAATTCGTTGAACCAGACCGGCGTCTCGTGCCCGGCCTTGATCATCATCACCTCGAAGGCGGCCCCCAGCGGATCGCTGGGGTAGAAGCCTTCGGCGCCATAGGTGGAGATGCGATCCCAGGCGCGCGACCAGTCGAACCCCTTGGCGGGCGCATTAGGCCAAAGATTGGATGCGGCGGGGAGATTGGGCGCATAGCGCTTGCGGACATCGTCCAGGTCCACCAGAGCGGCGATGGTCGCGTCGGACCAGTAGCGCCGCAGATCGATATTGCGCTCGTTCGGCCCCGGCCCTTCGCCATAGGGCAGGTCTACCTCGCTCCAGTCGTTGATGCGGCGGGACCAACGCTGCGTCGCCCAGGCGGCGTTGAGCGCGGCGATCGAGCCATAGCGGCGCTGCAGCCAGGCAACGAAGCGCTCCCGATCCCCCGCGCTGTAGGACATGGGCGAGCTGCCCACCTCATTGTCGTAGCCGAACGCGATGACGGCCGGATTATGGGCGTAACGCTGCATCATCGCGACCGCGAGGCGGCGGATCAGCCGCCGATAGTCGGGATCGGTGATGTTCACCTGGTAGCGCGTGGCGGGGTGGAGCCGCACGCCCTGCTGGGTGACGATGTCGGCGCCGGGATAATGTTTGTGCAACCAGAGCGGCGCCGGCAGCCCGGGAATGTCCACGATCACCCGGATGCCGGCGGCGTGCATCTGCGCCAGCACATCGTCGAACCACGCGAAGGTGAACTGCCCCTCTTGCGGCTCGAACGAATCCCAGGAGAGATCGCCCATCCGCACCATGGTGAAGCCCGCGCGCTTCATCACCTGAATGTCCTCGCGGATCTGCGCCGGGGTGCGGTCGATCGGCTGGTAGCAGGTGCCGACGAAGAGCTGGCCCCTGCCCGGCCAGTCGGGATGGCCGGCGATGCCCTGCGCGACGGCCGGGGCATGCGCCGGGATCGGCCCCAGGCACGTGCCAAGCGCAAGCGCGAGCGCGAGGGCGCGGCGGGCGGAGAAGCGGCGAGAGGGCATGTCAGCAGGTCCGGATCTGGAGGGGACGGGCAGCGGGCGGGCCGCTGGCGGGCGATCAGGCGAAGCGGATCGCGAAGGCGCTGGCATAGGCGGTCGGCAGGCGCGCCGGGCAGTCGATCAGCAGCGCCGCGTCGGTCTGTCGGTAGCGCAGCGGCTCGGGATAGCCGAGCAGCCGGACGGAGCGCACCGGGCGGCGCTCCTGCGCATTGCCCGCCGCGAGCGCGGCGATCGCGATCTGTCCGCGCGGCGACCCCAGGGTCAGCGCGTACAGCGTCTCGTCGCGGACGGTGAAGCGGATATCGGCGGCCGTATAGGCCGCTTTCTCCTTGAACATGCCGCTTGCGGTTTCGGTCGGGCCTTCGCCGAAGACGCGCCACGGCCGTGTGTCGTGGATCGCCTCGCCATTCACCGCCATCCAGCCCGCCAGCGCCTCCAGCAGCGCGTCGGACTCGGGCGGCAGGCTGCCATCGGCGTGGAGCACGACGTTCAACAGCAGATTGCCGTTCTTGCTGACGATGTCCGCCAGCATGGTGATGACCTCGCCGGGCGTCTTATACGTGTCCCCCTCGCGCTCGAACCAGTCGCCATTGGAGGTGTCGGTCTGCCAGGGCAGCGGATTGATGCCCTTGAGCACGCCGCGCTCGACATCCTGCACCGCCCAGCGCGCGTCGAACGCGCCCGAGCCGGTATCCTTGCAGGTATAGATGGCCTCCAGCCGCCCGGACCGGGCAACGCTGGCATTGTAGAAATGCGCCAGCAGCGCGCGACCGACCCCATCGAAGGGCAGCCCGCCATCCGAATAGAGGAAATCGGGCTGATGCATGTCCACCAGATCGCGGATACGGCGGAACCAGAGCTGATGATAGGCGGGATTGCGCGTGTACCAGCTCTGCGGCGTGTTGAGGAAAGGCTCGTCGCGATTGTCGTGATAGAGATCGGCGAAGCGCGGGTCCGCGCCGTCATAATTCACGCCCAGCCGGGGGAAGAACTGATCGTAGAGATGGTTGGGATACCACCAGCAATAGCTCGCGCCGAGATGCTCGGAGACGCCGAAGCGCAGCCCCTGGCGCACCGCCGCCGCCTTCCACGCGCCGACAATGTCGCGGCGCGGCCCCATGGCGAGCGCATTCCAGCGATGATGCCGCGAGGCCCAGAGATCGAAATTATCGTGATGCACGCCCATCGACACGAAGTAGCGGGCGCCCGCCGCCTTGTAGCGCGCCATCAGCGCGTCGGGATCGAAGCGCTCCGCCTTCCAGAGCGGGATGAGATCCTTGTAGCCCACGTCCGCGGGGTGGCCATAGGTGCGCAGATGATGGTCGTAAAAGGGCGTGCCGGGCACATACATGAAGCGGGCGTACCAATCGCCCTGGCGCGGCACGGCCTGCGGTCCCCAATGCGCCCAGATGCCGAACTTGGCGTTCCGGAACCAGTCGGCGGTCTGGAAGCGCGCGAGGCTTGCGGTGCTCGGGCTGAACGGCCCCGGCGCGATCGCCGGCAGATCGGTCGGCGTCTCCGCAGCCGGGCGTCGGCGCACCGCACCGGCGGCGGGTGCGGCCAGCGATGCCAGCAGAATGTCGCGCTTGCTCAGATGTGCCATGTCGCGCCTCTCCCTCGCTTTGTCAGAACAGATCTCGTATTTGCAAATAAGCTTTCACGGCGCAACCGGCCTCTGGTCGCAGCTGAGGGTTTCGGCTGACTCAAAAAAGTCCGCCGACGAACGCCC
Source organism: Sphingomonas morindae (assembly GCF_023822065.1). Taxonomy (NCBI): domain Bacteria; kingdom Pseudomonadati; phylum Pseudomonadota; class Alphaproteobacteria; order Sphingomonadales; family Sphingomonadaceae; genus Sphingomonas; species Sphingomonas morindae. Next base: position 19,723 of record NZ_CP084931.1, read on the forward strand.
AGCTCGGCTATCCTGATTCTACCAGTAGCAGCCCGCTCGCATATGCGCTACTTGGCGACACAAAGAGGGAGGTGCCCGTGCGAGCCATAATCTGCGAAAGCCCGAACAAGCTGATGCTGGGGGACCGCCCCGAGCCGGCGCCGGGCGCGGACGACGCCTTGGTCCGCATCCGCCGCGTCGGCCTGTGCGGCACCGATTTCCACATCTATGCGGGGCGTCACCCCTTCCTCGCCTATCCCCGGGTCATGGGCCACGAACTGGCGGGTGAGATCCTCGTGGCGCCCCCGGGCTCCGGCTTCGCCCCCGGTCAGAGCGTCGCGATCAACCCCTATCTGGCGTGCGGGACCTGCCTGGCCTGCCGGCACGGCAAGCCCAATGCCTGCGCGGCGATCCAGGTGCTGGGCGTGCATATCGATGGCGGCATGTGCGAAAGGCTCGCGGTGCCGGTGCGCAACCTGATCGACGCGACCGGCCTGTCGCTCGACGAAGCCGCGATGCTCGAATTCCTCGCGGTGGGCGCGCATGCGGTGGCGCGCGCCGCGCCGTCTCCGGGCGCGCGCGTGCTGGTGGTGGGCGCCGGGCCGATCGGCGTGGCGACGGCGCTCTTCGCGCGGAGGGACGGCGCCGAGGTGACGCTGGTGGATCAGCGCGCCGCTCGGCTGGACTATGCGCGGACACGGCTGGGGTTCGACACGGTGCTTCCGGCGGGCGCGGATCTGCTCGATCGGCTCGCCGCCGCGACCGGAGGCGAGTTTTTCGACATCGTGTTCGATGCCAGCGGCTCGATTCCGGCGATGAACGAGGCGCTCCGCTATGTCGGCCATGGCGGGGCGCTGGTGTTCGTGGGGGTAAGCCCGGGCACGCTGCTGTTCGACGATCCCGAACTGCACAAGCGCGAGACGACGGTGCTGGCCAGCCGCAACGCGCTGTCGCGCGATTTCGATCGCGTCGCGGCGGCCTTCCGCGCGGGCACGCTCAAGGCCGAGGATCTGCGCACCCACGAGCTTGCGCTCGAGACGCTGCCCACCGCGCTGCCGGCGCTGATCGCCGCGGCCGATCATGTTCTGAAGGCGGTGGCGCGGGTCTGAGCCGGCGCCGACGGGCTCAGCGTACCCCGCCGCCGCCGGCGCCGCAGCCGAGCGCGGTGGAGATGGCCGCCGCCGCGCGCTTGAGCAGCGCCTGGCTGGATTCGAGATCCACCTTCTGCGATCCGTCGATCAGCTCGAGAAAGGGGATGGTGAGCGCCGCCGCCACCTTGCCGTCGAAGCCGAAGACGGGATAGCTAATGTCGGTCACGCCATGGGTGATCGGGCTTTTGCGCCGATCAAAGCCATGGTCGCGGATCACCGCCAGCCGCCCGGCCAGCCACTCGCGATCCACGCTCTTGCCCTGCGTCGCCTCGGCCTGCTCGATCTCGCGTTGCGCGCGGTCGGGTTCCAGGAAGGCGAGCAGCACCTGGCCCGAGCAGCTCTTGATGAGATCGATCGAGGCGCCCAGCCGCAGCGCGAAGCCTCGCATGCCGGGATTCTCCTCGCGCGCGATCACCAGCCCGGTGCCGCCGCCCGCCACCACGAGATGGCAGGATTGCTCGGTCGCCTGCGCCAGCTCGCGCATCTCGGAGCGCGCCGCATCGACCAGATTATGCGCCGGCGTCGCGCGATAGGCGAGATCGAGCAGCTTGTACGCCACCCGGTAGCGATCCTGCTTGCCCGTCTTCTGAAGATAGCCGAGCTGCTCCATCACCACCACGATGCGGAACAATTCGCCCACCGAGCGGCCGAGATGGCCGGCCATCTCGCTCACCAGCGCCCCGTCGGCGCGGGTCGTCAGCATCTCGAGGATCTCGAAAGCCTTTTCGATCGCCGGGGCGGCGTAGGTACCTTTGAGGGCCGCGCGCGTCATGGTGGCTCCGTTTGCACGTGTGAAAAGCTTAAGGCTCCGTGCCACGCGGCCGCGCGCTTCACCAGTGGTTCCGGTCGCGCCGCGCGCCCCCCCCCCCCCGGCAGCTTCGCCCTTGCCTTGCCGCGGGCGAAGGCGGATCCCGGCAAGGAGGTCGAGGCCATCGACACGAACGAGGAGAGGGTGCGGTGGAGCAGGGCACGCGATTGGAGTCCCTCGATGTGCTGCGCGGGCTTGCGGTCGCGGGCATGATCCTGGTGGTGAGCCCGGGGGATTGGGCGGCGACCTATGGCCCCTTGCAGCACGCCGCCTGGAACGGCTGGACGCTCGCCGACATGGTCTTTCCGAGCTTCCTGTTCAGCGTCGGCGTCGCGCTCGGTCTCTCCTTCCCACGGCCGTGGCGCACCGCCGGGGATCGGCGGCGCTTCTGGGGCCGGGTGCTGCGGCGCACGGTCCTGCTTATCGCGCTCGGTCTGGCGCTGGAGGCGACCTATAATTGGGAGCTTTTCTATACCGAGGGGCCGGCCGGCCGGCCGGGCTTGGCCTATATGCGCATCCCCGGCGTGCTGCAGCGGATCGCGCTCTGCTATCTGCTGGCCGCCTCGGCGCTGGTCGCCACCGGGCGGACCGATGGCGCGGGCCGACGCCTGCTTCGGCCCGGGCGGATCGCGCTGGCCGCGCTGGCGGTGCTGATCGGCTATTGGGCGCTGCTGATGCGGGTGCCCGCGCCCGGCTTCGGCCCCGGCCGGCTCGATCCCCAGGCCTATCTCGGGGGCTATATCGATCGCCGGCTCTTCACCGTCGCGCATCTTTGGCGGCTCGGACGCGCCGGCGCGGACGGCCCCGTCGTCTATGATCCGGAAGGGCTGCTCTCGACCTTCCCCGCCACGGTGAACGTGCTGATCGGCGCGCTCGCCGGCTGGGCGTGGCGGCACCGGGGCCGCCGCGCCATCGCCGCGATCGGCGCGGCGGGGCTGGGGCTGGTGCTCGCCGGCCTGCTGCTCGATCCGCTGTTTCCCATCAACAAGCGCATCTGGAGCAGCAGCTTCGCCCTGTTCAGCGGTGGCTTCAGCGCGCTCGCCCTGGCCTTGCTGATGGCGGTCGAGCGCGTGCGGGCGGCACGCGCGCTGCTCTCGCCCGCGCGCGTGCTGGGGGGCAATGCCATGCTCGCCTTCATCCTGGCGACGCTGCTGGGGCGCATCTATGATCTGCCGATCATCCCGACCGGGGGGGACTATGTGGCCCCGCGCGAGTGGCTGGACCTGCGCGCCCTGACGCTCGTCGGCGATGCCAAGGCGGCCTCGCTGGCCTGCGCGCTGCTGTTCGTGGCGATGATCCTCGCGCTGCTGGTGCCGCTGCACCGCCGCGCGATCCATTTTCGACTCTGACCCGACCGGCGCCGGACGCGCCAAGGCCGGCGGTATCGCGTCCCGCGCCGGCGGCGCCATGTGCCCCAGCGTCCGGCGGCCGCGCCCCAGGGTCCGCAATTCGCGGGGAGCGCCAGATTTCGCTTGGCAAGACGAGGGGATCTCGGCTGACACTCGGCCCCATGATCGTGCCTGCGCTGGATCGGGTGCTCGCCGCGACGGCGGTGGAGCTGAGCGCCTTCGCGCTGTGCGAGATCGCGTCCGACGCGCAGATTTCGATCGCGCCGCTGACCGCTATCGAGGTGCATTTCGTGCTGTGCGGCGATCTGCATCTTCATGTCGAAGGCGCACCGCCCCTGCTGCTGGGGCCCGGCAGCGTGGTGATCGTTCCGACGGGCCGAGCGCAGCGGCTGGCCGCCTCTGCCGCGCCGACGCGCGATCACCCCGCCCCCGGCATCTGCGCCATGCGCGCCGACGGGCTGCGACTCTATGATGCGCGATCGGGCGGACCCGCCGGTCTGCGGATCATGTGCGCGCAGATCCAGGCCGATGTCACCGGCCATCTCGGCCTGTTCGACACGCTGGCGGTGCCGATCGCGGCGCGGCTGGAAGCCTGTCCCGTCATCACCGCGAGCCTCGACGCCATGCTCGCCGAGGCGGATGCGCCCGGCGCCTTCTCGCGATCGCTGACCGGCGCGCTGATGAAGGCCAGCCTCATCCTGGCGCTGCGCGCGCACATCGCGCGCCACGGCATTGCGGACCTGCCGGGTCTGTTCGGCCGGGCCTGGCTCGCCCGCGCGGTGGGCGCCGTTCTGGAGGCGCCGGCGGCGGCGCACAGCGTCGGCGGCTTGGCGGCGGTGGCCGGGCGGAGCCGATCCACCTTCGCCAAGGGTTTTTGCGAGCAGATGGGCGTGACGCCGATGGAGTTCGTGTCGCAGGCGCGGCTGGCCCATGCCCATCGGCTGCTGCTACAGGGCGAGGCTCCGATCACGGACATCGCCGCGCGCGCCGGCTTCGCCAGCCGCAGCCATTTCAGCCGCCTGTTCCGAGAGGCCTATGGTACAGATCCGAGACGCTTCCGCCGATCCCATCGCGCCGGCCGAGCCGATCATGCCGACGCCTAGCGCGCTGCCGCAAGGCGGTGATCTGGTCCAGCGCCACCGCCTGCCGACCCGGCTGTGGCACTGGCTCAACGCGCTCAGCGTGATCGTGATGCTGATGAGCGGGCTGATGATCTTCAACGCGCATCCGCATCTCTATTGGGGCCAGTTCGGCGCCAATCCGGACCATAGCTGGCTGGACATCTATCCCGGCCATGTCCGGATCGGACCGCTGCACATCCCCACGCCGGGGCTGCTGGGCGTGACGCCCGCGGGCGGCCGCTTCGTCGCCTTCCCGCCGCTCCTCACCTTGCCCTCCCATTATGATCTCGCGGGCGCGCGGGTCTGGCATTTCGCCTTTGCCTGGCTGCTGGTGGTGCCGGGCCTCGCCTTTCTCGTCTGGGGCGTGCTGGGCCGTCATTTCCGGCGCGATCTTCTGCCCCGGCCGGGCGAACTCCAGCCGCGCCACCTGCTGGCGGACATCCGCGCCCATGCCCGGCTGCGCTTCCCCACCGGCGCCGCGGCGCTCCATTACAACATCCTCCAGAAGCTCGCTTATGGCGGCGTGATCTTCGTGCTGCTGCCCGGCGTGGTGCTGACGGGGCTGACCATGTCGCCCGGCATGGACGCGGCCTGGCCATGGCTGCTGACGCTGTTCGGCGGCCGCGCCTCGGCCCGCTCGATCCATTTTCTCTGCGCCATGGGGCTGGCCGCCTTCCTCCTCGTCCATCTCCTCATGGTGGTGCTCGCCGGACCGCTGAACGAGATCCGCTCGATGATCACCGGGCGCTACCGGCTGCCGAAAGGACCCCGATCGTGAGCCTTCTTCTCTCCCGCCGCAGGCTGATCGGCGCGCTCGGCGCGAGCGCGGGCGGGCTGGCGGCGGCGGGCTGCGACCGGATCGCCGCGTCGCCCAGCACCCAGGCGCTGCTCGGCTTCGGCCAGCGCCTGACCTATTCCGCGCAACGCATCGTCATGGATCGCACCGCGCTCGCGCCCGAATATGGCGCGGCCGACATGTCGCCGCTGTTCCGCGTCAACGGCAATGCCACGCCCGGCACCGATGCCTATGCCGCCCATGTGGCGAACGGCTTTGCCGACTGGCGGCTGGTGGTGGACGGGCTGGTCGCCCGCCCGCTTGCGCTCTCGCTCGACCAGATCCGCCAGGCGCCGCGCCGCACCCAGATCACCCGGCATGATTGCGTGGAGGGGTGGAGCGCGATCGGCCAATGGACCGGGCTTCCGCTGGGCCTGCTGCTGAAACAGGCCGGATTGCGGCCACAGGCGCGCTATATCGTGCTGCATTGCGCCGACAGCTTCGGCAGCCGGCCCTATTATGAGTCGATCGATCTGGTCGACGCCTTCCATCCGCAGACGATCCTCGCCTGGGCGATGAACGGCGCGCCGCTCGCGGTGGGGCATGGCGCGCCGCTGCGCCTGCGGGTGGAGCGCCAGCTCGGCTACAAGCAGGCCAAATATGTGATGCGCGTCGAGGCGGTATCGACGCTCGCCAACAGCTATGGCGGCAAGGGCGGCTATTGGGAGGATGTCGCCGGCTACCAATGGTATGCCGGCATCTAGCCGGGAGGCGGCCCGGGCTAGCCGCGCGCCTGGAGGATGGCGGCGGCGCCATCTTCGAGGCGCAGCGCGGTGAGCACGCCGGTATCATAGGTGCCGGTATCGATGCCGATGCGGTTGTCGTGCAGCTGCGGCGCATCGGACCGCCAGCTATGGCCATGGACGATGATCTTGCCATGATCTTCGGCCGAACTCAGAAAGGTCTCGCGGATCCAGAGCAGATCCTCCTCGGCCTGGTTGCGCAGCGCCACGCCCGGCCGGATGCCGGCATGGACAAAGGCGAAATCGCCGATGCCGACGAGCAGCTCCAGCCCTTCGAGCAGCCGGAGATGCGCCACCGGCAGCGCCTCCAGCAGATCGTCGCGCGCCGCGACATGGTCCGCCGGCGGCGCGTCGGGCGCGGGGGGCGAGACGCCATAGGAGGCGAGCGTCTCGCCGCCGCCGAAGCGCAGCCAGTCCGCCGCGGCGGCGGGATCGGCGAGATAGTCGAGCATCACTTGCTCATGATTGCCCTTGAGGCAGTGCACGCGATAGCCGCTGTGGCGGCGCAGCCAGACGAGGCAGTCCAGCACCTGCGACGAGGCCGGCCCGCGATCCACATAATCGCCGCAGAAGAGGAGGATCGGCGTGCGTCCCGCGGCCCGCGCGGCGACATCCTCGGCGATGCTGCCCAACAGCGCGCGGAGCGGCGCGTAGCAGCCATGGATATCGCCGATGGCGTAGACGAGCTGGCCCTCGACCTGCCCGACCGGCGGCGTATCGCGCGCGGCCGGCGGCGCCGGCGGCGCGGGGGGAAGCGCATCCTCCTCGGTCATCACAGCGGCTCGCGCATATCGCGCAGATCCTGCGCCAGCGCGCGATAGCCGTCCAGCGCGGCGACGGGATCCTCCTCGGCATGGCGGTTGAGCCGGTCCCATTGCCGGCGGATCGGCAGCAGCGCGGCGCGGCTCGCCCCTTCCGCCCGCGCGCGCATGTAGAGCCAGCGCAGCTTGGCTTCGGCGGCGATCAGCTTCGGATGGAGGCAGCGCGGCGCGTCGCTGGGGTGGCAGGCGCGGGCTGCGGGTTCATCCCGCGCGGCGGCGGGCTTCGGCGCCGCATGCGCGCGGGCCGGAACGGCGGGCTTGGCCGCGCGGCGCGGCGCGGGCCGGGCCGCCGCATCTTCGCGCGACGGGGCGGCGGGGTGCGCGGCGGCGGGGCGCTGGTGATGCGTTTCATGCGGCGCGCGCGGCGGCGCGCCTTCCGATCGATGGACGGGCGGTGGCGCCGCGTCGAGCGGCTTGTCCGGCGTTCCAGTGGAGGCGGGCGCGGCGGCATGCGGCGGCGCGGTGACCGCGACGGGCGCCGCCACAGGCGCCGCTGCGGCCGCCGGCGCGGTCGGCGCAGGCTGCGTCGGGCGCAGGACGGGCGCCGGAGCGGGGACGGGCGCCGGAACCGGCGCAGGCTCGGGTGCGATGGCGGCGGGCACCGGATCCGGGGTACGCACGGCATAGCCGGTCAGGCCCGCGAGCAGCAGCGCCCCGGCGCCGAGCCCCACCCCCGCCATCCAGCCGCGCCGCCGGGGCCTTATGGGGCGCAGCGGCTGCAGCGCGGTAGAAGCGGACGGCGGCGGGCGCACGGCATCACCGAAGATCGCGTGCATGTCGCGCGCCACCCGTGCGCGCCGGGCGCGGGGCAGTGGCTCCGGGCGACTCTCGATATCCATGACTCCGTCTTGTCTCACGGTACCTTAACGGCTTCCTTATGCGCCCAAAGACCGGCAACGGCGAGGCTTCGCTCCCGTTCCGGAGCAGTCGCGCCGGCGCGGCCGCCCTGCTATCCTGCCCGGCCTCGATGGTCGGAGAGCCCGCATGATCCTCAGTCCTTCCCGCCCTGGTCGCACGCGCCGCTAAGATGCGTCGCGGCCCGCTCAAGCTCAAGGTTCAGCTCTTCTCGGGCGAAACGATCGCCTTCGGTCCGGGCAAGGCCGATCTGCTCGCCGCGATCGCCGCCGAGGGCTCGATCTCGGCGGCGGGCCGCAGCCTCGGGATGAGCTATCGCCGCTGCTGGCTGCTGGTGGACGAGATGAACCATTGTTTCGTCGAGCGGCTGGTCGAGACGCTGCCCGGCGGCGGCCGCGAGCGCGGCGCGCGGCTGACGGCGCAGGGCGAGGCGGTGCTCGCCGCCTATCGCGCGCTCGAGACGCAGCTCGCCGAGGCGGCGGAAGGCGCCGCGCTTCACCTGCTCAGCGCGGCGCTGCTGCCCGCCCCCGCCCCCCGATAGGCGGCGCCGCCGCCACAGTCCGCTTTTTTTGACTCCGGCCGGGAACCCGGTCGGATCGATGCGGTTCTCGCGCGTGACGCAGCCGCCTCAGCCCGCGCCAGACGGGAACCTTGGGGGGAGAGTGATGCGCCGGTTCGCCGGCACGACCCTGGCGGCTGCCACCTCAACCCGCCCGATAGCCGCCAATCAATAGTCTTAACGTATTGATAAGTTGTAACTTGATACTGGACCCTCTCCCGGCCCAGGACCATGAGAAGCTGCCGCGCGCGTTCGCGTCGCCGGTCTTTTCCGCGGCCATGCCGCTCCGGATCGCCTCTTTGGAGTGACGCACCACGATGATCGGCATCGTTCGGATCGCTCTTGCCCGCCCGCTGACCTTCATCGTCATGGCGATCCTGATCGCCCTGATCGGCAGCTTGCAGGCGGCGCGCACGCCGGTGGACATCTTCCCCAATATCGGCGTGCCCGTGGTAGCGACCGCCTGGCAATATACCGGCCTCTCGCCGGACGATATGTCGGGCCGCATCATCACCCCGTTCGAGCGCGTGCTGACCACGACCGTGAACGATATCGAGCATATCGAGAGCAACTCGATGCAGGGTATCGGCATCGTGAAGATCTATTTCCAGCCGGGCGCGGATATCCGCACCGCCACCGCGCAGGTGACCTCGGTGTCGCAAACGGTGCTCAAGCAGATGCCGCCCGGCGTGACCCCGCCGCTCATCCTCAACTACAGCGCGTCGACCGTGCCGATCCTGCAGCTGGCGGTGTCCGGCCGCGGTCTTTCGGAGCAGACCCTGTTCGATCTCGGCCAGAACCAGATCCGGCCGGGGCTGGTGACGGTGCCGGGCGCGGCCATGCCCTATCCCTCGGGCGGCCGGCAGCGCCAGGTGCAGGTCGACATCGATCCGCAGGCGCTGCAATCCAAGGGCCTGTCGGCGCAGGATGTCGGCAATGCGATCGCCGCGCAGAACCAGATCAACCCGGTCGGCTTCGCCAAGATCGGCACCTTCCAGTATAATGTGCAGCTCAACAACACGCCGGCGACGATCGAGGCGTTCAACGATCTGCCGGTCAAGACGGTGAACGGCGCCACCATCTATCTGCGCGACGTCGCCCATGTCCGCGACGGATCGGCGCCCCAGCAGAATGTGGTGCATGTCGACGGCACGCGCTCGGCGCTGCTCACCATCCTCAAGAACGGCGCCACCTCGACGCTAGCGATCGTGCAGGGGGTGAAGGACAAGCTGCCCCTGCTCACCGCCACGCTGCCGCCCCAGCTGAAGGTGCTGCCGATCGGCGACCAATCGATCTTCGTGCGCGCCGCGATTTCGGGCGTGGTCAAGGAGGGCGCGATCGCCGCCGCGCTGACCAGCCTGATGATCCTGCTGTTCCTGGGATCGTGGCGCTCGACGGTGATCATCGCCATCTCGATCCCGCTCGCCATCCTGTTCGCGATCATCTTTCTCGGCGCGACCGGCAACACGCTCAACATCATGACGCTGGGCGGGCTGAGCCTGGCGGTGGGCATTCTCGTGGACGACGCCACCGTCACCATCGAGAATATCAACTATCATCTCGAAATGGGCAAATCGGTGGTGGCGGCGATCCTCGACGGCGCCGCGCAGATCGTGACGCCGGCCTTCGTGTCGCTGCTGTGCATCTGCATCGTGTTCGTGCCGATGTTCTTCCTGCCCGGCGTCGCGGGCTTCCTGTTCGTGCCGCTGGCGCTGTCGGTGGTGTTCGCCATGATCGGCTCCTTCGTGCTGTCGCGGACGCTGGTCCCGACGCTCGCCATGTATCTGCTCAAGCCGCACGCGCATGATGCCGCGCCGGCGACGACGCGCAATCCGCTGGCGCGCTTCCAGCGCGGCTTCGAGGCCCGGTTCGAGCAGAGCCGGGCGCGCTATGGCGTGCTGCTAAGCCGCGCGCTCGCCGCGCGCGGGCGGTTTGTCGCGCTGTTCCTGGTCGCGGTGCTGCTGAGCCTGCTGCTCATCCCCTTTCTGGGCCGCAACTTCTTCCCCTCGGTGGATGCGGGGCAGATCACGCTGCACGTGCGCGCGCCGGTCGGCTCGCGGATCGAGGATACGGCGGCCGAGTTCGATCGCATCGAGCGCCGCATCCGCCAGCTCATTCCGGCGGACCAGCTCGTCACCATGGTCGACAATATCGGCCTGCCGGTGTCGTCGCTCAACACCACCTACAATAATTCGGGCACGATCGGCCCGCAGGACGGCGATATCCTGATCACGCTCGCCAAGGAGCATCGCCCCACCGCCGATTATGTGCGCGCGCTCCGCGAGACGCTGCCGCGTGCCTTTCCAGGCAGCAGCTTCGCCTTTCTGCCGGCCGACATCACCAGCCAAATCCTCAATTTCGGCGCGCCGGCGCCGATCGACGTCCAGATCTCCGGCAAGGACGCGGCGGGCAATGCCACGCTGGCGCGGGCGCTGCTGCGGCGGCTGCGGACCATCCCCGGCGTGGCCGATGCGCGCATCCAGCAATCGGCCGCCTATCCCACGCTCAAAGTGGCGGCGGACCGCACCCGGATCGGCCAGTTCGGCCTCACCGAGCGCGACGTGACGACCTCGGTGGCCAATGCGCTGGCCGGCACCTCGCAGACCGCGCCCGTCTATTTCGTCAATCCCGAGAACGGCGTGTCCTACACGGTGGCGGCGCAGGCGCCGGAATACCGGATACGCTCGATGCAGGAATTGTCGAACATTCCCGTTACCGGCGCGGGGGCGACCCAGAGCCAGGTGCTGGGCGGCATCGCCACCATCCAGCGCGCCAGCTCCAGCGCGGTGGTCAGCCACTACAATATCCAGCCCGTGATCGACATCTACGCCACGCCGGCGGGCCGCGATCTGGGCGCGGTGGCGGGCGACATCCAGGCGGCGATCCGCGCGCTCAAGGGGCAGACGCCCAAGGGCACGATCGTGACGCTGCGCGGGCAATATGCCACGATGAACACGGCCTTTTCCGGCCTCTTCTTCGGCCTGATCGGGGCCATCGTGCTGATCTACCTGCTGATCGTGGTGAATTTCCAAAGCTGGGTGGATCCGCTGGTGATCATCGGCGCGCTGCCCGGCGCGATCGCGGGCATTGTGTGGATGCTCTTCCTCACCGGCACCCAGCTTTCGGTGCCCGCGCTGATCGGCGCGATCATGTGCATGGGCGTCGCCACCGCCAACGCCATTCTCGTGGTGAGCTTCGCGCGCGAGCGGCTCGAGGAGTTGGGCGATGCCGCGCGCGCCGCGCACGAGGCGGGCATGACGCGCTTTCGCCCGGTGCTGATGACGGCGCTGGCGATGATCATCGGCATGCTGCCCATGGCGCTCGGCCTGGGCGAGGGCGGCGAGCAGAATGCGCCGCTCGGCCGCGCCGTGATCGGCGGCCTGCTCGTCGCCACCTTCGCCACGCTGATGTTCGTCCCCGTCATCTTCAGCGTCGCCCATCGCAAGGGCCGCACGACCAAGATCGCCGCCCTGGAGGAAGCCCATGTCTGAGCCCGGCACCGTCTCTCCCCTCGCCGCCCCGTCGCCCGGCCGCACGGGCCGCGGCCTGGGCCTGATCCTGGTGCTGCTGCTCATCGGCCTGGTGCTGTGGGGCATTTTGTCGCGCCGCCACGCCGATCAGGCGCTCGCCCGCTGGACCGACCAGCAGGCCGATCCGACCGTGACGGTGATCCGCCCCAAGGCCAGCGCCACGGGCGACGCGCTGGTGCTGCCGGGCACGGTGCAGGCGCTCAACGCCGCCCCCCTCTACGCCCGCACCGGCGGCTATGTGCGCCGCTGGCTGGTGGATATCGGCGCGCCGGTGAAGGCGGGGCAGCTGCTGGCGCTGATCGACGCGCCCGAGGTGGAGCAGCAGCTCGCCGCCGCGCGCGCCGATCTCCAGACCGCGCGCGCCAACGAGACGCTGGCGGACACGACCGCGACGCGCTGGCAGCAGCTCCAGAAGCAGGATGCCGTCTCCAAGCAGGAGACCGACGAACGGCTCGGCGATCTCGCCGCCAAACGCGCGGTCGCCAATGCCGCCGGCGCCAATGTCCGCCGGCTGGAGGCGCTGAGCGGCTTCACCCGGATCGTCGCGCCCTTCGCGGGCATCGTCACCAGCCGCACCACGCAGATCGGCCAGCTCGTCACCGCCGGCGGCGGCGGCGGCGCGCCGCTCTTCACGGTCGCGGACATCAGCCGCATGCGGATCTATGTGCGCGTGCCCCAGGCTTATTCCGCCCAGGTGCGGGCGGGCCAGCATGTCACGCTCACCCTTCCCGAATATCCCGGCCGGTCGTTCGACGCGGTGCTGGTGCGCACCGCCGACGCGGTGGACCAGCAATCGGGCACGGTGCTGGTGGAAGCGCAGGCCGGCAATGCCGATGGCGCGCTCAAGCCGGGCGCCTATGCCCAGGTCCGCTTTCCGCTGGCCGGCGCGGCGCAGAGCGTGACCATTCCGGCGAGCGCGATCCTCTACCGTTCGGACGGCACGCGCGTCGCCACCGTCGACGGCGCGGGGCGCGTGCATCTGCACAATGTCCAGATCGGCCGCGATCTCGGCGATCGCATCGAGATCAGCGCCGGCATCGCCGCGACCGACCGGGTGATCGACAGCCCGCCCGACGCGCTGGCCGAGGGCGATCATGTCCGCCTCGCCGGGGCCGCCGCGCATGGCTAGGCGGTTCGCGCGGGGGGCGCCGCTCGCGCTGGCGGCGGCGCTCGCCGGCTGTTCGCTGGCACCACGCTATGCGGTGCCGCCCACCGCCACCCCGGTCGCCTTCAAGGAGGTGCCGCCGGGCTGGGCCATGGCCAGCCCCGCCGCGGGCGCCCAGCCGGCCGCCTGGTGGCAGGCCTTTGGCGATCCGCGTCTGGATGCGCTGGAAGCGCAGCTGGAGACCGCCAATCCCTCGCTCGCGGCGGCGCTGGCGCGCTACGATCAGGCACGGGGCGCCCTGCGCGAGGCCGATGCCGCGCTCGCCCCGCAAGTCTCGCTGGGCGGCTCGGTGGGGCGGCAGCGCGTCTCGGGCAACCGGCCGATCGCGGTCGGGGGCGCCGCGACCTACACGGATTACCGCATCGGTCCTTCCGCGAGCTGGGAGATCGACCTGTTCGGCCGGCTGCGCGACCAGGTGCGCGCCGGCCGCGCCGAGGTGGAGGCGAGCGCGGCCGATGTGGCAGGCACGAGGCTGGCCTTGCAGGTCTCGCTCGCCAGCGCCTATTTCGAGATGCGCGGGCTCGATGCGCGGACACGGCTTTTGGAAGAGACCGTCGCGGCCTTCCAACGCGCCTATGATCTGACCGACGTGCGCCACCAGGGAGGCATCGCCTCGGGCCTGGACACCAGCCGGTCCCGCGCCCTGCTCGCCTCGGCCCGGGCCGAGCTGGCCGCCGTCCATGCCGCCCGCGCCGCCTATGAACATGCGGTGGCGGCGCTGGTGGGCGTGCCCGCCTCCAGCTTCGCGCTTGCCGTAGACGCACGCCAGCCCGCGCCCCCGGTGTTCGCCGCCGGCACGCCGTCCACCCTGCTCCAGCGGCGGCCGGACATCGACGCGGCCGAGCGACGCATCGCCGCCGCCAATGCGCGGATCGGCGTGGCGCGCGCCGCCCTCTTCCCGGTGCTCTCGCTCGGGGCCGGCGGCGGTTTCGAGACGACGGGCGCCAATCTCCTCTCCAAGGCCAGCAGCTATTGGGCGCTCGGCCCGGCGGCGCTGGCGCTGCCGCTGTTCGATGGCGGTGCCCGCCGCGCGCGCCTGCGCATCGCGCGTGCCCAGTTCGAGGAGGCGGCGGCCGCCTATCGCCAGACGGTGCTCACCGCCTTTCGCGAGGTGGAGGATGATTTCGCGCAGAATCGCTGGCTGATCGACCAGGTGCGCGACACCGAGGAAGCGGCGCGCGCGGCCGAGCGGACGCGCGATCTCGCGCTGGTCCGCTATCGCGACGGCGCCTCCGACTATCTGGAGGTGGTGACCGCCCAGACCGCCGCGCTCGATGCCGAGCGCGCGCTGCTGCAATTGCGCACCCAGCAGATCACCACGGCGGTGGATACGGTGCGCGCGCTGGGCGGGGCCACGGGCTGAGCCCGGCCGTCCGGCGCGGCCTTCGCCATGCCGTCCGACTTCGGTCTCGCGCCCGCCGGCGCCGGGCGCCGCGCCGCGTAAAGGCCCGCGTTTGACACTTTACCCGCGCCAGTTCTGACACTTTATCCGCGCCGAAGGTAAAGTGTCACGACTGGCAGAAGTGCCCGACGCCCAATTAGGGGATTCACAGCGACTCGGGCTTGTGCTTGGTATGTTCGCATGTCGCCGCTTGGATTTGCCCCCTCGGCTTCGGCCGACGCGCCGCTCCTTCCCGGGCTCGACGAGCCCCCTGCCCCGCCCGAGCGCCCGCTGGACGTGCCGGCCCTGTTGGAGCGGCTCCAGGCCGCCTCGAGCCGCCCGCGCTACGCCTTCATGGTGCTGAGCCTGATCGCCCAGGCGGCCGACGCCGCGGGCCAGGCCGGCCCCTATGTGCGCGAGGCGAACAGCCTCACCCCGCTGCGCGACTGGCTGTGCGACGCGCTCGCGCCCATGGCGGAGCGCGATCATCGCCGCATCGCGCTGCGCGCCGCCGTTCGCCGCGACCTGGAGCGCGACGGCCGCCTCGGCGATCTGGACGCCGATGTGGCGAGCCGCCGGATCGACGCCGAAGTGCGCGAGCGCGTGCGCGCGTCCGGCAAAACCAATGTCAGCCGCGCCGTGTCCGATCTCGTGCGCGCCGGGCTGATGCGCCGCCATTATCAGGGCTATCGCGTCGACCACGTCAATCGCGGCGCCCAGCGGCAGGCGGTCTATACCATTCCGGCGCCCGTGCGCCGTGCGCTGGGCGCCGTTCCTGGGCGGGGCAATCTCGCAACCCGATGAGATAATCAGAAAGATTGATCCAGATTATAGTTTATGTTTTTCACCAGCTTAGTGCGAGCAAGCCGCTTCAGGCGACAAAGAAAGTCACAATGCCCGCCATTGATGATCGCGCCCGCCGCCTCATATTGACATAGGTGAGCAATCTTATCGGCCGAAAAGCGGCTTAGCCGAATTTCCATCTACTCATCTCGGTAGAATTGGATACGATCTTCATCACCGGTTAACCTGCGGCATGAGCAAAGGCTATCAGACCCGCGGGGCGCCGCACGATGGTGATGGAGTAGAGGCGAGATGGAAGAGGCCAATCTGATTGAACTGACGGCCGAGATCGTCAGCGCGCATGTTTCGAACAACCAGATCGATACCGCCGAGGTGCCGGCCCTGATCGCGAATGTTCATCGGGCTCTCGCCGCCGCCACCGCGCCGCAGGCCGTCGAGGCGGAGCGCCCCGAGCCCGCCGTATCGATCAAGGCGAGCATCCGGCCCGATTATCTGGTCTGTCTTGAGGATGGCGCCAAGGTGAAGATGCTGAAGCGCTATCTGAGCGCGCGCTTCGGGCTGACACCGGACGAGTATCGTCGCAAATGGGGCCTGCCGCGCGACTATCCCATGGTCGCGCCCAACTATGCCGAAAAGCGCAAGCAGCTCGCGCTGGCGATCGGCCTTGGCCGCAAAAAGCCGGCCGAGCCCGTGGCGAAGACGCGCAAACCCCGCGCTCGCAAGGCCGAAACCGCCGAAGCGTGAGCGGTTTCGCATTGGACCGGTGGACGCATGGCCCTGGCTCGGCTAGCCGACATACGTCAATTCAGGAGGATAGACGATGAACAGTGCCGATCTCGCCCAGCACATCGCCGAAGGTCATTCGCTCAGCAAGGCGGATGCCAAGACCCTGGTGGACGCGGTGT
Organism: Sphingomonas morindae; assembly: GCF_023822065.1. Classification (NCBI taxonomy): domain Bacteria; kingdom Pseudomonadati; phylum Pseudomonadota; class Alphaproteobacteria; order Sphingomonadales; family Sphingomonadaceae; genus Sphingomonas; species Sphingomonas morindae. The sequence continues at coordinate 35,729 of NZ_CP084931.1, forward strand.
TCACCGCCGTCGCCGAAGCGGCCGCGAAGGGCGAGGAAGTGTCGATCTCGGGCTTTGGCAAGTTCAAGGTCAAGGAGAGCGCCGCGCGCGAGGGCCGCAATCCGTCCACCGGCGCGACCATCCAGATCGCCGCGTCGCGCAAGCTCGGCTTCACCCCCGCCAAGGCGGTGAAGGACAAGCTGAACGGCTGATCCCCCTGTTCCGCACCCGCCGCCGCGAGGCAGGCGGGTGCGGGCACGGCGCCTACCCCCCTCCCCGCCCGCATCTCGGGCGACCAGGCTGAAGGCCTGCGCGGCGGCCCCGACAGGGCGCCCCCTTCTCTCTCCCCCCATCCATTCCTATCTCTGCTCCGTTAAGCGGTTAAGCCCAAGGTTAGAGGGTTAGCCGGCGCCCTCGAACGCGCGACTCACGGCGATGCGCCGAGTCGGCGGCACAGCTGCGTTCCCGAAGGATCGACGATCCGTTCCCGGAGGATCGACGCGCCTGTTCCCGAAGGATCGACGATCCGTTCCCGAAGGCCCGAAAGCCGTTCCCGGAGTGTCGACATCCGGTGCGCCACGGCGGCGCGCGCCTCGACATTGAATCAAATCCGCGAGCGGGCGGCCGATCTACGTTCAATGCGAAGAGGAGCGCGCGCGCGCGGCGCGGTCTGGCGTGGCCGGCGACGCTGGAAGCCGACACTTCGGGAACGCTCGCGGGCCGCGCCCCGGCCGCGGCCGGCTCAGCGTCCGAGCTGATGCTTGTTGCGCGCGTGATAGCCGCGCACGAAGCCGATAAAGGCGTTCTGGTAATTGGCCGGCGTGCGGGCGGGATCGCCCTCCACCCATTCGCGGAACTGCTGGTGGAGCGTCTGATAGTCCCAGCCGGGGCATTCGGCGCGAAGCGTGGCGAGGGTATCGTCCGTCACCCAGCCCTGGGTGGCGCGCGTCGAGAGGCTCGTGACGGTGCGGCGGATCGTCGCCATCGCGTCGATCAAGGGCGCGGGCTCGGCGCCCTCCCCGCCCGGCGCCATCGCCGCCGCATCGCCGTTGGTCGCGAGGGACGCTGCACGCTTGGCCCCCACGCGCGCGGCGCGCGGCGCAATGGCGGCGCCGGCGGCGGCAGGACGGCGGATCATGCGGAGCGCCGGCTCGCGCTTGCCGGCGGGCTGTTCCAGCCGCAGCGCATATCCGGGCAGCGCATCCTTTTCGGCGATCTTGGCGATCTCGAATTTGAAGCGGCGATATTGCCCCTCCGCGCCCGATTTCTCGAACAAAGTGGGCATGGTAATGGCGAAGCCGCCCTCCCCTGCGCCGCCGGCATGTTTGCGCGCCACCTTATAGAGCCAGCGCTCGCGGCCGCCCGAGATGTCGAAATAGGCGCGATCGATGGAGAGCACCCCGCCTTCCATCATCAGCCCTTCATAGAACCAGCCCGCCAGGCTCAACGACATGCCGCGCGAGCGCTCGGTCTTCTCGTCGACCAGCTGCGACCAGCTGTCGAGCCAGGAGAAGGTCGCCTCGCGGCGATTGTCGGCGCGGATATTGGTCTTCACCGTGGTCGATTGCAGGCGATCGAGCGCCTGGCCGAGCAGCTCATAGGCGCGCCCGGTGGTGGGGCGGCCGATCGCGCGCAGCAGATCAAAGGGCATGATATGCAGCGTGCGCGGAATATCGTTGAGGCCGCGCCGCCGCATATCGGAGATCATGCTCGCGCAGTAGATCAGGATGTCGGCATCCCAGATCGTCGCCATGCCATAATCTGGATTGGCCGAGACATGCACCCACACCTTGCCGTCCGGCGATCGATAGTCGATCGCCTTCAGCCGCTTCGCCTTGGCGAGGCTGAAGAAGGGCCGCTCCATCATCTCGCGCTGATCGCGCATCGGCAGATCGGAGAGATAGGGGAGGAAGAGATCGAACTGGGCGTCGATCGGGGTGCGGTTGGCGCGGGTCATGCCCGTGCCCGGGGCGCCGCATGCCCCCCGCCCCGCCCCGTCCGGGCCGCTGTCATCAAATGGTTTCCTGCAAGAAACATTAGCGCCGCAGGCCCCTTCCGTGGCGCTCCAGATCGCGCAGCGCCTCGCGCAGCGCGTCGGCGAGATCGGCGGGGGTAGCGCCCGATCCGGCATGGAGGCGCACGGTGACGCCCTGGCGGTTGGCGGAGAGCACGCTCAGCCCCGGGCGGCCGAGCCGCGAGGTCCAGCAGAAGAGCGCGGGCCGCTCCGCCTCTCCGGCGCGGGGCGCGGCCAGCAGGCGGCGCAGCACCTCGGCGGCGGGCACACCCCCCTCGCCCGCCGCCCGGCGCCGCGCCTGCTCGGCCGCAAGCCGCCCCGCCTCCGCCTCGATCAGCGCGGCGTCGCCGGGATCGGACAGGGCCTGGGCCAGGCCATAACCGGGGTTGAGCTGGATCTCCGCCGGCGAGGCGAAGGCGGCGATAACCGCCTCGGGCAGCCCGGCGACGCGGATCATCTTGGACAGCCAGCCCTTGGAGAGCTTGAGCCGCTCCGCCATGCGGGTGAGATGCCCCTCATAATGGGCGGTGAGCGCGGTCGCGTAGTTGCGCGCGCGCTCGAGATCGGACACGTCGCTGCGGGCGCGGTTCTCGAGATCGGCGAGACGGAAGGCGGCCTCGTCGTCAAGCTGCGCCACCTGCGCGAGGAACATCATGTCCGGATAGCTGTGCGCGCGCAGCCAGGCGATCGCCCAGTGGCGGCGCGTGCCCGCGATCACCTCATAATCGTGCGCGGGATCGCCTTCGACCCGCCGCACCACGGCCGGCACCTTCTGTCCGCCCTCGGCGATGATCGAATCGATCAGTTCGCGACAGCCGGCCTCCGACAGATCGGCATAGATGCGGGCATTGCCCGGCCAGATCCGCACCCGCGCGGGATCGAGCAGCAATTGGGTGACCTGCCGGACCTCGCCCGAGGCGACACGGGCGAGCGCGCTTTCGCGGCTGAGCAATGTGGCGGGCGCGAGCCGGGCGGCGCGCGGCGCCGTCTCCTCGGGGGGAGACCCCTCCCCCGTCTGATCCTCGCCCAGCAGGCCGGCCAAATATTCGGACTGTTTGCGCGCCATGGCTTACCTACTCAACGCGGGAGAAAGGGGGGAGCAAGGATCAGGCGGCATGGACGATCGCCTCCTCGGGCAGCGGCTCCACCCGCCCCCAGCCGCGTCGCACGAGCTGCTCGACCTGGGCGAGCGCCTCGTCGAGATTGGACCGGCAGCGCTTGTGCGTGCGGGCGGTGCCGATCGGCTTCTCCAGCTCGTAGATCGTCATCATCCGCAAGGCGGCATGGCTGATCTCGGCGGAATCGAGGATCGGTACGGGCAGCAGCGCCGGCCCGAACGTGCCCTCCATGATCTGCCGCACCATGGCGTGCGAGGGATCATTGGCATCGAATTTGGAGCAGAGCAGGCGGACAAAGCCATAATCCACCTCGATCCCGGCCTGAGCGAGCTGGCCGAGCACCTGATCCATCATCGACAGGAACTGCACGGTGGAGCAGAAATCCGGCGTGGTCGCCGCCAGCGGCACCAGCAGCGCATTGGCCGCCTGCATCACCGCCAAGCTGATCGTGCCCAGCGCGGGCGGCGGATCGAGGATCACCACATCATAGTTGCGCGCCAGATCCGCCAGGCCCTTTTTGAGCTTGCGGAAGCGGGTGGCGAGGATCGATCCGCCATCCGCGCCGGCGGCGGCAAGCTCATATTCCACATCGAACAGTTCGAGGTTGGACGGGATGAGATCGACATTGGGCCAGGGCGTCTTCTGCACGGCGTAGAGGAGATCGGCCTGGGTCGGGTCAATCGAGAGATAGGGATAGAGCGTCTGCTCGCGCGTGATGTTGAAATGCGGGTTGAAGCCGAAGAGCGTCGTGGTGGTCGCCTGGCTGTCGCAATCGACCACCAGCACGCGATAGCCCTGCACCGCGAAATAATGGGCGAGGTGGCAGGTGACGGTCGACTTGCCGACGCCGCCCTTGAAATTCTGCACCGCGATGATCGCGGGCTGATCCTGCTCCTGCCGCGCCGGCGAGGCATCCAGCACGGCGCGCATGTGCAGCAGCTCCTCCACCGTGTAGCCCAGCCTGCGGCCGCTATCGGACGCGGGCGGGGCGGGGAGGCGGCCATCCTCTTCCGCCATGCGGATGCGGTTGGTGGAGCAGCCGAGCAGCTGCGCGGCCTCGGCGATGCCGAAGCGGACATTCAGCCCCTTCCGGCTTTCGGGTAGAAAGGCTTTGCGGCGCAGGCGCTCGATCATGCGCTCGCCCGCCTCGGCCATATCCGAGATGCGGGCGACTTCTGAATGCTGTTCCACCACGTCTGGTGCCCCTGAAGCTTTATGAGTGCATAATGCTCCATAAAGCTTCAGGCAACCGGCTTATGGCCGGGCGGGATGCAGGCCGTGCCTTTCGTTGTCGATTGAATACCAGGCAGGGAGGCTGTTTCCTTTAGGAAACGGCCGAACGCGAATGCGGCGCCACTACGGAATATGGCGCAGAATCAACGGCATAGCCCATGTTTCCCGGAAGAAACGGCTAGGATTGGGGCGTCGGCGTGCCGATGGTGGCAATGCCCATCGGATCATCGCGCAGGCGCAGATAGAGGGTCGAGCCTGCCGGACGCGGTATGTCGAGGAGCGTCCCCACAAAGCCATCGGGCACGGCAAGGGCGCGGGTAAAGCCCGGATCCACCGCCACGCCGCGAATCAGATACAGCGCATCGCCGCCGAGCGTGCAGCCCGCCTCGGGCGCGGCCGGGCAGCGCAGCTGGTCGATGCGGGGGAGGCGGACGAGCACCGCGAGCGGATGCCACGCGCCAAGGGCTTCGCCGCGCCGCACCCGATAGCGCAGCGGGCCATAGAAGCCGGCCGGCGCGCCGGCGGTGTCGAGCCGGGCGACGGCGATCTGCGCATCCTGCTGGGTCAGGCCGTGGCCGAAGCTCAGGATCATCGCGGCGGCGGCATTGGCTTCCGGCGCGATCTCGATCTGCTCGTCGCCCGACCAGCCGGCGCCCTCCTGACGCAGCGAGAAGCGCAGCGCGCCGCCGGCCGGAAGCCGATCCTCACCCTGGAGGTGGATCGGCAGCGGCCCGGTGTCGGCCGGCGCGGTGATGGCGCGGGCGACCAGCATGGCGTCGGGCAGCGGCGGCCCCACCCGGGCGGAGAGCGTGCTGGCGCGCCCATCCTTGAAGCGGATGCGGGCGGTAGCGCTGCTGCCCTCGGCCAGTGCGGGGGCACCGGCCGGCGGATTGATCGTCAGCCGATCGCCCTGCGAATCCTGATCGAGCGTCGCCGGAACCCAGTCCTGCCCGGCGATGGTGACCGCCGCGACCTGATCAAGCCGCGTTCCGAGCAGCAGCCCCGGCGCGTTGCCGGCGCGGAGCGTGAGCGTGCGCGGCCGGGCCGCCTCGCCATAGGCGTGAAGCGGCAGCGCCTCGGGCTGATCCAGCCCGGTTTCGTCGAGCAGCAGCGTCAGCGCGCCGGGCTCGACACCGTCCAGCGGCAGCGCGAGCGCGAGGCGTTCCGCCCCGTCGGACGTGATCGCCACGGGCCGGGTCTCGCCCGAAGCCAGGCGCAGCCGCGCGCCGGTGACGCATGGCGCGGCGCCACCGCTGAGGTGAAGCGTCGCCGCGCGCCCTGCGGCAAGGCGATCGGCCTCGTCGGCGGCGATCTGCCATTGGCCGGGGCGGGGGAGGGCGAGCGCCAGGCTCGGCCCCTCATAGCCGTCAAAGCCCCACTGGCCATGGAGCGTGCCGGTGAGCGGCCCGGCAAGCGTCGACAGGCGTGGCCCCGCGCCGGCCACCACAAAGTCGCCCTGCGTCGCATCGGCATGCGCCGGAAGATCGAGCAGATGGCCGGCCGGGTCGCGCACGCGCAGCCGCAGATCATGCGCATAGCCGGTGGAGAAGACGAGCGGCGCGCCGGTGACCGGCACCAGCATCGATGCGCCGCCGGCGCAGATCGCCTCCGCCCCGGCGCTGAGCGGGGGCGGGGGGGCGGCCGCCACGGCCGGCAGGGCTGTGACGAGGACGGACTTGGGATTGTGGAAGGAGGGCGCCGCGTTGAGGATCAGCCGCGCGGCATCGCCCTGATCCTGGCGCAGCGCCGCGATATACTGGTATTTGGCGGTGTGCAGCGAGCTGAAGATGCCGATGATGTCGCGGATCGCGCCGATATAGGGGCTGTAGAAGCCGAGGCCGCCCTGCGGCGTGGCGGCCAGCTGCAGCGCGAGATCGGCGCCCGGTCCGGTCAGCGCGTCGCTGATCGCGCTGCTGTGGCCGTCGCTCAGCACCAGCGCGTCCTGGTTCTGCATCAGGCAGGACGCCTGGAGCGTGGGCAGCTTGTCGAGGCAGTCCGGATTGATCTTGATGCCCAGCGTGCGCGCGAGAACGGGCGTTATCCGCGCCAGCCGGGCCGGATCATCCGCCGCAGCCGGCGCGCGCACCGCCGCGAGATAGCGATCCAGCCGCGAGCGATCGAGCGTGGCCTGGTTGATATCCTGCGCGGCGCGGACGAAGGCGCCGGGCTTACCGCGCACGGCGCTGCGCAGCGTTGGAAAATCGCCGCCCGTCTCGGGCGCGAGGAAGAGCAGCACCTGCTGCGCATCGGGCGGCACGCGCAGGCTTAGCCCCGCGCGGCCCGCCTTGGTCCAGGTTTCGACGCGGCTGAACCACGCCTCGGGGGGCGGGTTGGTCGCGCCGCGCAGAAAGGCGGCGATCAGCAGATAATGGGCGGCCTGATCGGGCGGCAGATCGGCGCGCACACTCAGCTGGTCGCCCGCCGCAAGGCCGGGCACGGCGGCGATCGGGAGGCTGCGGCCGCCGCGGAGCACCGAGACACGGAGCGTCGGGCCGGTCAGATCAAAGGGCGCCGGATCGGCCCGCGCGATCCCGGCGGCGGCGGCGAGGCCGATCAGCGCGGCGGCGAAACCCCAGTTCGACATGTCTGCTCTTCCTCCACCCATGCCCGATCGACCCGCCTCTACGGCCGCCGGGCTGAACGCCGCTTTTCCCGACCGGAAAAATGCGCGGCCGCACGCATCGGATGCACGCAGCGGACGGAGCGGTAACGGCGCGAGCATCCGGCCGCAGCGATGCACGCGCGCGCCGCCACGGGAACAAATTCGCAAACCCGCTGTCTCTCCTGTGCGGTCGCGTGGGATCGGCCGCTATAAGAGCATCAGAGACCTATGGGTCCGGCCAGGGAGAGGGTCATGTCCAATCGCATCGGGCGCCATCATCGCGCCCGCCTTTTGCTGCGTGGCGCGATCGGCGCCGCGCTCGTCACGAGCGGCGCCGCTTCGCTCGCCCAGCTTACCACCGCCACCTTGCGCGGCACCGTCAGCGGCGCCAACGGCGCGCCTGTTACCGTCACCGCGCAGGAGACGGGCACGGGGCTGATGCGCCATGCGGTAACGGGGCGCGACGGCAGCTATACGCTGCCCGGCCTGCGCCCCGGAAGCTACACACTGCGCTTCGAGGCGGCCGGATTGCGCGCGACGCGCGACGTGACGATCGGCGTCGGCCAGTCCGCCACGCTCGACATCGCGCTGGCGCCGGCGGCCGCGCCGGCGGGGCAGGGGGCGGCGCCGGCCTCGCCGGACAAGAACGCCATCATCGTCACCGCGACCCGCCTCGTCGAGACGCGGACATCGGAGGTGGCCACCAACGTCACCACCCAGCAGATCCAGAATCTGCCGCAATCCAGCCGGAACTTCCTCAACTTCGCGCAGCTCGCGCCGGGCGTGCGCGTCAGCACCAATCCGTTGCGCAAGACGTTTTCGGGCGGGAGCGTAGGTCAGGATCCCAATGGCGACAGCCTGGCGAGCCCGCAGGTCAATGTCTTCATCGATGGCGTCAGCCTCAAATCGGACATCCAGCAGGGCGGGATCGTCGGCGGCGACAGTTCGCGCGGCAATCCCTTTCCCCAGGCGGCGGTTCAGGAATTCCGCGTCCTCTCGTCCAATTTCAAGGCGGAATATGAGGATGCCGGCACCGCCGTGATCTCGGCGGTCACCAAGAGCGGGGGCAACAGCTTCCACGGCGAGGCCTTCGGCTTCTTCCAGTTGGACAGCTTGCGCGCCAAGGATTATTTCCAACGCCGCAACGCCGCCGCCGGCGTGGCGGATGAAGGCAAATTCAGCCAGAAGCAATATGGCGCCTCGCTCGGCGGCCCGATCATCAAGGATCGCCTGCATTTCTTCGTCGCCTATGAGGCGAATGAGCAGAAGAATGTGCAGAGCGTGACGATCGGCCAGCAGACGCCCGACAATATCGCTCGCTTCGGCCGTTATCAGGGCAGCTATACCAGCCCGTTCCGCGAGGATCTCGGCTTCGCCAAGCTCAGCCTCGAGGCGAGCGAGCAGGATCGCATCGATCTCTCCGGCAGCATCCGCAAGGAACATGAGATGGCCGGCTTTGGCGGCCAGACCGCCTATGAGGCGGGATCGCGCACCGCCAACACCGTCTATACCGGCCGCCTGCGGTGGCAGCATGACGCGGGCGACGTATCGAACGAGGCCAGCCTCAATTATCTCTACTATAAGTTCGATCCCTCCATCCTAAGCCCCGATCAGGTGGGGCAGAATTTCGATAGCGCGCTGCGTATCGGTGGCGCGTCGACCAGCCAGAAGGTGGTGCAGAAGGGCTTTACGCTGCGCGACGCCGTGACGATTTCGAATGTGGACTTCCTCGGCGGCAATCACGTCTTCAAGACCGGCTTCAAGCTCGCCTTCCAGGATTATACCGTCAACAACGCGCTCAACGCCAATCCCGTCTATAATTATGCGAACCGACCGGATCTGAACGAGGATTTCAGCCAGCCCTTCGAGGCGCAATATGGCGTCGGCAATCCCGAGGTGCGCGCCAAGGATACACAGCTGGGCCTGTTCGCGCAGGATGATTGGCGCGTCACGGACAGGATCACGCTCAATCTCGGCCTGCGCTGGGATTATGAGACCAACGCGAAGAACAATGATTATGTCACTCCGCCCGACGCGGCGGCGGCGCTGCGCGCGCTGGAAGCGGTGCTGGCGCCGCAGGGCAGCAGCTTCCGCGCGGCGGACTATATTTCCACCGGCAAGAACCGCAAGCCGTTCCTCAAGGCGATTCAGCCGCGTGTCGGCGCGTCCTATGATCTGTTCGGCGATCAGCGGACCGTCGTCTTCATCGGCTGGGGCCGTTATTATGATCGCACCCTGTTCCGCAATGCGGCGGAGGAAGCACTCTTCCGCCAATATACGTCGCGCAGCTTCCAATTCTCCAAGGATGGCCTGCCGCGCAACGGCCAGCCCACCATCCTCTGGAACCCCGCCTATCTCACCGGCGGCCGCGCCGCGCTGGACGGGCTGATCGCCAGCAGCACCGCGCCCGCGGGCGAGCTGCGCATCATCCGCAATGACGTTAAGCCGCCGCATACCGATCAGTTCAGCCTCGGCGTGCGCCAGAAAGTGGGGCGGCTGATCAGCGGATCGATCAGCTACCAGCATGCCGATGCGCGCGACCAGGTCGGCTATTATCCGGTGAATCGCTCGGTGGCGCGCAACGCGGCCGGTTTCCTCGATTTCATTCCCGTCACCGGCTTTTCGGATGTCGTCGCGATGACACAGGCGCGGGCTAGCAAATATGACGCGATGTTCGTCACCTTCGACAAGGCCTTCACCCGCGCCTCGCCCTGGTCGCTCAACATCGCCTACACGCTCGCCTATTCCAAGGAGCGGGGCTATTCGTTCAACTTCGATTTCCCCGATGTCGCGCAGCAGCCCTTCCGGCCCAATGCCGGCAATGAGCGGCATCGCGTGGTCGTCTCGGGTCTGGCGCAGCTGCCGCTCGGCTTCCAGATCTCGAGCCTCGCCGTGTTCGGATCGGGCCAGCCCTTTCTCGTCACCGACCAGCGCAATGGCGCCGGCGCCGGGCTGGTGCTGGGCAATTACGGGAACAGCAAGGCCTTCCGCCAGGTGGATGTGCGCCTCACCAAGGATGTGCCGCTGTTCCGGACCGGCGCCAAGCTTCAGCTCATCGCCGAGCTCTTCAACATCTTCAACCGCGCCAACTTTGCCGGCTATGACGGATTTCTGCCGCAGGCGCCGGCGACCAACCCGAGCTTCGGCGTGCCCAACACGCTGGCCGGGCCGCCGCGCACCTTTCAGTTCGGAGCGCGTTTGACCTTCTGATGACCAGGACCGACCGCATACCGCCCGGGCTCGGGCGCCGCGCCCTTCTCGGCGGCTCGCTGGCGGCGCTTGCCGGCTGCTCGGCGGTGCGGCTCCAATCGCCGATCGAATGGCGCAGCCCCGAAGCGGCGCCGGGCGCGGCGCCCAGCCTGCCGCCGCTGGTGCCGAGCCCGGAGATGGAAGCCTTTCTGGACGATGTCCAGCTGCGGACCTTCGCCTATTTCTGGTGGACGACCGAACGCGGCCGGGGGCTGGCGCCGGATCGCTTCCCCTCGGGCAGCTTCGCCAGCATCGCCGCCATGGGCTTCGCGCTCACCGCCTTCGTGATCGGGGTCGAGCGCGCCTATGTGCCACGCACGGAGGCGGCGGCGCGCACGCTGGCGATGCTGCGCTTCCTCGCGAAGGCGGAGCAGGGGCCGAGCCCGCAGGGCATGACCGGCTATCAGGGCTTTTTCTATCATTTCCTCGGCATGCGCAGCGGCGCGCGCTTTGGCGGCTGCGAAATTTCCACCGTGGACACGGCGCTGCTGATGGCCGGCGTGCTGCTGGCGCAAAGCTATTATGATCAGCCGCAGGAGCAGGAGATCCGCGATCTGGCGGACAAGCTCTATCGGCAGGTCGATTGGCGCTGGGCGATGACCCGCGCGCCGGTGATCGCGCTGGGCTGGACGCCGGAGGGCGGCTTCATCCCCTATGATTGGGTGGCCTATAATGAGGGGATGCTGGTCTATATCCTGGCGCTCGGCGCGCCGGTCTATGGCCTGCCGCGCGCCAGCTGGGATGCCTGGAGCGTCCGCCTCGCCACTTTCTGGACGGACAGCGGCGCGCTGTCCATGCTGCGCTTTCCGCCGCTGTTCGGGCATCAATACAGCCATGTCTGGATCGATTTCCGCAAGATCCAGGATGATTTCATGCGCGGCAAGGGGATCGACTATTTCGAGAACAGCCGGCGCGCCACGATCGCCCAGCGCAATTACGCGCTCGCCAATCCCATGGGCTGGCGCGGCTATGCCGGCGATCAATGGGGGCTGACGGCGTGCGACGGGCCGGGCGAGATCACTGTCAACCAGGGCGGCGAGCCGCGCGTCTTCCACGCCTATGCGGCGCGCGGCGTCGGCGCGCTGGATGATGGCACCATCGCGCCCACGGCGGCGGGCGGATCGGTGCCCTTCGCGCCCGAAATCTGCATTCCCACGCTGATGGCGATGCGCCGGCGCCATGGCGACGATCTCTACGGCACCTACGGCTTTTACGACGCCTTCAACCAGAGCTTCCAGGATGCCGGGGCGCGGCTGGAGCGCGGCAAGCTGGTGCCCGGCAAGGGCTGGTATGACAGCGACTGGGTGGGTATCGACCAGGGGCCGATCCTGGCGATGATCGAGAATTACCGCAGCGGCCTGATCTGGCGGATCATGAGCCGCAACCCCTATATCCAGGCCGGTCTGCGCAAGGCCGGCTTCACCGGAGGCTGGCTGGAGCCGCGCGCATGACGAGGATCGGACGCAGGGCGCTGCTGATGACGGCGGCGGGGGCCGGGCTGGCCGCACGGGCGGGGCGGGGCCTCGCGCTCGGCCCCGTCGAGCGCCATGGCCCGGCCTTCATCGAGGATCTGATCGGGCGGATGACGCTGGAGGAGAAAGCCGGCCAGCTTTCGATCATGGCGTCGGCGATCGGCGGCGCGGCGGCGACCGCGCTCAACCCGCCGGGACGCGGCGCGACGGTGCGCGCCCAGCTGGCCGATGCCCGCGCCGGCCGGATCGGCGCCATCTTCAACGGCCAGGGCGCGGACTGGCACCGCCGCCTGCAGGAAGAGGCGGTGCGGAGCCGGCTCGGCATCCCGATGTTCTTCGCGGCCGACATCATCCACGGCTTCCGCACCATCTTTCCCGTGCCGCTGGCCGAGGCGGCGAGCTTCGATCCCGAACTCGCGCGCCGCACCGCGCGCGCGGCGGCGCGCGAGGCGGCGGCGGCCGGGCTCGATCTCACCTTCGCGCCCATGGTCGATATCGCGCGCGATCAGCGCTGGGGCCGCGGCGTCGAGGCGGCGGGCGAGGATGTGCTGCTGGGCGAACGTTTCGCGGCGGCGCGGGTGCGCGGCTTCCAGGGCAATGGCCTGGCAGAGGACGATGCCGTCGCCGCCTGCGCCAAGCATTTCGCCGCCTATGGCGCGGGCGAGGCGGGGCTCGAATATAACAGCGTCGATATCTCCGAGCTGCGCCTGCGCGAGACCTATTTCCCGCCCTTTCGGGCGGCGGTCGGCGCCGGTGTCGCATCGGTGATGGCGGCTTTCAACGAGATTAACGGCGTACCCGCCACCGCCAATCGCTGGCTCCTGGGCCATGTGCTGCGCGACGAATGGCATTTCGCCGGCCCGGTGATCTCGGACTATACCGCCGATGCCGAGCTGATCGCCGCCGGCTATGCCGCCGATGGGCGCGATGCCGCGCGGCGCGCGTTGCTGGCGGGCGTGGACATGAGCATGGAGAGCGGCCTGTACCGCGCCCATCTGCCTGCGCTGGTCAAGGCGGGGGCGGTGCCGATCGCGCGCGTGGACGAGGCGGTGCGCCGCGTGCTGACGCTGAAGGCGCGGCTCGGCCTGTTCGACGATCCCTTCCGCCGCCTTGCGCCCGGCCGCGAGGCGGCGCGCGTGCTGCGCCCCGAAACGCGCGCACTGGCGCGCGAGGCCGCGACGCGATCGGTCGTGCTGCTGCGCAACGAGGGCGGGCTGCTGCCGCTCGATCCGGCGGGGACGGGGCGGATCGCGCTGATCGGGCCCTTCGCGGCGGGCCAGCATGATCTGATCGGGCCGTGGAACGTCTATGGCGACGATGCGCAGGCGGTCGATCTCGCCACCGGGCTGCGCGCCGCGCTCGCCGATCCGACGCGGCTTGTGGTGACGCTCGGCAGCGGCGTGGAACAGCCGCTCGCGGGCGGGATCGCCGCCGCCACCGCCGCCGCGCGCGCCGCCGATCTGGTCCTGCTCGCGCTGGGCGAGAGCCAGCAAATGTCGGGCGAATCCCAATCGCGCACGGCGATCGTGCTGCCCGCGCCGCAACAGGCGCTGGCGGAGGCGGTGCTCGCCACCGGGCGGCCGGTGGTGCTTCTGCTGAAAAATGGCCGGGCGCTAGCGCTGCCGCCGACGCTGCTGGCGGCGCGGGCGATCCTCGTCACCTGGTTTCTCGGGACCGAAACCGGCCCGGCGCTGGCTGATATCCTGTTCGGGATTGCGGCGCCGTCGGGCCGGCTGCCCGTCAGCTTCCCGCACGAAAGCGGGCAGGAGCCTTATTATTACGCGCACAAGCCGACCGGGCGGCCGGCGCCGGACGGGCCGCAACAGCCGTACAAGGCTCAGTATCGCACCACGGGCAATACGGCACTCTTCCCATTCGGCCATGGACTTACCTATGGTCGCATCCGCTATGCCGGGCTCCGGACAAGCGCGTCCCGGCTGAGCGGGGAGGGAGCGGTGACGATTTCCGCCGAGATCCACAATGACGGGAGCCGCGCCGCCTCCGAGCTGGTGCAGCTATACGTGCGGCCACGGGTCGCGGCGGCCACCCAGCCGGTGCGGCGGCTGGTCGATGTGCAGCGCGTCTCCGTGCCGCCGGGGGGGCATGCGACGGTCCGCTTCACGCTCGGCGCGGCGCAACTGCGGCGGCTTGGTCCCGATCTTCGGCTCGATCTGGCGGAAGGGCCGATCGACCTCTGGGTCGCGCCTTCGGCCGAGACGGGCCTGCAGACGGTGATCGACTATGCGGTCTGATCGCGCGCCCGCGCCCCGCGCGCGCTGGTCGCGGCGGCGGCGGCCGCGCGGCCGGCGGCCGATGCCGGCCCGCGCCCGGCCGGCGCACGCCTCGCCACGGCGGGCGTCGGCGCAAGCGCCCGCGACGCCCCGGGCGCCGTCGCGCATGCGGCGGATGCTCGTCTGGTGGCGCGGGCTCGAACCCGGGCGTCGGCTGGAGATGGAAGCGCTGGCGGCGCTGCTGGCGGGCGCGGCCGCGCTGTTCACGCTGCGCTGAGCAGGCGCGGCAGCCGCTGCCGGACCATGGATCAGCCCCGCTGAGGCGCAGCGGGTCGGCCGCGCACGGGGGCCGGGGGCGCGCAGGGCGCGTCGGCGCATGCGGCAGCCTTTGACGACGCTGCGAGAGCCAGTCGGGCCCATGGCCCGCGCCGGCCTTGTCGTGATCAGCGGCGGGGCGGCTCCGCGTCGGGCGCCGCGCCGCGCCCGCGGCAGCGATCGGAGCAGTAGCGGACCTGTTCCCAATCCCGCGCCCATTTCTTCCGCCACGCAAAAGGCCGCTGGCAGGCCGCGCAGATCTTGGTGGGGAGCGTGGGTTTCTTGTGCGCCATGGAGAGCCAACGCGCGACGCGCCGCCGCGGCGTCAGGATGCAGCTCGATTTGCTGTTGCGAGTGGATAGCATTAGCGTTAGGTCGGCCGGGCCATGGGGGCGGTCTGGATCGGGGGACGGATGCTCATATTTCTGTGCGGAGCCTTGGCGGCGGCGGCGGCGATCCCGGCGGCCGCACCGTCGCCCGAGCCCGATCTGGACGCCGAAATCCTCGTGACGGGAAAGCAGGCATCGCCGTTCAAGGCCGAGATCGTGCAGATCGGCGCCTTCCGCAATCAATCGATCCTCGATACGCCCGCCAGTGTCGCGGTGGTGCCGCGCGCGGTGCTCGATGCGCAACAGGCGCAGGGGCTGGACGATGCGCTCCGCAACACCGCCGGCATCACCCAGCAATCGACCAGCCCGACCACGACCAACAATTTCCTGTCGCGCGGCGTGCTGATGAACGCGCGGACCAATTATCGCCTCAATGGCGCGCTTCAGATCATCAATCTCGGTCCGATCCCGCTTGAGAACAAGCAGCGGGTGGAGCTGCTCAAGGGCGTGTCCGCGCTCTATTACGGGATCAGCACGCCGTCGGGCATCGTCAATGTCGTGACCAAGCGGGCCGGCCCTGCGCCCGTCACCAGCTTCTATGGCACCGGCGACGATCAGGGCGGCGTGGGCGGCGGTGTCGATATCGGGCGGCGCTTCGGCCCGGATCAGAGCTTCGGCGCGCGCGTGAACCTCTATGGTGCGCGGCTGCGCCTGCCGATCGACGGCGTGGGAGGCGCGCGCTACCTCGCCAGCGGCGCCTTCGATGCGAAGCCGAGCGAGCGGCTGACCCTCGTCTTCGATATCGAGCAGTATCGCCGCGCCAGCAACGAGCCGGGCGGCCTCACCCTGCCGTCGGCGGTGCAGGGCCGGATCACGCTGCCCGCCATCCCCGATCCCGCCAGCCGCTACGCGCCGCGCGGCGCGCCCTATCGCACCTGGGCCACCAATATGCTCGGCCGCGCGGATTATGCGCTGGGGGGCGGCTGGTCGATCCGCGCCGAGGCGGGCCATGCGCGCACGAGGCGGCAGCGCACCATGGCCAATCTGCTGGTGACCAACCCCGCCACCGGCGCGGGCCAGGTGACCGCCAGCTATACGGGCGATCAACGCTACACCAATCTCTACTGGCGCGCCGAGCTGGCGGGCACGCTGACCGGGCTTGGCGTGCGCCACGAGCTTCTGTTCGGCTATGCGCGCAACCGCCAGCGCCAGGCGGACCAGCATGCGCAGAATTACGCGCCTTACGCGCAAAGCCTCACCCAGCCGGTGACGATCGATTTCGCGGCCCTGCGCCCCACCGCGACGCGGCTAACGCCGGGCGCGATCAATATCGATACCGGCCTCTACGCGCTCGATCTGGCGCATGTCGCGGCGTGGCTGACCGCGATCGGCGGCGTGCGGCATGTGGATTACGCCACCCGCGCCGCGCCGGCGGCCGCCTATGCGATCCGCACCTGGACGCCGACGGGAGGCCTGGTGCTGCGGCCCAGCCGGCGCACCAGCCTCTACGCCACCTATATCGAAGGGCTGGAGAGCGCGGGCACGGCGCCCGATGGCACCGTCAATGCCGGCGCGCTGCTCGCCCCGGTGCGCAGCCGTCAGCTCGAGCTGGGCGCGCGCGCCGAATTCAGCGGGGCGCTGCTGTCGCTAGCCTGGTTTCGCATCAATCGCGGCCTGAGCTACACCGATCTCGCCACCAACCGCTATGTGGTGAATGGCCGCCAGATCAATCGCGGCGTGGAGGCGAGCCTGCTGGGCGGCCTCGGCCATGGCGTGTCGCTGCTGCTGTCGGGCCAATATCTGGTCGCGCGCCAGGCGCGCACGGGCAATCCGCTACAGGACGGAAAATTCGTCGACAGCGTGCCGAAATGGTCGGGCTCGGCCTTTGCGGAATATCGCCCGTCCGTACTGCCTGCGCTCGCGCTCAACGCCGGGGTCTATTACACCGGCCGCCGCTTCACCGACGCGCAGGATCGCGGCGTGCTGCCCGGCTATGCCACGCTCAGCCTGGGGAGCAGCTACCGGATCCGCACCGGCACGGCGCAGGAGGTGACGCTGAGGCTCAACGCCGACAATGTGACGAACCGACGCTACTGGTCCACCGGCGGCGCCACTCTTTATGTGGGCGTGGCACGGGTGGTGCGCGCCTCGGCGGCGGTGGCGCTCTGATGCGCTGGATCGATCGCCTCCACCGCTGGACGGGCGGCCTGATCGGGCTTCTGCTCGCGCTGATCGGGCTGACCGGCGCGCTGCTCGTCCATCGGCGCGCCTGGATCCTGCTTCCTCATACGGGCGATGCCCCGCGCCAGGACAGCGCGCATCTCGCCGCCACCGTGGCGCGGGTCATGGCCGATCCGAAGGCGCGGCCCGAGCAGCTGATCTTCGCCGAACCGGGCTTCGGCCTGGACCGGCTCGCCTTCAAGGGCGGGGCGGGGGCCTATCTCGATCAGGCCGGCGGCCTTGTCGCGCGCTGGTCGAGCCAATGGGCGCGGCCGGAATTGTGGCTGTTCGATCTGCATCGCCATCTGCTGGCGGGTGACGCCGGCGAGACGCTGGTCGGCGTGGCGGGGCTGGTGGGGATCGGCTTCGTGCTGACGGGCCTCCTGCTCTGGTGGCGCACGCGGCGCAGCTTCGCCTTCCGCCTCTGGCCGCGACGGATGAGCCGGCCGGCCATTCTGCGCCACCACCGCGATCTCGGCATCGTCATGGCGCCGCTGCTCCTGCTCTCCTTCGGCACGGGCACGTTGCTGGTGTTCCGGCCGCTGACCGCGATCGTCTTCGGGCCGTCCGCGCCGGCGGCGATCCGCGCGGCGACGGCACCGCCGCCCGCGCCGCCCGCGCCGCTCGCCGCCAGGCTCGATTGGGCGGCGATGGTGCGCGTCGCGAGAGCCCGCTTTCCGCAGGCGGAGCTGCGCAGCGTCACGCTGCCCCGGCGCGGCAACGGGCTGATCACGCTGCGGATGCGCCAGCCCGAGGAGTGGCTGCGCGGCGGCCGCACCATCCTGTGGTTCGCGGCGGACAGCGGCCGGCTGATC
Source organism: Sphingomonas morindae (assembly GCF_023822065.1). NCBI lineage: Bacteria > Pseudomonadati > Pseudomonadota > Alphaproteobacteria > Sphingomonadales > Sphingomonadaceae > Sphingomonas > Sphingomonas morindae. Next base: position 53,306 of record NZ_CP084931.1, read on the forward strand.
GCCGCGCGCGATTCCCGCGCCGCGCCCGGGGCGGCGCGCGTCTTCGGGCTGCTCTTCCCGCTGCACGCGGCCGAGGTGGGCGGCCTCGCCTATCGGCTGGTGATGACGCTGTCCGGCCTGACTTTGGGCCTGTTCGGCACGCTGACCGTCTGGTCCTTCTGGTTCCGCCGCCCGCGCCCGCGCCCACTTCCAGCGCCGCGCCCCGACAGGCGGTGATCAGCGGATCCGTGCCCGCTAGGCTCGGGCCGGGACCGACCCTCGGCTGGCTCCGGAGTGCGCTTCGGGCCAGCCACCCCCCAGTGAAATGGGCGGTGCGCTGGCCCCAAGGCGTTCCGCGGATCAGAAGGTGACGCGCACCGATCCGGTATAGCGGCGGTCGCTGGCGAACCAGGCGCGGCCGAGATAGCCGACCGACTGCTTCATCAGCACCCGGTTGGTGGCGTTGTTGAGATTTTGCGCCTCGACGCCGACCGAAAGCTTGTCGTTGAAGAACTTCAGGAAGATCGATCCGTCCAGCTGGCCATAGGCGGCATTGAAGGTGGGCAGGCCCCACACCACGCAATGATCCGCCGCCGAGGCGCCGCACTGGACGCCGCCCGGCGTGAGCGGCGAGCCGTCGCTGCCCTGCGTGCCGTTGATGTTGGTGGCGAGCAGGTAGCGGCTGCGCCAGTTATAGGCGAGGCGGACCGAGAGCAGGCCTTTCTCGTAATAGCCGGCGACATTGTAGCTATATTTGGACAGCCCCTCGAGCGGCAGCCGCCCGAAGATCGCGCCGTTGGTGTCCACGCCATTGGCCGAGACGAAGGCGGCGCTGTTGGACTGGAGGCTCGCGAGATTGGTCTTGGTCGTGCTGCTGACGAAGGTGAAGTTGGAGGTGATGCCGAAGCCGTTCAGCCAGCCGGGCAGGAAGGTGAAGGCCTGGTTATAGGCCAGCTCAAGTCCCTTCACGTTGGCGGTGCCGACATTTTCCGGCTGGGTGAGATTGTAGGTCACCCCCGCGAATTCGTAAGGCGTCGCGACATTGCGGATGATGTTCTTGAGGTGCTTGTAGAACACGGTTCCGGTGAGCGAACTGGCCTTGCCGAAATACCATTCCAGCGCACCGTCGAGCTGGGTGGAGCTGGTGGGCTTGAGATAGGGATTGCTGCTCGCGGTGGAATTGAAATTATAGGTGCCCGTCGTCTGGTCGAACGCGGCCGAGAGCTGGGTATAGGCCTGGAGCTGGTTGAAGTCGGGTCGCGTCATGGCGCGCGCGGCCGCGAACCGGGCCTGGAGGCGCGGCGTGAACTTGTAGAGCAGGTTGAGGCTCGGCAGCCAGAAATTATAGTTGTTCTTTGCGACGAGGGACTGGGTGTCGCCGGTGAATTGCGGACCGCCCGGAGGCGCGCCGGCGATCGGCGCCGGCTGCACGATGAAGCCCGTCGCCGCGGTGGTGGTGCGCACCCACCGCAGCCCGATATTGCCGCTCAACGGCAGGCCGGCCGTGTCGAAATCGAAGTTGAGCAGGCCGTAGAGCGCGTAGCTATGCTCCTTCTGCAGGTTGCGCTGGGCATCGCCAAAGGCCGCGAGCGCGAAATTGGGGCAGGCCGAGGCGGGATTGATCTCCTGGCAGAGCTGGGTGGTGAGCGCATGGAGCGCGGTATAGGTGTCGGGATAGCCGGTCGCCTGCGACGTCGCGGGGAAGATCAGCTGGCTCGGCACATTGGCGCCGCCATGATAATAGTTGCTGCCGAAGTTGAACGCCTGGCTGGCGAGCGGGAATTCGGACAGATAGGCGAGACGCGGGATGGTGGAGCCGACCTGCCAGGTCTGGCTCACCGGCTGCCAATTATAGGGCGAGGCCTGGTTGTTCGCCTTGGTGTCGGTGCCGCGGCCGCCGAAGCGGAAGCTCTTCAGGATGCCGCCATTGTCGAAATCATAGCTGAGATCGGCGCGATAGGCCCATTCATTGGCCTTGTTGCGGCCGAGCTGGTCCATCGTGAACGCCCAATAATAATTGTTGGGGTTGCTGAGAAAGGCTTCGTCCACCGAGAGGCGCGGCACGCCGTGGGTGAGATCGAGCGTCTGGCTGGGCAGATTGATGCCGGTGGCGACGGTCGAATCGAAGTTGCTGGCGGTCGCGTGGACATGCTGGAGATCCGCGCGCAGCGTCAGACGCTCGGTCGGATGCCATTTGATCGAGCCCGAAATGTCGGTCGTGTTGGACCGCTGATCGGCGCTGCGCACATCGTTGTTGAAGGGCATGCCGCCGCCGGCGATCGTCAGCGGATCGGTCTCGGTGCCGCTCACGAACACGCCGCGATCGTCATAGGCGAATTGCGTGCCGGCCGCCGGCTGGATGTTATAGGCGTTGGTCTGGGCGAAGATGGCGTGCTCGTCCCAGTGGAACTTGTAGCGCGACTGGAAGAAGGTGGTGGTCACCTCGAGCGTGTCCGCCGGCTTCCATTGCAGCGCGCCATAGGCGCCGAAGCGGCGGCGCGTGAAATCGAGCTGGCGCCAATCCACCCCCTTGGGCACGTACACGGTCTTGCCGGGGACGAGATCGGTGCGGGGATAATAGGCCTCCACCTGCACGCCATCGGTACGGGTGGAGCTGCGCGAGAAGGCGACGTCGGCGAGCACGCCGATCTCGCCGATCGGCGTCTCCCAGCGATTGCTGTAGAGGCCCGAGACGCTCGGCTCCCACTTTTTGCGCAGATCGCCCCAGCTGCCCGAGCCGGACACGCTGATCACCTGGCCCTTATTGTCGAAGGGCAGGCGCGTGCGCAGATTGACGAGGCCGCCAATGCCGCCTTCGATCAGATCGGCCGAGGGATTTTTATAGACATCGACCGCGGCCAGCAGTTCGGGCGGGATATCCTGGAAGCTCAGCGTGCGGCCGCCATTAGCGCTGAACGCATCGCGGCCGTTCAGCTCCGAGCGGACGAAGGTGAGACCGCGGATGTTCACCCCCGATCCCTCGACCGAGAAATGGTCCGGGTCGCTGCGCGAGATGAAATGGTCGATGGTGACGCCGGTCACGCGCTGCAGCGTCTCGGTGACGCTGCGATCGGGCAGCTTGCCGATATCGTCGGCGGTGATGGAGTCCACGATCTGGGTGGCGTTGCGCTTGATGCCGATCGCGCTGGCGATGGCGGCGCGCTGGCCCGTCACCACGATGTCCTGCGCGGCCGGACTTGCGCGACCGGCGGCTTCGGCGGCGCTCGCCTGATCGGGACGCGGCGCGGCGGCATGGCCGGCATCGGACTGGCCCGCCATGGCGGCATCGGCGGGGCTGGGCAGGGCGGCGCTGCTCGCCTGGGCGAAGGCCGGCGCGGCGCCGAGCGCCAGGGCGGAAACCGAAAGCAGGGCGCAGGCGCGGCGGCGCCGGGCACGATCGATCACGGGCACGGAAAATCCTTTCAGGAAAAGCGGAGGGCGCGGCGCCGCACGCTGGGCGCGGCGGATCATGGTGGAGCAGGCAGGCAGGAGGCAGGAGATGGCCGGCGCGGCCCTGCGGGCGTGCGACACGGCAGCGCTGTCAGTCACGGCGCTGATGTTACCGCTAACGAACGCTGAGTGCAGTTTCCCCATGACACGCATCCCCCCGATTGCGGTCTTCGCCGCATATGTTCGAGTTATCAGCGAGTCCGGCCGCTCGACAATCCATGTAGCGAGACATGACTGAAAAACCGGAAATTGATGCAGATTTGCTACACTTTGTTAACAGCGGAGCGGGCGGCGCACTTGCACGTGAAAGCCGGATTCGCAGGTGCAGTCCGCGCGACCGGTCAAGTCACCGCTGCGGGTTGGCGAGAGGCGACTTGTCCGAGTTTGCATGTGAACCAAGCTTCCAGCAAGAAAATGGAGGGGCGGCCAGCGCGTCGTTGCACGGCCAGTTCGATGGCGCGTTCCGGAGCGCGGCGCGATCGGCCGCGCGATATCTGCTAAGGGGCCGCAACAAGGAGGCTGCCATGGCCATGCTTTCCGATTCTGATCATCGTGCCGCCGATCCCCGTTATGCGCAGGTCCGCGCGCGCGACCGCACGGCCGATGGCGCCTTTGTCTACGCGGTCCGCACGACGGGCGTCTTCTGCCGCCCCTCGTGCGGCGCCCGGCCCGCCAGGCCGGAGAACATCGCCTTCTACGACAGCGCGGCGGAGGCGGAGGCCGCCGGGTTCCGCCCGTGCAAGCGATGCAGGCCGAACGAGGAGCAGGCGCCCTCGCTTTCGATCCGCATGCGCGCGGTCGCCGCAGAGATCGACGCCCGGCTCGACACGCCGCTGCCGCTGTCGGATCTGGCGCGCATCGCCGGCATGAGCGCCTCGCACCTCCAGCGCAGCTTCAAGTCGGTGTTCGGGATCACGCCCAAGGCCTATCACGCGGCCAGACGGCTGGCGGCGCTCAAAGCCGGACTGCGGGCCGGGGACAGCGTGCTCGGGGCGATGGCCGAGGCCGGCTATGGTTCGACGAGCCGCCTCTACGCGCTGGTCGATGACGGCCTTGGCATGACGCCCTCCGCCTATCGCGCGGGGGGTGCGGGGGAAATGATCGTCCACGCCACGCGGGATACCGCGCTCGGTCCGCTGATGATGGCGGCGAGCGGGCGGGGCGTGTGCTTCGCCCAGTTTGGCGACGGGCCCGAGGCGCTGCGCGCGCAGCTCGCCGCCGAATTTCCACGGGCTGAGCTTCGCGCGGCCGCCGCCCCGCACGACGCCGCGCTCGATGCGTGGATGGAGGCGATTGACGCGCATCTGTCGCGCGGCGCGCCCAGCCCGGATCTGCCCGTCGATCTGCGCGGCACGGCGTTCCAGATCCGGGTGTGGCGCTTCCTGCTCGGCGTCAAGCCGGGCGAGCGGATATCCTATGCCGATGTGGCGCGGGGCATCGGCGCACCCCGCGCGGTGCGCGCCGCCGCCAGCGCCTGCGCGGCGAACCGCATCGGCGTGCTGGTGCCCTGCCATCGCGTATTGCGCGGCGATGGCGGCCTGGGCGGCTATCGCTGGGGCGTAAATCGCAAGCGCGCGCTGCTCGATCGCGAGCGGGAGGGCGGGGCGCCGGACGCCGCGCCGCCGCCGGATCAGGGCAGGTCGCGATCGGCGATGCCATAGCGCTGCATCAGCGCGCTGACCGAGCCGTTGGTCCAGCCAAAGCCATCCTGCACCGCATATTCGCCACCACCGCCGGGTGCCTGGGTCTCGACATCATATTTTTCGACGACGCGCCCGGTGGCCTTGTAGAGACGGTTTACCGTGGCGAGCCAGCGATCGGCGATGGTGCGCGCCAGCGCGTCCTCGCCATAGCGGGACAGGCCCTCCACCGCGATCCAGTGCAGCGGCGCCCAGCCATTGGGCGCATCCCATTGCTGGCCGGTGCGCCGCGTGGTGGTGCGCATGCCGCCCGGGGCGAGCAGATCGCGCCGCACGCGCGCGGCTGTCGCGTGCGCCTGGTCCGGCGTGGCGAGGCCGACGAAAAGCGGCGTCAGCAACGCCGCGGACACGATCGGGGTCGGCGCCTTGCGGGCGCGATCCCAATCGACGAAGCGCGCCTCGTCGGCGGACCAGAGCCAGCGGCCGATCGCCGCCTTGCGCGCGGCGGCCTGCGCGGCGAAGTCCCGCGCGGCGGCGGCATCGCCCGCCTCGGCGCAGCGCCGCGCCAGGCTCTCCTCCATCGCCCAGAGCAGGCTGTTCAGATCGATGGGCACGATCTCGGTGGTGCGGATCGTCGCCAGGCCCTGATAATCGCCCAGCCAGCGCGCGCTGAAATCCCAGCCGCTTTCGGCAGCGGCGCGCAGATCGCGATTGACCGGGCGCGGCCCGGCGGCGGCGCTGGTGGCGACGTCCTCGACATAGGATTCATCGCGCGGCGTGTCGCGCGCGTCCCAATAGCGGTTGAGCAGGCTGCCATCGGGCATGCGCACCACGTGCTGGCAGGCGCCGCTCGCATCGAGGCAGGCGGCGCCGGCCATCCAGTAGCGATGCTCGGCCTTGAGCGCGGCCAGCCTTCGCCGCGCCACCGCCGGATCATGATTGTCCGAAAGGGCGAGCATGAGCGCGAAATAGGGTGGCTGCGAGCGGCTCAGATAATAGCTGCGCGTTCCGTTGGGGATATGGCCGTAGCGCTCGATCAGCGACACGAAATTGTCGAGCATGGACTCCACCATCGCCGTCTGCCCGTCCGCCTTCAGGCCGAGCATGGTGAAGTACGTGTCCCAATAGTAGAATTCCTGATAGCGGCCGCCCGGCACGACATAGGCATAGGGCAGCGCCAGCGCGGATGATCCCGCCTTGGTGGCGAGCGGCGGCTTGGACAGGATCGCCCAGAGCGACTGGATGTGCGCGCGCAGCGGCAGCGCCTGCGCCGGCCGCGCTTCGGCCTGGACGAAAAAGCGGGCGACAAAAGCGGCCAGCGCATCGCGCCCGGCGGGCCGCTCGGCGCGGTAGGCGGCCATGATGTCGGCCGGGGCGGCATTGGGGATCATGTCGGCGAAGGTCTTGCTGTCGGGAAAGACGCGCGCGAGCTCGACCGCGCGGAACAGCGGCCCGTACAGATCCTCGGGCGTCGCCGCGCCGGCCGCCACGGCCAGGCTCTGGCGGGCGGCGGGCGCGGGTGCGGGCGCGGCGGCAGACGGCGCCGCGGCCGCCAGAAGCGCGGCGGAAAGAAACACTGGCATCGGAAACCCTCGACAAGGGCCGGCCGGACCTGCTCGCCCGGCCGGCGGAACCGGATCAGAATTTATAGGCGGCGGTGATGGTGGCGTGGCGGCCGAAGATCGGACGCCCCAGGAAATAGCCATTGGCATTGGCCGCGCCGCTGGTGCGGATATTGCCTTCGGTGAGCGCAAGCGTGTTGGTGACATTCTCGACCGTCGCCTGGATCGAGAAACGGTCGTTGAGATCGATCGCCGCGCCCAGGTCGAGCGTGTCATATTTGCCGAGCTGCTGCTGGTTCTCGATGTCCGCATAGCGGTTGCCGACATGGGTATAGGTGCCGAACAGCCGCGCCTGGCCCCACTCCGTCCGGAAGGTGTAGGAGGGGATCACCGCGATTAGGAATTTGGGCTGGCGGTTCACGTTATTGCCGGTGTTGGCACCGAAATCCTTGAACTTGCCGTTCTGGATCACGCCGCGCGTGGCGATCTGCAGCCCCTGGACCGGCCGCACCGCGCCCTCGAACTCGAGCCCGTAGGCGCGCGAGCCGCCGAAGCGGACGACATTGGCGCCGTTGATGATGTCCTGGAAGATGAGGTTGCGGAAGCGGTTGTAGAAGCCGGTGAGGAACACGTCGTAGAAGCGGGTCGAGGTTTTGAGACCCACTTCATATTGGCGCGCCTTTTGCGGCTTGATGTTCTGCAGCGCGGTGGCGTTGCCGCGCAGATCGTCGAACTGCGGCAGCAGCGCCCCCTGGTTGGCGCGTAGAAAGCCGTTGAGCTGGTTGGTGAAGGCGTAATCGGCACCCGCCGTCCAGCTGACCTGCGTCTTGGCGTAGCGCGCCGCGCCATAGGTGCCGTTCAGATAGGTGGCGCCATTATTGTAGGCCGTCAGCGGATTGCCATCGAGATCGCCGGTGCTGAGATTCTCCAGCACGCCCTTCAGCTTGACGCGCTCCACGCGGACGCCGCCATCCAGCCGCAGCTGGCCGATCTTCCATTCGTCGCTGACATAGCCGGCGATATTGTCGCTCTTGTACGCATTGTTGACGGCATAGGTGGCGCCGCTGGTGAAGCCGTTGCGCGTCAGCTGCGTGCCATCGGCAAGGCTGGCGTTCAGCACGCGCGCCTGCGGCTCGAGCGCGAGCAGCACATTGTTGCCGAGATACCAGATGTCGTGGTCCTTCACATGGGCGTAATAGCCGCCCAGCGTGAGGGTATTGCCCGTGAAGATCTCCTTCGAGAGCTTAAGCTCGTCGGTGAAGCTCTCGATATGCTTCTCGACCGACCAGATGCCCGCCTGGATGGTCTGCTGATCGCCGGTCAGCGCCGCGCCGCTATCGGCATAGGTGACGCTGCCCGGTCGGCCGTTCAGATATTGCGCCACGGTCTGCGGATTGCTGCCGGTGAAGAGCGCGCTGGTATTGGCCTGGCCCTTGGTGAAGTTGACATTGTTCTGCACCTGGAAGGCGCCGAAATCATAATTGAAGGTGCTGCCCACCGTGTAGATGCGCGCGCCGCGGCCGTTGGAGAGATCGATCTGCTTCTTCTGCGTCGGCCCGCCATTCACGCTCGGGCCGGTCTCGATCTGGGTGACCTCGATCTCCTTGCCGACCAGCGTGTCGAACCGCGCGTCGAAGCCGGGCAGGGTGCGGAACTTGCCGCTGCCATCCTCGATCAGCGGCATCGGCGTGTAGAAGGCGTTCTTGTCGTCGAGATAGCGGCCATAGACGGTGAGCTTGCCCGCATCGAAGCGGTGCGTGACGCTGCCCGTGATCTGGCCGCCGAGATCGCCGGTGAAGCCGGTGTGGCGCAGCCCGTCCGAATAGCGGTAGAAGCCGCCGATCATATAGCTGGTGTCGCCGCTGATCGGCCCCTGGGCGACGAAATCGCCGCGATACATGCCCTCGGTGCCATAGGTGGCGCGCAGCGACAGGTGCGGATCGGCGGTGCCTTCCTTGAGGATGAAGTTGGAGGTGGCGCCGGGCTGGCCGTTGGAGAAGATGGGGCTCGGGCCGCCGCGCAGCACCTCCACCCGCTCGACCGTATCGTCGATACGGAACAGCGAGCTGTCCTCGAGGAAGGAGAGCGAGGAGGGGGCGAAGATCGGCGAGCCGTTCATCTCGACGGTGAGGAAGGGCGCGTCGCCGGTGGAGGGGAAGCCGCGGATGAAGACGTTGGCGCCCACCGAGCCGCCCGATGTCTCGACCCACACGCCCGGCACGATCTTGAGCAGATCGGCGGTGGAAATGGGGGCGACGTCGCGGATCTGCTGGGCCGAGGCGGTGGAAATGGAATAGCTCGCATCGAGCTTGCGCAGACCCTCGCGATTGGCGTTGCCGGTGACGACGATCTCCTGCGCCTGTTGCGGGCCGGCATCGGCGGCGGGCGCCTCGGCGACGGGCGGCGGGGCGGTGCCGGCGGCCGTGGCGGCATCCGGTGTGGCGGGCGCCTGGGCCAACGCGGCGCCACTGAGCGCGGTGGCCGCCAACAGCGTCGCGGTGGCGAGGGTCAAGGTCGTGCGGGACATGGGCTTACTCCAAGGAATGAGGATGATGCATCGGGCATGCGCGGTCCCGGCCCGGCGCGGCGGTGCCGCGCGGGATCGGGGCAGCGAGGGAAGGGGGCGGCGCCCGCTCAGGGCGGGCTGCGCGGCGGAGGCCTTTGGCTGGTCACGGCATCAGAACCGGTAGCGGGCGCTGAACTCGGCCGCGCGGCCGAGGATCGGGCGGCCGAAGATCGCGCCGCTCGCCTGCGCGCCGAGCGCGCGCGGGTTGGCCTCGGTCAGCCCGATCGTGTCGAGCAGATTGTCCGCGACGATCTGAAGCCGGAACCGGGCGCTGAGATCCAGCGTCAGCGCCGCGTCCCATTGGATGAAGCGCGGCAGCAGCTGGGCATTCTGCACGTCGGAGAAGCGATCGCCCATGAAGCGGACGGTGGTGGAGAGGCGCGCCTGCACGGATCGGATCCGGAGATCATAGGCGGGCTCGATCCGCCATTGCCAGCGCGGCTGGCGCTGCACGCGGTTGCCGCTGAGATCGGTCTGACCGGCATCGGTGTAGAAGCGATGATAGCGGGCATCGAGCCAGCTGCCCGAGACGTTGATCGACAAGCCGGCGAGCGGACGCGCCACGCCTTCCAGTTCCAGCCCCGTGGCGCGCGCGCCGCCGATCGAGGCGAGCGGTGCGCCGGCGGTGATGACGGTGGTGGCGAGCCCGTCGAACCGGTTGTGGAACAGGGTGGCGACAAGGCTGAGCGGCGCGGTGGTGAGCGTCACCCCGCCCTCGATCGTATCGATCCTGGGCGCCACGCGGATGCCGTCGCGCAGATTGTCGAAAAAGGGAAAGCTATGGCCGCGGCTGTAGCGCACAAAGCCGCCGAGCGCGGCGCTCGCCGCATAATGCGCGCCCGCCGTCCACGACCAGGCGCCTCCGCGATAGCGCACCGGCGTGGTGGTTCCGGTCAGCCGGGCATCGCCATTGTCGTAGAGGGTGAGCGGATCGCCGTCCGGCCCGGCGGGGCCGCTGGCGCCATTGTCGGCGATGCGGCCATCGACCGCGTGGTGCTGGTAGCGCAGCCCGCCATCGAGGCGGAGCCGCGTGTCGACGCGGATTTCCTCGACCGCGTAGAAGGCGGCGTCGTCGGCGGTGTAGCGCGCATCGACCAGGAAGTTGGCGCCGCTGGTAAAGCCGTCCCGCGTCACGATCCGGCCATCGGCGAGCACCATATCGAGCCGGCGCGCCTGGGGCGTGGCGGTCAGCAGCAGCGTGTTGCCGATCGTCCAGCGATCGCGCGAGCGGCTGCGCGCCGCATAGAGTCCGATCGTCGCCTTGCTCGCGCCCGCCAGCCATTCGAGCGAGGCGTCGTTGACCAGCGCCGAGATCCGCTTGGAGACCAGCCAGACACCCGCTTCCACCACGGGCTGGCTGAAGGCCACGGGCTGATTGTCGTTGGCGGTGCGCAGCGTGGCGATCTGCCCGCCCAGCCGCGCGGCGAACGCTTCGGCGCTCTGTGGCGGCTCGGCGGCGGAGACGAGGCCGGTGGTATCGGCATGGCCCGCGAGCAGGCTGAGCTTGTCGCGCAGCGTCAGCCCCGCGCCGAGCGGCTGGTCCCAATTGCCGCCGAGATGGACGAGCCGCGCGCCTCGACCATCATCGAGATCGTAGCGCGTCCCGTCGTTGAGCGTGCCGCGTCGCGTATCGGGCCCGGCGAGCGTGCCCGTGCCCGCGCTGAAGCCGGGATAGGCGGTGATGCGCCGGCCCTGCTGCACCACCGGAATGGGGAGCAGCCACTGGCTGCGATCATCCAGATAGCGCGCGAAGAGCAGCAGCGTGCCGTCGCCGCCCAGGCGCCGGCGCAGATTGCCGCTGATCTGGCCGCCGCGGTCCACCGTATAGCCGGGCGAGCGGATGCCCGTGCCCGCGCCATAATAGCCGCCCAGCATGAAGCGCGTTTGCGCATCGAGCGGGCCGCTCACATAGCCGTCCCATTTGCGATCGCCGAAGCTGGTGACCGAAAGCTTGGCATCGCCCGCCAGCGTCGCGCCGCCCTCGCGCTGCACGATGTTGACCGTCACGCCGGGCTGGCCGGAGGAGAAGAGCGCGCCGGTGCCGCCGCGCACCGCCTCGACCCGCTCGACCGTCTCGTCGATCCGCACGAGCTGCGAATTTTCGAGGAAGGAGAGCGTCGCGGGCGGGAAGAAAGGGACGCCCTCCTCCTGGAAGGTGACATATTCCGCGTCGCCACCCGAAGGATAGCCGCGCACGAAGATGTTGGCGCCATTCTTGCCGCCCGATGTCTCCACCGTCAGGCCGGGCACCAGCGCCAGAATATCCGCCGGGCTGTTGGGCGCGAGCCGGCCGATCCGGTCCGCGCCGATCCGCGTCACCGCGAAGGCGGCGTCCTGCTGGCGGGCGCCGCCGCCGCCCGGCGTGCCGACGACCACGATATCTTCCATGTCGCGCACCGTCGGCGGGGCGGGGGGCGGCGCGGGCGGGGCGGCCGGGCGCACCGGCGCCGCCTTAGACGCGGGCATGGCGTCGCGCTCCAGAAGATAGGCGCCGCCCGCCGCGCGCCGGGCATGGAAGCCCGTCTCGGCGAGCAGCCGGTCCAGCGCGGCGTCGGGCGTCATCCTGCCCGTCACCGGCCGCGCCGTGCGTCCGCGCACCTCGGCCGGCGCGAACAGCAGTTGCCGCCCGCTCTGCCGCGCATAGAGGGAGAGCGCATCCGCCAGAGTGAGACGCGGGATCGCGAAGCGCAGCGGCGGTTCGGCGCGGGCCGGCGGAGTGGTGCAGCAGAGAAGGAGCGCCAGCGTCCACAGACGCGGCGGCGGCATGCGCCATGTCACCCTCCTTCTCCCAGGCGAGCCCGTCGTGCGCGGACCCTTCAGGGGGAGAGACGCGCCCGCGTCCGAAATCCGAACCTCTCCGTCACATTTTTTTTCGACCAAGGCCCAGCCCCCGCCGCGCCCCCGCCTAGCGCGAGGCGAGGACGATGGCGTCGGGGCTATCCTGTTTCACGCGGACCGGAAAGCCCGCCACGAGCGCATCGACGAAGGCGGGACCTTCCGCCGTGCGGAACGAGCCCGACAGGCGCAGCCGGGCCGCCGCCGGATCCGCCAGCCGGATCGGTCGATGGCGATAGCGGTTGAACTCGGCCACCGCCTCGGCAAGCGGCACGTCCTCGAACTGGAGCAGGCCCTGGCGCCAGCCGGTCAGCGGAACGAGGTTGCGCGGCCGCGCCACGATCGCCTCGTCGGCGCGGGTGAGCAGCATTTGCCCGGTGCCGATCCGCGTGCCGTCGATGGTGAGGCCGCCGTCCACCGCCAGCGCGCGCAATCCGGCGGGATCGGTGCGGATGTCGAACGCGCCAGGGTCCACGCTCAGCGTGCGGCCGCCGGCCGAGACGATCAAGGGCTCGGCGCCCGGCCGCACCTCGAACCAGCCCTGCCCGTCGAGCGCGACGCTGCGCCGTCCGCCCTGATAGCGGACCGACAGCCGGCTCGCGGTATCGAGCGTGATGCGCGATCCGTCCGGCAGCGTCACCGCCGCGCGCTCGCCGATGCCGGTCCGCACGCTGCGGGTGAAGGCGGGCGGCTCGGGCGGGCGCGCGATCCGCTCGATCGTCCAGGCGGCGAGCGGGCCGCCGGCGAGCAGCAACGCCCCGGCGGCGAGCGCCAGGCGCCGGCGCGGCGGCCGCGCCAGCGCCGCGCGCGCGACCGCCTCGTGGCGGAGCGCGAGCAAAGCCGGCGCCGGCGCGCATTGCTGCGCCGCCTCGCGGGCCGCCTGGGCGCGCGCAAAGGCTTCGGCATGGGCGGGGCTGGAAGCCCGCCACGCCGCGCAGGCGCGCGCGGTGGCGGCGTGCGGCGCGTCGCGCATCCGCTCGACCCAGCCGGCCGCCTCGATCAGGATGGGATCCTCAGCGATGGCGCCACGCCTCCAACGCCTCGGTCACCCGCGCCAGCGCCTTGGCCTGGTGCTTCTCCGCCGCGCGGGTGGAAATGCCCAGGGCGCGCGCCACGTCCGCCATCTTCATGCCCTCCAGCACGCGCAGGACGAAAATGTCGCGCGTCCGCTCGGGAAGCGTGCGCAGCACCGCCTCCAGCCGTGCCGCCGCCTCCCTTCCCTCCAAGACGCGATCGGGCGGCAAATCCGAACCGGGCAGCGAATCGTCGAGGATCGGATCGTGCAGGCCGACGCCGCGCACCATCTCGCGCCGGGCGCGATCCTTCAGCACATTGGCGGCGGTGACGAAGAGGAAATGCTCCGGCTTCTCGATCGCGCCCGGGTCCGGCATGCGGCTGAGGCGGAGGAACACATCCTGCACGAGATCGGGCACATCGGCGCCGCGCGCGGTACGACGCTCGAAGAAGCGGCGCAGCGGCGCGGCATAGGCACGCGCCAGCCCGGCGAGCACGCGCCGCCGTTCCGCCTCTCCCTCCTCCCCCGATGCGTGCGCCTGCACAGCGGCCATCCCCATTGTCTGCCGAGATGGTAGCGGAGCGGGGGCGGGAAAGGGAAGCCCCGCGGCGGGGGATCGCCGGTCGCACCCTCCGATGCGGATCAAGGAACGCCTGCAACATAGGATAGTTGGCAGAGGCGATGCTCCACGCCCTGCGCCGCGATCGCGCCATCGCCATCGCCATTCCCGCCATGAACGAGGAGGCGTGGCTGCCCGCCTGTCTCGCCGCGCTCGATCGGGCGGCGGCGCGGGTGGCGGCGCCGGTCACGCTCTACGTCTTCGCCAATGGATGCACCGATGGCACGGTGGCGCTGCTGGAGCGCACCCGACTGCGCCATGCGCGGCTGCGCTGGGCGGCGGCGTCGCTGCGGCCGGGCGCGCGCCATGCCGGCTGGGCGCGGCGGCTGGCGCTGGATGCGGCGGCGGATCTGCTCCAGGCGCCCGGCGATGTGCTCGCCTCCACCGATGCCGATACGATCGTGGCGGAGGATTGGCTGCTCCGCACGCTCGCCCATTTCGAGGCGGGATGCGATGCGGTGGCCGGCCGCGCCTTCACCCGACGCGCGGAGCGCGCCGCTCTGGGCGCGCAGGCGGCGCACCGGCTGACGATGCTGGGCCGCTATGGCACCGCGCTGGATTGGCTGCGCGCGGACCGGGCGCCCGATCCGCGCGATCCCTGGCCGCGCCATTTCTACGAGGGCGGCGCCAGCATGGCGCTGCACCTCGCCATGTATCGCCGGATCGGCGGCGCGCCGACGCCGCCCGTGGCCGAGGATCGCGCGCTGTTCGCGGCGGTGCGGCGGCAGGGCGGCCGGATCCGCCATCCGCTGGATGTGCGCGTCTTCACCTCCAGCCGCCCGGTCGGGCGCGCGCGGCACGGCATGGCGGATACGGTGGCGCGCTGGATCAGCCAGCCCGCCTATGCGCCGCTCCACGAGACCTATGGCTTTCCGCTGGCGCTGGAGCCGGATCGCGCGCGGCCGGGCGACCGGCTCAGCTTCCGGACCTTGCCGGCCGCGATCGCGGCGGCGGGGGCGATGATCCGCGCGCGCCGCTCAGCGACGGCGCCACAGGTCGAGCCGATACCGCTCCCGCCGCTCCTGGCGGAGCACGGCGATGCGCGGCCCGAGCCGGCGGTGGAGGGCGGTGACTGCCTCGTCGCCTGATTGCGGATAATCCGTCTCGCCGGTCCAATGGACCAGCAGCAGCAGCCCGTCGGGCCGCAGCGCCGCGCCGATATAGTCCGCCATCCGCGCGAGATCGGCCGCGTCCCAATAATAGAGCACTTCGGAGAGGAGGATGGCGTCGAACGCGCCGGGCGGCGGCGCTTCGGGCAGGCGCCGTGCCTCGAGCGTCACCTGCGGCAGGGCGGCGCAGCGGCGCCGCGCGGCGGCGAGCGCGGTCTCCGAGACATCCACCCCCAGCAGCCGATCGCAGCGCGGCGCCAGCCTCTGGGTCAACACGCCGATCGCACAGCCCACCTCCAGCACCGAACCCAGCCGGGGCGGGAGAACGGCAAGCGTATGGGCGTATTTGTCATGCTCATAGGCGCTGGTCTCGAAC
This sequence comes from Sphingomonas morindae, assembly GCF_023822065.1. Lineage (NCBI taxonomy): Bacteria > Pseudomonadati > Pseudomonadota > Alphaproteobacteria > Sphingomonadales > Sphingomonadaceae > Sphingomonas > Sphingomonas morindae. The sequence goes on from NZ_CP084931.1 coordinate 68,457, forward strand.
TGCCAGGGATCGCCCTGCTCACGGTACAGCGCCTCGAACCAGCCGGAGTCGATGGACTGTTCACGACGCATCTCGGGGCTCCAGCAGCAGCGCATAGGGAAGATCGACCAGCGCGCGCATCGTCCGTGGCAGGACGAAGGCCTCGCGCGCGCCGTGGATTCGGCCACCCAGCTGCGAGCGGTGGCAGGCGAGCGCGCGACGCGCGCGGCCGCGCCAGCGGGCGACGGGCAGAGCCAGCGCGCGCGTGCGCGCCAGCCGTGCGTCCAGATCGGGGCGGGTCCAGCCCCATACCGCGTAGAAGCGCGGTACGACCCCGAGCGCGGCCGCCACATCCGCGGCGATGCGGGCCGCCGCCGCATGATCGCAATGGGGATCGCCGCTCCAGCTCGCCACCACCTGGCGGAGGCGCCGCCGCCGGCACAGTGCGACGAGGCGGGCCACCGTGTTCCGATAGACGTCCGTATCGGGGGCAGGGGGCGCCGCATCGCGCCAGCCGAGCCACAGCGGCGGGACGGCGAGGCCGAGCACGCGCAGCGCCGCGCCCGCCTCGCCCGCGCGCGCGGCGGCGATACGCGCCGGGCTCCAGCCGGGCGCGCCGACATGGCTGGCCGCGCCATCGGTGAGGAAGGCGGCGGCGACGCGCGCGCCCGCGTCGCTGAGCGCCGCGATCAGCCCGCCCGCGCCCAGCGTCTCGTCGTCGGGATGCGGCGCGAGGATCAGCCAGCCGCCCGCGCGCGCGGCCTCAGCGGCGGAGAGCGGCCGCGCGCGGCGCAGCACGCGGCCCCAGGCGGCGCGATCGGGCCTCACCACCAGCCGTCCTCGCCCCAGTTATCCGCCTCCAGCCATGCGATGGCGGCGCGGTCGCGCGCCTGATCGGGCACGGGCTGGCGCAGATAGAGGCCGAGATCGCGCGTGATGCGATCGATCCGGCTCGATTCGAAGAAGGCGGCGGTGCCAACCCCGCGCGCCGCGCCCTCCATCGTCTGAAGCGCAGCCTCCTCGACCAGGCCGCGCGTCATCAGCACATGCGCGATCGCCTCGGGCCGCGCCGCCTCCGCCAGCATCGCCGCCTGCGCCACCCACAGGCCGGCCGATCGCGTGGCCACCACGGCAGCGGCGAAGCGCCGCCGGTGGAGCGGGTCTTCCGCCTTGCCGCTGGCGCGCAGATGATCGCGCCAGTGCCGCAGCAGCGCCTCGACCGCGCCGAGCTGGACCGCCGTGAAGCGCCACGCCCCCGCCGAGAAGCGCGGCTCGCGCTCATAGTCGCCCGGCGCGCCGATCAGCGCCGTATCGTCCAGCACCATGCCCGAGAAGTCGAACAGGCCGCTCTGCGTGCCGCGCATGCCGCGCACGCGCCAGCCGCTGCTGTCCGCACGCGCCGCCGCGCCGCCGATATCGACCAGGACCAGCTGGCGGCCGCCGTCCGGCCGGCGCGCGGTGATGAGCGCGCGATCGAGATGGCCGGCGCCGGTGGCGAAGCTTTTGGCGCCCGCCAGCCGCCAGCCGCCGGGCGCGGGCGTGATCGTCACGCCGGGCGCGGGCTCGGTGTTCCAGATGCCGAAGCCGGCGCCTTGCGCGAGATCCTGCGTCAGCCGTGCGCGCTGGCGCGCGTCGCCATAGGCCTCGATCAGCTGGATGGCGTTGACATGGCCCTCGAAAACCCGGCCGAGGCTGAGATCGGCGCCGCCGATCAGTCGCAGCACCGCGCACAGCTGCCGCGTCGCCTCGGCATCGTCCAGCACGCGGAATGCGTCCCACGCCCCCGCCGCCTCGAGCGCACGCAGCCGCTCGGTCGGGAAGGATTCATCGTCATTGCCCGCATCCCAGCGCGCGGCGAGCGCGCGGACGCGGGGTATCAGCATGGCATCGCCCGATGCCCGCGCCGCCCTATGCACCGGCCAATCTCCCCCTAACATAGGACAGGAGCGCGCGGCCCTCGGCGCTGGTTCCCGAGGGGAGCGCCGAGACGCGCCGCGTGACAATCGTAACCCGGCGCGCCGGGGCTGAAACCATGCTGAAGCCCGGCACCACCACAAGGCCTGCACGACCGCAGGCGGACCCCGACCCGGACCGGTTCCGCCCAGGAAAGGGCCAAGCACATGGTATCGGCGAAAGGCGGACAGCGCTTCATCAAGGAAAATCGGGCGCCGCGTGTCCATATTGAATATGAGGTGGAAACCTATGGTTCCCGCCAGAAGATCGAGATCCCCTTCGTCATGGGGGTGATGTCGGACCTTTCGGGCAAGAGCCTGGTCGAGAAGAAGCCGCACGAGGAGCGCGATTTTCTCGAGTTCGACATGGACAATTTCGAGGAGCGGATGGAGCGGATCGCGCCGCGCGCCGCCTTCACCGTGGAGAACAGCCTGACCGGCGAGGGGCGGCTCGGCATCGATCTGAGCTTCCGCACGCTCGAGGATTTCAACCCCGGCCAGGTGGCGCGCGCGGTGCCGGCGCTCGCCGCGCTGCTGGACGCGCGCGAGCAGCTCAACGATCTCATGCTCTACATGGACGGCAAGGCCGGCGCGCAGGAATTGCTGGATCGCGTGCTGAAGGATCCCGCGCTGATGCAGGCGCTCGCCGCCACCCGCCCCGCGTCCGAAACGGATGCGTCCGACCCGGCCGAGCGCTGACGCGCCCCCGCCCCGGAGACAGAGAATGGCTCAAGACACTTTCCAGCCCGCGACGGCCGAAACCGCCGCCTCCACGGTCGAGCTGGATGATTTCACGCTGCTGCTCCAGAAGCAGTTTAAGCCCGGCAGCGAGGCCAAGCGCGCGCGCATCGAACAGGCGGTGCAGACGCTGGCGCATCAGGCGCTCGCCGATGCCGCCGTCATCGGCGAGGATGTGTTCCTCACCGTCGACGCGCTCAAGGCCGCGATCGATCGCAAACTCACCGAGCAGATCAACCGCATCATCCACCATCCCGAATTCCAGGCGCTGGAATCGGCGTGGCGCGGGCTCTGGTATCTGGTCGGCAACACCTCGACGGGCAAGGATCTAAAGATCCGGGTGCTCAACATCTCCAAGGAGGAGACGCGCCGGCAGCTGCGCCAGTATCGCGACGCCGCCTGGGATCAGAGCCCCCTGTTCAAGCGCATCTACGAGGCGGAGTTCGGCCAGCTCGGGGGCCAGCCCTATGGCGCCATCGTGTGCGACTATTATTTCGATCATAGCGGCCCCGATATCGAGGTGATGAAGGGCCTGGCGAAGATCGGCGCGGCGGCGCACTGCCCGGTGCTCGCCGCCGCCGGACCGCGCCTGATCGGCATGGACAGCTGGCGCGAGCTTTCCAACCCGCGCGACATCGCCAAGCAGTTCGACGCGACGGACTATATGGCCTGGCGCTCGTTCCGCGCCTCGAACGACAGCCGCTATCTGGCGCTCACCCTGCCGCGCTTCCTGGGCCGGCCGCTCTATGGCGCGGCGACCGATCCGGTGCCCGAATTCGCCTTCGAGGAAGAGGTGGCGGGCGATCACGACCAGTATCTCTGGCTCAACGCCGCCTATGCGCTGGCGGTGCGCATCACCGAGGCCTTCAAGACCTATGGCTGGTGCACGCGCATCCGCGGCGTGGAATCGGGCGGCACGGTCGAGGATCTGCCGACCGCGCTCTTCCCCACCGACGAGGGCGGCGTGGACGCCAAATGCCCGACCGAGATCGCGATTTCGGATCGTCGCGAGGCGGAGCTGTCCAAGGCGGGGCTGATGGCGCTGGTGCATCGCAAGAACACCGATCACGCCACCTTCATCGGCGCGCAGACGCTGCACCAGCCCAAGGCCTATGAGGATGCCGACGCGACCGCCAGCGCCAGCCTCTCGGCGCGGCTGCCCTATATCTTCGCCAGCTGCCGCTTCGCCCATTATCTGAAGTGCATGGTGCGCGACTGGATAGGCTCCTCGCGCGAGGCGCCGCAGCTTCAGGCGGATCTGCAAAGCTGGATCATGCAATATGTGGATGTCCAGCCGGACTTCTCGACCGAGGAGACCAAGGCGCGCAAGCCGCTGAAGCAGGCCGCGGTGGAAGTGATCCCCGATCCGGAAAATCCCGGCTTCTATCGCGGGCTGTTCCGGATGATCCCCCATTATCAGCTCGAAGGCATGGACGTGTCGCTGAGCATGGTCTCGCGGCTGCCGCGCGCCGAGAAGTAATTCAGCCCGTCCTTCCCGAACTTTCTATCCTTTGTTGAGCGGAGTGCATCATGGCCGTCGATATGTTCCTGAAGCTTGAAGGCGTGAATGGTGAATCGGAAGATGCCAAGCACAGCAAAGAAATCGATATCATCGGCTGGAGCTGGGGCATGAGCAACACCGGCACCGCCCATCTCGGCGGCGGCGCCGGCACCGGCAAGGCCAATTTCCAGGATCTGTCGGTCACCAAGTTCGTCGATCTGGCGAGCACGCCGATCCTGCTGAGCTGCGCCCAGGGCAAGCATTTCTCCACGGCGACGCTGACGGTGCGCAAGGCCGGCGGCGACAATCCGCTGGAATATCTCGTCATCACCATGACCGAGGTAATGGTGAGCAATGTCCAGCACGGCGGCAGCAGCGGCGACGAGCGGACCACCGAGGTCGTCTCGCTCAATTTCGAGAAGATCGACGTCAAATATACCGAACAGTCGAAGACCGGCAGCTCGGGCGGCGGCAGCCCCGATTTCAAGTGGGACATTCTGAAGAACCAGGCGGCCTGAGCCGCGGCCGCGCCCGGCCGCCCCGCCCGCGGGGCGTCGGCGGCCGGCGGCTGACCCGCGACCCTCATGCCCCGGAGACCGATGATGGCCAGCGCGGTGCCGTTCATCCTGTTCGAAAGCAGCCTGGGTCGGATCGTTCGCAGCATGCAGCCCGAGGGCCTGCACGCCTCGCTCAACGATATTCCGATCGTCTTCGAGGTCACCATGGCGGCGCCGCTGCGCCAGCGCTTCCGCCAGAGCCCCGTGCTCAACAATGATGTCCAGCTGAAGCTCGCCGCCGCCATACGCGACGTGATCCAGCGCGAGATCTTCCCGTTCATCAACGATAACAGCCGCGCCGATCCGGCCCTGCGGGCGCGTGTGGCAGGCGTGTTCCAGCGCGCCACGCCGCGCCTTCAGGCGATCGTGGTCGAGGCGCTTGGCGGCGCGCTGCGCGGCAGCGCCGCCTGGCGCGACTATCGCCTGGACAGCGGCAAGGAAATCGCGCGCATCGGCCTGACGCTCACCTTCGTCGCGGTCGCCGCCGGGCTGGCGCCGCCCACCTCGGGCGTGTCGATCGCGTTTCTCATCGTCAGCCTGGTGCGCGGCCTGACCGACGCGACCAAGAAGTTCAGCGAGGCCTATCGCACCGCGGAGGAAAGCCGCGCGCGGCTGCTGGCCGAGATCCAGCGGCTGCGCGCCGCCTATGCCAAGGGCCAAACGACCGGCCGCGCCGCGCAGCTGGGCGGGGCGCTGGCCCATGCCCTCACGCTCGGCAAGATGGCGGCCAGCTTCAACAGCGATCCGCTGCCGGGCTTCACGCGGATCAAGACCGAGCTGAACGCTTATAAGGGCAAGCTCGGCCATCTCAACGCGCGCGCCGAGCAGCTTGGCCGCCGGCTCTACGAACTGCTCGATCTGATCGAGCAATATGAGGCGGAGCAGGGCGACGCGGGCCAGCGGCCGCGCCTCGCCCGGCTGCGGCGCGATGTCACGGGCCTGCTGGAAGATGGCGTGCGATCGCCCGGCTTTCGCGGCCGCGCCACCATTTCCGGCGCCTGGACCCGCTGCCAGACGGGGCTGGCCGAGCTGGCCCTTGTGGAAAATCAGTTCAAGGCGCTCAAGGCGCTCGAAACCCGCGAGGGCGCGATCGTCCGGGCCGATCGCGTGGTGACGCTGCTCACCAATCTCGCGGTCACGCTCGCGGGCTATAACGCGCCGCTCGGGCTTCAGGATCGATCGGGCGCGGCGATCGAGGCGGCGTTGAAGCTGGCGCCCGGCCATCCCGGCCCGGCGGCGGGCGGCACCGCGCTCGGCTTGGGTTTCATGCGCCAGTTCATGAGCCTGTTCAAGGACAGCCACGCGCTCGCCAAGGAGCTGGGCCTGGTCGGCAAGAAGCCCGATGCGGCGGACCAGCTGCTGGCCGAGCTGGAAGCGGAGTTCCGCCGCCCGCCCGCGCCCGAGGCGGCGCCGCGCCTGCCCAATCTCAGCTTTCCCGCCGCGCTCGAGATCGTCGTGCCCGGCGCGCCGCCGATCCGGATGCCGCCGCCCACGCGGCCGCCGCCGCCGGTGCCGACTTCATGACAATGGTAACGCGCCGCGCCGCTCCTGAAACCATGCCGCAGCGGCGCCCGCCTAGGCCGGGGGCGGCGGCGCTTGGCCGCGCGGACAGCGAGAGGATCAGCCGGGCATGACGATGGTCGACACCGAGGAGACGCGGATCGCGGCCGATCTCGCCGCGGGCGAGATTGCGGAGGCGCGAGCCGGGCTCGTCGCGACGCTGCGCGCCCGGCCGGACGATCAGCGCGCGCGCATGGCGCTGTTCCAGCTGCTCTGCGTCGCGGGCGCCTGGGACAAGGCCGAGGCCCAGCTGCGCGCGCTGGCGGCGCTGTCGCCCGAGGCGCGGATGCTGGAGATGGCCTATGGCCAGGCGCTGGCCGCCGAGGCCGCGCGCGCCCGGGCCTGCGCCGGCGCCGCGCCCGCGCCGCTGCTGGCCGAGGCGCCCGCCTGGGCCGCGACGCTTGCCGCCACCATCGGGCCCGACGCCGATCCCGCGCGCCGCGCCGAGGCGCTCGATGCCTGTCCCGACACCGCCGGGACGCTCAACGGCGCGCCCTTCGCCTATCTCTTCGATGCGGACACGCGCTTCGGCCCGATGCTGGAGGCGATCGTGGCCGGGCGCTGGGGGCTGCTGCCCTTCGCCGCGCTGGAAGCGATCGACATTGAGGGCCCGCGCGACATGCGCGATCTCGTCTGGCTGCCCGCCTCGCTGCGGCTGCGCGCGGGCCCGACGCTCGCCGCGCTGCTGCCCGTGCGCTACCCGGGTACCGAGGCCGAGCCGGACGATGCGCTGCGCCTCGCGCGGCGCACGGAATGGCGCGGCGCGGATGGTCAGGTGCGCGGTGTCGGCCAGCGCAGCTGGACGATCAGCACGGGCGAGGATTTCGGCCTGCTCGACATTCGCCAGATCCGCTTCGCCGATCCGTCATGAGCCGGATCAACCCCAGCCTGTTCGACAAGCTCGTCGCCGATCTGGAGCTTGACGGGCTGCGTGACGACGATGCCGAGATCACCGGGCTGGACCGCGCGCCGCGCTTCTACACCGTGCCCCGGCTCGAGCGCTTCAGCGAGGCCGCGCTGCGCGCCACGGTTCTGCGCGAGCTGAACTGGCTGTTCAACACCACCAGCCTCGCCTCGGCGCAGGATCTGGATCAGGCGCCCGAGGTGGCGCGGTCGGTGCTTAATTATGGCCTCGCCGATCTCACCGGAAAGCTGCTGACGCGCCAGTCCGTCCAGGCGCGTGCGCGCGACATGCGCGAGGCGATCCTGCGGTTCGAGCCGCGCGTGGAACGCCGCAGCCTCGATGTCGACGTGGATGGCGGACACGCGCGCGCCAACAGCATCGCCTTCACCATTCGCGGCGATCTCACCACGGCGGTGCGGGCGCTGCCGGTCGAGTTCCGCACCGATGTCGAGATCGACACCGGCGCGGCGACGATCTGGGGCGCCTGATGGATCCCCGGCTGCTCCGCTTCTACAATGACGAGCTCGGCTATCTTCGCGAAGCCGCCCGCGAGTTTGGCGAGGAGCATGAAGCGGTGGCGGGTCGGCTCGGGCTCGGCGCGCCGAGCGAGGTGGATCCCTATGTCGAGCGGCTGCTCGAAGGCGTCGCCTTTCTCGGCGCGCGCGTGCAGCTCAAGCTGCACGATCAATTTCCCGATTTCACGCAGCATCTGCTGAGCGCCATCCAGCCGCAATATTGCGCGCCCACGCCGTCCATGTGCGTGGTCGGGTTCGAGCCGCGCGCCGGCGACAGCGCGCTCGCCGAAGGCGTGACGCTACCGCGCCACACGCGCCTGCAGGCGCTCGCCTCCGATGCCGACGCGACCCCCGTCACCTTCCTGACGGGGGACAGTGTCACGCTCTGGCCGCTGTCGATCGCCTCGGCCGAATATCTGAGCGGGCGCGCGGCGGTGGCGCCGTTCGTACCGGCGGGGCTGGCCGGCGACCGGCCGATCGAGGCGGGCCTGCGGCTGCGTCTCCAGACCCACGGCGGGGCGCGGCTGGGCGATCTCCGGCCCGGCGCGCTGCCGCTCTATCTCGATGGCGCCGAAGCGGTGCCGGGCGAGCTGTATCGCCAGCTGATCGGCGATGCGGTGGCGGCGGTCGCGCGGCCGGTCGGAAGCCTGACGGCGACGCCGCTGCCGGTGCCGGCGCAGCACGGCCTGGACGAGGCGAGCGCGCTGCTGCCGATTGATCGGCGCGTGCATCGCGGCTATCGCCTGCTCGCCGAATATTTCGCCTGCCCCGAACGCTTCCTGTTCGCGCGGCTGGACGGGTTGGACGCAGCCTTCGCCGCTGCCGGCGAGGCCATGGCGTGCGATATCGTCATCCTGTTCGCGCGGCCGGCGCCGGCGCTGGCCGGGGCGGTATCGCCGGCCAATCTCCGCCTCTTCGCGACGCCGGCCATCAATTTGTTCGAGAAGCAGGCGGATCGCATCGCGTTGACCGGGTTCGAGCATGAGCGCCAGGTGATCGCGGACCGCACCCGCCCGCTCGGCTTCGAGATCTACCGCCTGCTGGAGGTGCGGGCGCATGATCGCGCGGGCGGCCCGCCACGCGCGGTCGTGCCGCTCCACGATTTCGCCGGGCTGCTCTACGACTGGACCGACGCGCTCTTCTATGTGCCGCGGCTGCGCCCGCGTCGCCTCTCCACGCGCGAGCAGCGGGCGCGACGGCGCAGCGACTATGTCGGCACCGAGACCTGGCTGAGCCTCACCGCGCCGGGGCGGCCCGAGCGGCTGGAGGATGTGCAGGAACTGTCCGTCCGCGCGCTGGTCACCAACCGCGATCTGCCCGAGCTGGTGCGGACCGGCGCCGCCGGTGCGCTGCGCGCCGACGACGCGCCGGTGCGGAGCGTGCAGATGCTTCGGCCGCCCACGCCGCCGCGCCCGCCGCTCGGCCTGCATGACGGCGCCTGGCGCGTGATCGCGCATCTCACGCCCAATTATACCGGCTTCGCGGCCGATCCCGAGGGCGATCCGGCGGCGTTGCGCGCGCATCTGGCGCTGTACGGCCGGATCGAGGATGCCGCGCTGCGGCGCCAGCTGGACGGGCTGCGCGCGGTGCGCGCCGCCCCCGTCGCGCGGCGGGTGCCGGGGGCCGGGCCGGCCGGCTTCGTGCGCGGCCAGCAGCTGACGATCACGCTCGATGAGGCGCGGTTCGAAAATGGCCGGCTGTTCCTGTTCGCCGCCGTGCTCGAGCGCTTCCTCGCCGAATTCGCCGCGATCAACAGCTTCACCGAATGCGTGTTTGAAACCACCGATCAGCAGAGGTTCGCGTCATGGCCCGCCCGGCTCGGCCAGCGTCCGACCATCTGACCTATCTCGCCCGCGCGGCCGCGCGCAGCCAGGCGCTGGAGCCGCTCGCGCTGCTGCGCGGGGCGGAAGCACGCGCCCGCGCGCTGCCGCGCATCGGGGAGGCGCGGCTGCCGGCGCAGGATATCGCCAGCCTCGCCCAGACGCCCGCGCTCGCCTTTCCGGCCGCCACCTTGTCCGCGATCGCGGAGCGGCGCGGGCGGCCCCGGCTCGAAGGCCATTGGCTCGGCCTGACCGGACCGATGGCGCCGCTGCCGCTCCATCTGTCCGAATTCGCCGCCTATGAGCGGCGCTATTCGCGCACCCGCCCCTTTGGCGACTGGCTGGACGTGCTGGCGGGCCGCATGCTCCAGCTTTTCTATCGCAGCTGGGCCAATGCCAGCCCCGCCGCCAGCGCCGACCGGCCCGAGGCGGACCGCTTCGCCGCCTATGTCGCGGCGCTGACGGGCGCGGGGGAGGGCACGGCCCGCGTCTTCCCGGCGCGCGCGCGGCTGCGCTATGCCGGGCTGTTCGTAGGGCCGCGCAGCCCCGCCGCCCTGGCCGACGCGCTGACCGATCTGATGCGGCTGCCCGTGCGCGTGACCGAGTTCGTGCCGCGCTGGCGGGACATCGCGGGCGCGGAGCGCAGCCGGCTCGGCCGCGCCTATGTGCGGCTCGGCGAGGATGCGGTCAGCGGCGTCCGCCAGCGCAGCGTCGCCGATGCCTTCCGCGTCACCCTCGCCATTCCCGACGCCGCGACGCTCGACGAGGCCTTGCCCGGCGGCCGCCGCTTCGCCTTGATCGCCGAAGCGCTCGATGCCTTCGCGCCGCCGCATCTCGATTGGGACGTGGCGCTCGCCGTCGCGCCCGCCGCGATCCGCTCGGCGCGGCTGGGCGGCGGCGCGCGGCTCGGCTGGAGCGGCTGGCTCGGCGCCACGCCCGCTTCGGCCAAACCCCGCACCGATACCCGGCTCGGCGCGAGCGCGCGCCGGCTCGCCGCCCGCACAAGGATGCCCACGCCATGACCGAGATCAGCCGCGCCGCTCTGTTCGGGCGGCTCGCGCCCACCGCGCGCACCGCCATCGAGACCGCGACCGGCTTCTGCCGGCTGCGCGGCAATCCCTATGTCGAGCTGGCGCACTGGCTCCACATCCTGGCGCAGGATCCGCAAAATGATCTGGCGGCGCTGCGCACCGCCTTCCGGCTCGACGATGCGGTACTCGCCGCCGATCTTCTCGCGGCGCTGGATCGGCTGCCGCGCGGCGCCACCGCCGTATCGGACTTCTCGCCGCATATCGAGGAGGCGATCGAGAAGGGCTGGCTCTATGCCTCGCTGCTGTTCGGCGCGCCCCAGGTGCGGACCGGCCACCTCCTCCTCGCCATGCTGAAGACGCCGACGCTGCGCGCGATCCTGTTCGGCATCTCGGCGGAATTCCGCAAGCTCGGCGCGGATCGGCTGGGCGAGGCCTTTGCCGATCTGCTCGCGGGCTCGCGCGAGGCGGCGGGGCCGCCGGCGGCGGCGGCACCCGAGCTGCCGCTCGCCGACCCGGCCGGATCCGCGCTCGCCCGCTATGCGGTGGATCTGACGGCGCGGGCGCGCGCGGGCGAGATCGACCGCATCGTCGGGCGCGACGCCGAGATCCGGCAGGCGATCGACATCCTGCTCCGACGGCGCCAGAACAACCCGATCCTCACCGGCGAGGCGGGGGTCGGCAAGACCGCGATCGTCGAGGGGCTGGCGCGCCGCATCGCCGATGGCGACGTGCCGCCGGCGCTGCGCCATGTCTCGCTCCATGCGCTCGATCTCGGACTGCTTCAGGCGGGCGCGGGGGTGAAGGGCGAGTTCGAGGCGCGGCTGCGGCAGATCATCGACGAGGTGGAAGGCGCGGCGCGCCCGATCATCCTGTTCATCGACGAGGCGCACACGCTGATCGGCGCCGGCGGCCAGGCCGGCACGGGCGATGCCGCCAATCTGCTCAAGCCGGCGCTGGCGCGCGGCCGGCTGCGCACCATCGCCGCCACGACCTGGGCGGAATATCGGCAATATGTGGAGAAGGACCCGGCGCTCACCCGGCGTTTCCAGCCGATCGCCGTGGACGAGCCGGACGCGGAAGGCGCGGTCGCCATGTTGCGCGCCGTGGCCGGCGTGATCGCCGAGCATCATGGCGTCACCATTCTGGATGCGGCGGTGCAGGCGGCGGTGCGGCTGTCGCAGCGCTACGTGCCCGCGCGCCAGCTGCCCGACAAGGCGGTGAGCCTGCTGGATACGGCGGCGGCGCGGGTGGCGGTGTCGCTCCATGCCACGCCGGCGGCGGTGGAGGATAAGCGGCGCCGGATCGAGCGGCTGACGCTGGAACTCGAGGTGGCGACGCGCGAGGCCGAGGCGCGGCTCGCGCCCGATCGCCGCGCCCCCCTGGAGGAGCAGCGCGCCGAGGCGGAGGCGGCCTGCGCCGCGCTGGAGGCGCGCTGGGCGGCGGAGAAGGCGGCGGTGGCGGCGCTGGCCGAGGCACGCGCCGGCGCGGCCTCGGACGGGGCGGCGCGGGACGCGCGGATCGACGCGGCGCGGGCGCGGCTCGACGCCACGCGCGGCGACCGGCCGATGGTGTTTGCCGAGGTGGATGCCGACAGCGTCGCCGCCGTGGTGGAGGATTGGACGGGCATTCCCGTGGGCCGGATGGTCAAGGACGAGATCGCCTCGGTGCTGGCGATCGAGGCGCGGCTGCGGCGGCGGGTGGTCGGCCAGGATCATGCCATGGCGGCGATCGCCAAGCGCATCCGCACCAGCCGCGCGGGGCTGGACAATCCGGTCAAGCCGGTGGGCGTCTTTCTGCTCTGCGGCCCGTCGGGCGTCGGCAAGACCGAGACGGCGCTGGCGCTGGCGGATCTCCTCTATGCCGGCGGCGACAGCCTCATCACCATCAATATGAGCGAGTTCCAGGAGGCGCACACCGTCTCCACGCTCAAGGGCGCGCCGGCCGGCTATGTCGGCTATGGCCAGGGCGGCGTGCTGACCGAGGCGGTGCGCCGCCGGCCCTATTCGGTGGTGCTGCTCGACGAGATCGAGAAGGCGCATCCCGATGTGCACGAGATGTTCTTCCAGGTGTTCGACAAGGGCTATATGGAAGACGCCGAGGGGCGCTTCATCGACTTCCGCAACACCCTCATCCTGCTCACCTCCAACGCCGGGACCGAGCGCATCGCCGCGCTCTGCGCCGAGGAGGAGACGCGCCCCGATCCCGAAGCGCTGGCCGATGCGCTGCGGCCCGATCTGCTCGCGCTCTTCCCGCCAGCGCTGCTGGGGCGGCTGATCGTGCTGCCCTACCAGCCTCTGTCGGAGCCGGTGCTGCGCGCGATCGTGCGGCTCCAGCTGGATCGCATCGTCGCGCGCGTGGCCGAGACGCGGGGCGCGACGCTCGTCTATGACGAGGCGGTGGTGGCGCTGATCGTGGCGCGCTGCCGCGAGCTGGCCTCGGGCGGCCGCATGATCGACGCCATCCTCACCACCGGCCTGCTGCCCGATATTTCCACCGCGATCCTCGAGCGCCAGGCCGCCGGTCGCCGCGTCACGGCGATCGCCATCGGCGTGGATGGCGATGCGTTCGTCTATCGCTACGAGGAGGCGGACGAGGCCGCGCCGGCGCCGGTGCGCGAGGTGGCCGCGTGAGCGGAGCCGGGCGATGATCGCCGACTCCGACGCGCCGCCGCCCGAGGACGGCCGCACCGTGATCGCGCCCGAGACCAGCGCCGGCGCCTCGACGCCGCGCCGCGCGCCCCGGCGCGAGATCGGGCTGGAGCCGGGCGATCTGCTCAACGGCATCTATCGCGTGGATCGGTTCGTGGCGCGCGGCGGCATGGGCGAGGTGTTCGAGGGCGTCAATATCGAGAGCGACGAGCGCGTCGCGATCAAGGCGATCCGCGGCCATCTGGCCGCCGATCCCAAGGTGCGCGCCATGTTCCGCAAGGAAGCGCAGATCCTCACCCGCATCACCCACCCGGCGGTGGTCCAGTATCGCGTGCTCGCCCGCGATCCCGATCTCGATCTCTATTATATCGTCACCGACTTCATCGATGGCGAGCCGCTCGCCGCGCATCTGGATGGCCGGCGGCCGAGCCCCGCCGCCGTGCTGCGCTTCGCCCGCCGGCTCGTCGCGGGCCTGGAGGCGGCGCACGATTATGGCGCCATCCATCGCGACATGTCGCCCGACAATATCCTGCTGCCGGGCGGCGTGCTGGAGCGCGCCAAGATCATCGATTTCGGCATCGCCAAAAGCCTCGAACTGGGCGCCGAGACGGTGGTGGGCGATGGCTTCGCGGGCAAGCTCGGCTATGTCGCGCCCGAGCAGTTCGGCGACTATGACCGCGCGCTCGGCCCCTGGACCGATGTCTATTCCACCGCGCTGGTGCTGCTCGCCTATGCGCGCGGCAAGGCGCCCGACATGGGCAAGACCCTGTCCGAGGCGATCGCGCGCCGTCGCGAACCCCCGGACCTCGCCGATCTGCCGCCCGCGCTGGCGCCGCTCTTCCGGCGCATGCTGGCGCCCGATCCGGCCGAGCGGCTGCGGTCGATGGCGGCGGTGCGGGCCGAGATCGACGCGCTGCCGCCGCTTCCCGAGGCCGCGCCCGAAACGACCGAGGCCGCGCCGGACGCGCCGCCGACGCTGTTCGCGCCCGCACCGCCCGTTTCGCGTGCGATGCCGGCGCGGCGCGCGACACGCCGCTGGGCGCCGCTCGCGCTGCTCGTTCCGGCGCTGGCCGCCGGCGGCCTGATGCTGCGGCACGGACGAGGCGATCCGCCCGCGCCGCCGTCGCGCCCGCCCGCCGCCGCGCCGCTGCGCCCCGCGCCGCCGCCCCGCGCGCCGGCGGCCTCCGGGCCGGCGGCGGCACCGACGCCGGCGCTGCCGGAGGCGCTGGCCGCCATGCCCTGCGCCTGGCTCGGCGCGCGGACGGGCGGCGGCGCGCTCCGCCTCGCGGGGGCGGCCGGCGATCCGGCGACGCTGGACGCGCAGCTCCGCACCGAGGCGGCATCGCATGGGCTCGCGCTGCCCCGCGTGATCGCCGCCGATGTGCTGCCGGTGGATACGGGCCGCTGCGCGCTGCTGGAGGCGGGGCGCGCGCTCGATCGCGCCGACGGGCCGGGCCTGCGCCTGTTCGCGGGCGGCACTCGCATCGCGCTGGCGGCCGCCGCGCCCGGCTGCGGCCCGGGCGCGGCGCGCGCCGATCTCACGCTGATCGAGGATGATCCGCGCCGCGATCTCGCGCTGCTGGCGCTTGATCCCGATGGCGGCACGCGCCTCGTGGCGGGCAGCCGCGCGGCGCTGAGCCGGCTCGCGCGAACGCGCCCGGCGCTGGCGCAGGATGGCGGCGATGGCCGGTTCCAGGTCGGCGTCTGTTTCCGCGCGCCGGGTGTGGCGGGGCTGGTGCTGCTCGATGCGCCGGCGCCGCTCGGCCTCGATCCCGGCGCGGCCCGCTCCGCCTCCGCGCTCGCGGAGCGGCTGTCGGCGGGCGCCGCCGCCGGCTGGCGCAGCCGCGCCGTGTGGCTGCGCGTGCTGCCGCCGGACCGTGCCGGGACGGCGCCCGCGCCGCCGCTTGCCTCCGTCGCGGCCGCGCCGCCCGCGCCCGCGCCCGCGCCCGCCGCGCCGCTCACGCCCGCCCCCGCGCTGGCGGCGACCGAATCGCTGCGCCCCGCCTTCAAAAGCCATAGCGGCGCCACCGACTCGGGCGATTTCGCGGCGTGCCGGCGCTGGTCCGGCAAGCAGTGGGACGAGCTGGGCTATAGCTCGCGCGCCATTTGCGTCGAGCGGGTGTTCAAGAATCGCTGCGAGATCGTCAGCGGCCAGTTCGGCGAGACGCCGCTGCGCCGCTATGGCGGGCGGATCGAGATGCAGCGCGGCAGCCGCTGGACCGCGATCGGCACCGCCGAGGGCTGTTGAGCCGGCTCAGCCGGACGCGGGCGCCTTGCGCACCGCCGCCAGCGCGAGCAGCAGTTCATAGGCGCGCAGCGGATAGCGCAGCCCTTCCGCATCGTCCGCGAGGCTCGGGGAGGCGGTGAGCCAGGTCTTGCCCCGCGCGCGCGGGCGCAGCGCGGCGGTCGCCTCGGCGCAGAAGCCGCCATCCACCCCGGCGATGAGGATGGCGTCGCAGGCCTCGATCAGCGGCGCGGCGGCGGCGAGGCTGGTCGCGCCCCAGGGCTCATAGCCGAGCGCCGCGACCAGCTCCTCGTCGCGCTGCAGCGCCTCGGCATCGGGATTGACGAGCAGGATGGCCTGGCCCTCGCCGCGCTGGGGCGTCGCCTCCGGGCCGGGCTGCTCGGCGTCGGCGATCGGCAGCCAGACCGAGAAGCGGCTGCCCCGGCCGACCGTGCTGCGCACGTCGATCGATCCGCCATGCTGCTGGACGATGTCCCAGGCGGTGGAGAGGCCGAGCCCGGTGCCGCCCTGGCGCGTCGTGTAGAAGGGATCGAACAGGCGCGGCAGGATCGCGGGGGCGATGCCATGGCCCTGGTCGGTCACCGCGATGACGACATAATCGCCCGCCCGGATCACGGCGTGGCTGAGCTGGCGCGGATCGCGGGTGCGGACATGCTCGATCTCGCAGCCGATCGTGCCCCCCTCCGGCATCGCCACGGCGGCATTGTGGCAGAGATTGAGCAGCACCTGCTGCACCTGCGCGGCATCGGCGAGAAGCGTGATCGGCGGCAGCACCGGCCCCAGCCGCAGCCGCACGCCGGCCGGGAGCGAGGCGCCCAGCAGCCGCGCCGTCTCCTCGATAAAGGGGCCGAGCGCCACGCGCTCGTGCGGATGCTCGGCACGGCGGCCGAAGCGCAGCACCTGATCCACCAGCATGCGCGCGCGCCCCACCGCCGTGCGGATCTCGGCGAGGCTGGCGGCGGCGGGCGAGCGGGCGCCGACATGCAGCTCGGCGGTTTCGGCAAACCCCGCGATCGCGCCGATGATGTTGTTCACATTATGCGCGATGCCGCTGGCGAAGGCGCCGATCGTCTCCATCCGGCGGCCGCGCGCGGCCTTGCGTTCAAAGGCGAGCCGCTCGGCTTCGAGGCGATCGCGATGGATCGCCTGCAGGATCGCCACCAGCGCCGTCGAAAGCCCGGCCAGCGTTTCCGGACGGAGCCGCAGCGCGCCGCGCACGCGCTCGATGCCCAGCACCACCGCGCCTTCGCTCTCGGGCGCGCGCAGCAGCACGAGCGAGGCGGGCACGGCGCCGTGCTGGGACACCGCCGCCTTGGGCTCGGCGGCCAGCGCCTGGCGCGGCGCGAGCGCGATATGATCGTCGCGCCAGGCGGCGATATTCGACGCGGCCTCCACCATCGCCCGGGCATAGGGCGCGGTCAGCCCGCCGCGACGCGACCAGAGAAAGGCGGGCGCGCGCCCGTCGTCGAGCAGCAGATAGGCGCGGTCGGCGCCGACATGCGCGGCGACCCGCGCCAGCGCGCGCCTTATGCGGTCGGGCAGGTCGGGGGCGCGCACGTCCATCATCAGGCCGAGAATGGTGGCGTGGAGATGCTCGAAATCGCCGCGCCGCCGCAGCGACTGGACATGGAGGTGCAGCGAGATGGCGAGCAGCACCAGGATCGCGGCGGTGAGCCCGCTGGCGATCGCCAGCACCAGGCGGCGATGCCGCGCCCGCTCGTCCATCCGCGTCGTCGCCGAGGCCAGCGCCGCGCGCGTGGCCGCGATCTCGCGATCGACCGGCGCGTCGAGAATGGCGGCGACGATCCGGTCCACTTCGGGGAGCAGCCGCACCAGCAGCCGCGAATGGGCATAGAGCTGGCGCGCCTCGCCGCTATCGCCCTGATGGGCGGCGCGCTCATAGTCGGCCAGCGCGGCGCGCGCCGCATCCACCGCATTGGGCGTGGTATCGAGCGTGAGCCGCAGGATCTTGGCGGCGAGCAGGCTGGCCGCTTCCGATACATGCGGCGAGGCCGAGACATGGGCCAGCCGCGCCAGCGAGTTCTGGAGCAGCGCATTGTCCGATTTGAACCGCTCCACCAGCGCCAGCCGCCGCGCGGCGCCCGCCCCCAGCCGCCGCGCCGCCGCCGTCGCCGCCGGATCCGGCGCGGTGGCGCGGTCGAGCTCGGCCAGCGCGGCGCGCATGTCGGCGCTCTCCTGGGTGAGCGGGTCATAATTGCGGATCAGCCCGGCGCGCGCCATCAGCACATCGCGTTGCAGCGCGCGATCGGCCATGGTGAAGGCGCCCAGCGCGCGGGCCCCGCCGGCCAGCCAGTCGCGCTGGCGCGCGCCGGGCCAGAGGATGATCCACAGGGCGGCGCAGGCGATCAGCAGCCCCACCGCGAACAGCGCGCGCCGGGGCCTCATCGCGCCGCCGGGTGCACCGGCCGGCCCTCATAGTGACCGGTAAGCGTGCCGAGAAAGGCGACGATGTCGCGCACGTCGCGCTCCGAGAGGGTGATGTCGAGCTGGGCATAGGCCATGGCGCGCACCGCGCCGGCCAGCGTCGGCGCGCTGCCATCATGGAAATAGGGCGCGGTCGCGGCCACGTTGCGCAGGCTCGGCACGCGCAGCACGGGCGGGCCGCCGGCCGCGAGCGGATGGAAGATGCCGTGCCGCTCGAACAGATTGCCGCCGATATTGGCGCCCTGGTGGCACGAGACGCAGCCCACCGCCTGAAACATTTCCCAGCCGCGCTGCTCCTGCGCGGTGAGCGCGGCGCGATCGCCGCCGAGCCAGCGATCAAAGCGCGCGCCGGGGGTGGTGAGCGTGCGGACATAGCGGCTCAGCGCATCGATCAGCACCGCCTCGTCGAGATCGCGGCGATAGGCGGCGCGCGCCTGGAGCAGCAGCGTGCGATCGGCGCGCAGCCGGCGCAATCCCGGGGCGCTGCCGCCCATGACATGCGGATTGCGCAGGGAGGCCGCCACCACATCGGGCAGGGTGGGCATGCCGCCCTGCCAGTTGAAGCGGAAATTGAGCGCGCTGTTGAAGACGGTGGGCGTGTTGAACGGCGAGGCCGCGCCATTGTCGCCGGGATCGCGCCGCGCGCCGGTGGCGCCGTTGCTGGCGAGATCATGGCAGGACTGGCAGCTTATGCGGCCGCTCGCCGACAGGCGCGGATCGCCATAGAGACGCGCGCCGAGCGCCACCCGGTCGCGCAGCGCGGCAGGCGGCGGCGCCGGCAGCGGCGCGATCGGGCGGCGTCCATCGGCCGGCGGCCGCCCCGGCGGCGCCGCGCCGCCCGCCAGGCCGGCGGCCAGCAAAGCCGCGCCGAGGGCCGCCCCGCGCCTCAACCGATCTGCACGTCGACGTCGAAGATATAGCCGGCGCCGCGCTGGGTGCGGATGAAGCGGGGCGCGCGCGGATCATCCTCCAGCTTGCGGCGCAGGCGCAGGATCTGCACGTCGATGCTGCGATCGAACACATCCTCGTGCAGCCGCGTCGCCTGGAGCAGATGCTCGCGGCTCAGCGTGCGCCGGGGCGCCGCGACAAAGGCGCTGAGCAGCGCGAACTCACCCTTGGTGAGCGCCACGGCGTCGCCCGCGGGGCTGGTGAGCTGGCGGGCGCGCTGGTCGAACAGCCAGCCGTCGAAGCCATAGCGATGCTCGCTGCGGCGCGCCGGCGTGAGGCTGTCCATCGTCCGCCGCCGCAGCGTCGCCCGGATCCGCGCCAGCAGCTCGCGCATGCCGAACGGCTTGGTGATGTAATCGTCCGCGCCCAGCTCGAGCCCGACGACGCGGTCGATCTCGTCGCGGCGATGGCCGGTGATGAGGATGACGGGAACGATGCTCTTGCCACGCAGCTCGCGCAGCAGATCGAGCCCGTCATCCTCGCCGAGATGGAGATCGAGCAGGATCAGATCGGGTTCGCGCACCGCCAGCGTGTGCAGCAGGCCTTTGCGGCCCGATACGGCGCTGGCCCGCATATTCTGTTCGTTGAGATAGGTGACGATCATCCGCTGCATCGCCGGCTCGTCGTCCACCACGAGGATGCGGGCCGCGTGTGGTTCGGTGATCGTGTCAAATGCTTCCAGCACGCCCATGACGGACCCGCCTCCTCCGCTACGCAACAAAGGATACCGCTCTATCCTGTTCGGCGCGCCCGACAACGATGACGGACACTGCGCCGACGCATTGCCACTAGGCTTCGCGACGAGGCGAAACAAGGACGCGATCGGCAGAAAAGCAGGCGGGGCGCGACGAGGAACCTCCTGATGGCGGCGATCGCGCCGGCGTGCGCGGCAATCCAGGATTCGTATAGAGCGCCTGGGTTACAACTGAAACTTGGAAGACCGTGCCCGACATTGGGCTGAAATCTCCGCCACCGCATGGTGCGCCCGATTGGTTTCGGGACAGATCGACATGGGCTGGATAATGCTTGCTCTCTTCGCCGGTCCGACTGGCGGTATATGGTAGGCGATGCGCGCGTCGCGTGGCGCGAGGGGCAGTTCCTGCGCCAGCAGCATTTCCAGCAGCAGCAGCGCCATGGCGATGCGATGCTGGCGGCGCAGGCGCGCGCCGCCGGTCCGTGGCGCTGGGGCGTGATCGAGCTTGCGATCAACCAGGATCTGGCGGCGCTCGGCAAGTTCGCGGTCGATCGGCTGGTCGGGATCATGCCCGATGGCCTGGTCTTCGCCATTCCCGGCGACGCGCCGCCGCCGGCGCCGCTCGACATGGCGGGCGACAGCCGCGACGCGCTGGTGCAGCTGACGCTGCCGGCGATCCAGCCCGGCGCCGTGGAATATCGCGAGCGCGACGATCCGGGCGCGGCGGCGGTGCGCTATGTGGTGGAGGAGGAAGCGGTGATCGACGGGTTCGCCGAGGAGCGGACCGCCGAGC
Source organism: Sphingomonas morindae (assembly GCF_023822065.1). Taxonomy (NCBI): domain Bacteria; kingdom Pseudomonadati; phylum Pseudomonadota; class Alphaproteobacteria; order Sphingomonadales; family Sphingomonadaceae; genus Sphingomonas; species Sphingomonas morindae. Next base: position 88,787 of record NZ_CP084931.1, read on the forward strand.
CGATCGAACTCGCCCGGCCCAATCTCCGCTTCGGCGTCACCCCGGACCAGACCTATGGCCGCGTCCTGCTGGGCCTGGCCCGCGTGCGCGAGACGCGCAACGGCGCGCTGCTGTTCGACGAGCGCTATATTCCGCCGGCGCTCGATATCCGCGCCAGCCCGCGGCTGGCGGGCTTCCTCGCCGACATTATCGGCCGCGCCACGCAGCGGATCGAGGAACTCGCCCGAAGGGCCGTGGAGGCGACCGATGGCGGCGCCGAGAGCTTCGCCAATTTCCTTCTGCTGCAGGCGCTCAACCGCTGGACGCCGCAGCTCGAGCATCTCGCCCGGCTGCCCATGGTGCATCCCGAGCGGCTGTTCGAGGCGCTGCTCGGCATGGCGGGCGAGCTGGCGACGCTCACCACCGCCGAGCGGCGGCCGCCGCGCCTGCCGGCCTATGATCATGGCCAGCTGCGCGAAAGCTTCGAGCCGGTGGTGGAGGTGATCCAGGCGGCGCTGTCGGCCGTCTATGATCGCGCGGCGGTGCAATTGCCGCTGAAGCAGGCGGGGCCGGGCGCCTATACCGCGCGCAACACCGATCCCGCCTTGTACCAGACGGGCTATTTCTATCTCGCCGTGCGCGCCCGGCTGTCGCTGGACGAGGTGCGCGCGCGCTTTCCGTCCGTCGCGAAGATCGGATCGGTGCAGAAGATGCGGCAGATCGTAGAATCCGCCCTCGAAGGCGTGCCGCTGCGCCATGTGCCGACGCCGCCGCCGCAGATCCGCAGCCTGCCGGGCCATGTCTATTTCGAGCTGGACCGCGCCGCCGCCGATTGGGCGGAACTCGCCGCCGCGCCCGCGCTCGGCCTGCATGTCGCGGGCGACTGGCCCGATCTCGCGCTCGAGCTGTGGTGCGTGCGCAAGGCCGGCGGGCGATGACGGCGGGCCGCGGCGAGGACGCGCTCGGCGACGAGGGCGAGGGCGCGGGCGAGCGGACGATCTTCCAGCCGAGCCCGCTTCAGGAGCGCCGCGCCCGCGCCGCCGCCGCGCCGCCGCCGCCGCCGCTCGCGCAAAGGGCGCTGATCGATGACGATATGCCCGCGCCGCCGCCGCGCGGCCGCCCGCGCAATCCGTTGACCGAGGCGGCGGCGCCGCTGCTCGCGCTGATCGCGGCGGTGCGCGCCGGCCGGCTCTCCATCGCCCTGCCGCAGCTGCACCAGCGCATGACCGCCGCCGCGATGCGCTTCGACGAGGCGCTGCAAGGCCAGGGGCTGGACGAGGAAACGCGCCGCCGGGCGCGCTATGCGGTGTTCGCGACGATCGACGATGTCGCGCAGAATCTGCCGGGCCGCGCCGCCGACGGCGCCGAATGGGCGCGGCGCAGCATGGTGGTGCGCGGCTTTGGCGAAACCATCGGCGGCGATCGCTTCTGGGCCCTGCTGCAGGAGATGCTCGCGCGTCCCGCCGATCATGCCGCGCTGATCGAGCTGTACCATGCCTGCCTTGCCGCCGGCTTCGAGGGGCGGCACCGGATTGGCGGCGAGGGCGGCGGCCGTCTGCGCCAGATCCTCACCAGCGCCTATGCCGCGCTCCCGCACGCGCGCCAGATCTCGCCGGTGGAGCTGGTGCCGCACTGGCGCGGCACGCCGCGCGCGGCGGCGCGCGTCTCGCCCTGGGCGCCGCTGACGCTGGCGGCGAGCGGCCTGGCCGCGCTGCTGCTGCTTATCTTTGTCGGGCTCAGGCTGGCGCTGATCGCCACCGGCGGCCCGGCGCTGACGACGCTGCTGGCGATCAATCCCGATCAGCCGCTGCGGCTCGCGCGCGCCGCCGCGCCGCCGCCGTCTCCGCCCGACGATGCGCTGCATCGTCGCGTGTCCGCCTTCCTCGCCGATGCGGTGGCGCGCGGGCTGGTGGTGGTGGAGGAGGATCCCAACAGCCTCCGCGTGCGCACCACGGTCGGCCAGCTCTTCGCCTCGGGGTCGGACCGGCTCGAACCCGGCCGGGCGGCGCTGTTCCAGCGCATCGCCGCCGCGCTCGAGCGCGAACCCGGCCCGGTCCGGATCGAGGGCCATACCGACAGCGCGCGCATCGCCACCCTCGCCTTCCCGGACAATCTCGCGCTCGCCAGGGCGCGCGCCGAGACGGTGGCGGCGCTGGTGCGGGCGGGCCTGTCCGATCCCGGCCGGGTCACCGCGATCGGCTTCGGCGCCGCCCAGCCCATCGCCTCCAATGCCAGTCCGGCCGGCCGCGCGCTCAACCGCCGCGTCGAGATCGTCATCCCCAGGAGCCAATAAGTGATGCAACGGATTGTGCGCGGCTGGTGGACGCTGGCGGGCACGAGCGCGATGGTGATGGGGCTGGTGCTCGCGGTCGGCCTGCCGGCGCTGGTGCCCGCCCTGCGCGCGCCCTGGGTGCGGCTGGCGCTGCTGGCGCTGGTGGCGCTCGGCTTCGCGCTGGCGGCGGGCTATCGCATCTGGACGGCCCGGCGCCGCGCGGCGCGCCTCGCCGACGCGCTGGCCCCGGCCGACACGGGGGACGCCGCCGCGGACGAGACGCGCGCGGTGACGGAGCGGATGCGCGCCGCGCTGGCCAGGCTTCGCGCGGACGGCCGCGGACGCGCCTATCTCTATGCCAAGCCCTGGTATCTGCTGATCGGGCCGCCCGGCGCGGGCAAGACCACGGCGCTGCTCCAGTCCGGGCTGCGCTTTCCCTGGAGCGACGGCGCCGTGCCCGGCCTGGGCGGCACGCGCGCGCTCGATGTGTGGCTTGGCGAGGATGCGGTGCTGGTCGATACCGCCGGCCGCTACACTACGCAGGATTCGGACGCCGCCGTCGATGCCGCCGGATGGCAGGCCTTTCTGCGACTGCTGCGTCGCACGCGCCCGCTCCAGCCGATCAACGGCATCCTCGTCACGCTCGGGATCGACATGCTGACCGGGGCGAGCCGGGCCGAGCTTGACGCCCATGCCGGCGCGGTGCGCCGCCGGCTCGACGAGCTGCGCCGGACGCTGCGCGTCTCCGCGCCCGTCTACATCCTCTTCGCCAAGACCGACCTGCTCGCCGGCTTCACCGAATTCTTCGCCGATCTTGACGCGGAGGGGCGGCGCGCCGTGCTGGGCGCGACGCTGCCGCTCGCCGGCGCGGGCGATCTCGCCTCGGTCATGGCCGGCTTCGACACGATGATCGAGGCGGTGACGGCGCGCAGCGCGCGGCGGCTGCAGGACGAGGCCGACCAGCGTCGCCGCAGCCTCATCCTCGGCTTTCCGCCGCAGCTGATCGCGCTGCGCGCGCGTGTCGCGCGCTTCGTCGAGGGCGTGCTGCCCGCCACCGCTTCGGACGGGCACAGGCTGCGCGGCCTCTATTTCGCCAGCGGCGTGCAGGCCGGCGCGCCGCTGGATCGCGTGCTGAGCGCGATGGCCGAGCTGTACGAGCCCGATCGCGGCGCGCCGGCCCCGGGATCGGGCCGCGCCTATTTCCTCAACCGGCTGCTGACCGAACTGGTCATCCCCGAAGCCGGCCTGGCCAGCGCCGATCCGGCGCTGCGCCGCCGCCGCCGGCTGCAGCTGGGCGGCGGCGTGGCGGCGCTGGCGCTGCTCGGCCTCGCCGTCACCGGGCTGTGGGCGCGCAGCTTCGCCGCCAACAGCGCATTGCAGACACGCCTGACCGGCCAGGGGCAGGAGGCGATCGCGCTGGATCAGGCGGCGGGGATCGATCTCGCGCGGGTCGGGCCCGGCGATCCCGATCTCCAGCCCGCGCTGCCGCTGCTGGAGCGCCTGCGCACGCTGGCGCGCGGCTATGCCGATCAGCAGCAGGGGCCGCCGCCGCGCGCGATGCGCTTCGGCCTGTTCCAGGCGGGCCATGCCGATGCCGCGCGCCAGGCCTATCTGGATGCGCTCCAGCGTGTCCTGCTGCCCCGGCTGCTCTTGCGGCTGGAAGCGGTGATGCGCGCCGAGGCGGCGCAGCCCGAACGGCTCTACGAACCGCTCAAGGCCTATCTGATGCTCGGCGGCTATGGCCGGCTGGATCGCGACGCGGTGCGCGCCTGGGTGGTGGAGGATTGGCGAACCGCCGCGCTGCCGGGCGCCGATCGCGCCGATCTGCGCGACCGGCTGGCGCGGCATCTCGACGCGCTGCTCGCCGATCCCGATCTCGGCCGGGTCTGGCCGGGGCGGCGCGCGCCGCTCGACGGCCGGCTGATCGCGGACAGCCGCGCGGCGGTGCAGACGCTCTCGCTCGGCGATCGCGCCTATGCCGTGCTGCGCCAGCGCGCCGCCGCCTCCGGCGCGGCGGACTGGCGCGCCGATCGGCTGCTCGCCTCGGGCGATGCGCGCGCCTTTGCCAATGGCGCGGCGGTGCTGCAGCTGCGCGTGCCCTGGTTCTTCACGCGGCAAGGCTATGCCCGCGCCTATCGTCCCGGCCTGCTCCATGTCGAGGCCGAGCTGGACCGCAATCTCTGGGTGCTCGGGCCGGATGCCGAGCGCGCGACGATCCGCGCGCAGCTGCCCGCCATGCGCGCGGCGGTGGCGCAGGATTATGCGCGCGACTATATGCAGGCGTGGGACGCCGTGGTCGCCACGCCGCAGCCGGGGCGCTATTTCGCGGACCGCGCCGGGCTGGCCGCCCTGGTCCGCACGCCCTCGCCACTTGCCGCGCTGCTGCGCGAGGTGCGGCGCAACACCCAGCTCGACCAGACCGAGGCGGCGGGCGGGGCGGCGGGCGATGCCCGCGACGCGGCGGCGCAGATCGCCGCCCATTTCGCCGATCTCGATCGCTTCGCCGGGGCGCCGGTGGACGGGCTGGTCGGCGCGATCCGCCAGGCCGCCGCCGCCACCACCGCCACCGCCGTGCCGGGCGCGGCGCTGGATGGCGGCGCGGTGCAGGGCCGGCTCGCCGGCGCGCTCGGCGATCTTTCGGCCGCCGGGCTCGACGCCCCCGCCGCGCTCCAGCCCTTTGTCGCCGGCGCGCTGCGCGGCGGCCAGGGCGCGGCGGCGCGCACCGCCGACGCCACGCTCAACCAGGCCTATGCCGCGACCGTCCGCCCCGCCTGCCTCGATGCGCGCCGGGGCGGCTATCCCTTTGTGCGCGAGGCGCGGCAGGATGCCGGCCTGGCCGATGTCCAGCGCGTCTGGGGCGCCAATGGCGCGGTCGACGGCTTTGTCCGCGATCGGCTGGCGCCGCTGCTGGTGACGGGCACGCGGACCTGGCGCTGGCGCGCGGATGATCCGGTGGCGGCGCGCTTCGCCCCGGCCAGCGCTATGGCCTTTCAGAAGGCGGCCGCGCTGCGCGATCTGCTGGCGGGCGGCGTGACGCTGAGCGTCACTTTGGCCGGGCTGGGCCCTGGCCTCGACGCGGTCGAGCTCGCCTCGGGCGGCACCAGCTATCGGCTCGACCGCAAGGATGCCACGCCGCACGTGCTGATCTGGGCGCCGACCGCGCTGCCCGAGGCGCATGTCGCGCTGCTCGGCGGCGGCGCGCGGGTGCTGCGGCGCGACGCGGCGACGGGGCCCTGGGCGCTTTTCCACCTGCTCGACGCCGCCCATCTCCAGCCGGCCGGGCCGGGCGCGATGCTCGCCAGCTTTGGCGAGGGCGATCGCACGGCGCGGCTGCTGCTCCGCCTCTCGGGCCCCGGCGATGCGCTCGCGCCCGACGGCCCGTTCGCGATCCGCTGTCCGGAGCGGCTATGACCGGCGCGCACGCCTTTCTCGGCGGCAAGCTCCCCGCTCATGGCGACTTTGTGTGGCGGATGCCGCCCGGCCAGCGCCGCGCCTGGGAGGCGCGCTGCCTCGCCACGATGGAGCGGGCGGCAGCGGCGGGTGCCGCAGGCGCGGCCTGGCTCTCGGCCCAGCCCGCGCAGGGCTTTCTGCTCGCGCCCGGCCTGGACGAGCCCTTCTGGCAGGCGGGGGCGGCGGCACCCTCGCAGGATCGCGCCGGACGGCTCTTCCCGCTCGTGCTGGGCTGGCGGCGAGCGGCGCTGTGGGACGAGGCGACGGCGCTAGCGCTGGCGGAGCGCGCGCTTCAGGGGCTGCGCCACGCGATCGTGGCGGGCGGCGCGGCGGACGCGGTGCTCGCCGCGCTGGACGCGGAAGCGGCGACGACGCCCGAACGGATTGAAGGACTTCTTGTCCGCGACTGGGACGCCGCGTGGCGCCCGCCGGCCGCGGCGACCAGACTATGCGGAAGGACGCGCTGATGGGACTGATGCTTCGCTACGAGCAGGGCGTGCGCACGCATGTCGGCCGGGTGCGCAAGATCAACGAGGATTCGGTGCTCGCCCGGCCGCGCGACGGCCTGTGGGCGATCGCCGATGGCATGGGCGGCCATGCGCGCGGCCAATGGGCGTCGGCGACGATCGTCCGCGCGCTCGACGGCGTCGTCCTGCCCGATGCGTTCGACGACGCGGTCGCGGCGGTGACGGCGACGCTCGAGGCCGCCAATGCGGAGATCTGCCGCGCGGGCCATGAGGCGGGCGGGGCGATCGGCTCGACCGTGGTCGCGCTGCTGATCCGCGACGACCGCTACGCCGTGCTCTGGGCCGGAGATAGCCGCGCCTATCGCTGCCGCGACCGGCTGCTGGCCGGGCTCACCACCGATCATTCGCAGGTGGAGCAGATGGTCGCGTCCGGCCTGCTCGAGCGCGACGAGGCGGACAATCATCCCATGGCCCATGTGCTGTCGCGCGCGGTCGGCGTGCGCGAGACGCTGCTGCTGGACCGGATCGAGGGCGATGTCGCGGCCGGCGACGTCTTCCTGCTGTGCAGCGACGGGCTGAGCCGGCTCGTCTCTCCGCTCGAGATCGAGACCCGGCTCATCGATACGCCGCCCGCCATTGTGGCGGGCGCGCTGATCGCCTGCGCGCTCGAGCGCGGCGCGCCGGACAATGTCAGCGTCGCCGTGATCGGATGCGACGCGACCACGCTGGTCGAGCTCGGCCAGCGGCCGGCGGGCGAGGGCAAAGGCGAACGCGCCACATGGTAGCGCGACCGGACCGACCGTCCGCGTCGGGCGCGATCGTCCGCACCCGCTCGCCGCCTTATGCCGGCGGCCTGTATCTGGCGGAGTGAGCGCTCAGCCCGGCGGCGGGCGGCGGCCCTTCATCTCGGCCACCTGATCCTCATAGGCGCGGCGGAACTCGCGGGCGAACAGATCCATGAACGCCTCGTCCGCACCGCGCACCACGCCCTCGAACTCGGCTTCATAGGCGCGCCACAAGGCGGCGTCGGCCGCGCCGGGCCGCAGCCGCGCGCGCCAGCCGCCGGCCGGCTGGCGCGCGCGGATCGCGGCCGGAGAGAACCGCGCCAGCGTCTCCGCCAGCGCGCCGCGCATCGCGCCGAGCGTCGCCATCTGGTGCGCCTGGAGATCCTGGAACGCATCCTCCACCGCGCGCGCGGCGGGCATGAAGCCGGGTTCGGCCGGGGCGAGCAGCTGCCGCAAAGCGCGCTCGGGCGCGCGCACGAACTTCAGCGGATTATTGCCCTCCAGTTCGAGGCTGGTGCCCTGCAGGCCGAGCTGCGCCTTGGCGCGCGCGCGGGCATCCACCATCAGCACCAGGCCGGACACGAGCTGGCGCAGCAGCGCGCCGGCGGTGGCGAGCAGCGGTGCCGGTGGCGTGTCCAGCGCCTCCGGCGTCAGGCCCAGCCCGGCGACGAACTGCGCCCAGCCGCCCTCCGGCGGCGCAGCGGCGGCGGGGGAAGCGGCGGGGGCGGCCGGACGCGGCGCGGCCGGCGCTTCGGGTGCGAGCGGCCGGTCGGCGGCGAGGGCTGCCGGCGGCGCGCTGAAACCGCCTTGCGACCAGTCGATGTCGCTCTCGCGGGCAAGCTGGCCCCAGAGATCGACGGCCGAAGGCGGCGCCGCGGCGGCGGGCGCGCTCGACCAGGCCGAGGGCAGCGCGAGCGGCGCCGGCGTATCCCAGCCGCCTCCATCCGCGACCGGCGGGGTGAGCGGCGGCGCCGCCGCGGGCGAGGTCGGCGTGTCCGGCCACGCGCTCCAGGCGGCGGGCGCCGGCTCCGCTTCCGATCCCGCTTCCGGAGGCGCGGTCGCGGCGGCATCCGGCGCCGACAGGCTGGCGTGGATCGCATAGGCGCCGATGTCCAGCCGATCGCCGTCGCGGATCGGATGCGGCGCGGTCAGCCGCGTCTCGGCGCCGTTGACGAAGGTGCCGTTGGTGCTGCGATCCACCAGCAGATAGGTTCCGTCGCGATAGCTGATCTCGCAATGCCGCGCCGAAACATGGTTGCGCGGATCGGGCAGGCACCAATCGGCATGGGTGGAGCGTCCGATCAGCGCGCCGTGGCGATCGAGCCGGAAGCAGGCGGGCTGGCCATTGTCGAGCGTGTCGCGGCCGGCGATGGTGAGCGTGAGGGTCATGGCTGATGTCCCTGGCGGGCGAGGAGAAGACCGGCGTCGAGCGCGGCCGCCCGCGCGGCCGGCGGATCGGCCTGTTCGGCGGCGGCGGCGAGCACCGCGCCAGCCACGAAACGTCCGGCGGTGGCGCGCGGCGCGGCGAAGGGGGGCGCCCCGTCCGGCGCCAGCGAGCCGCCGGCGGTGAAGGCGGCGAAGGCGCACAGGCGCGCGGGGCTGGCGGCGGGGCGCGCCGCCGCCACCGCGCCGGCGGCGCGGCGATGGGCTTCCGATGGATCGCGCAGCCACGCGGTCACCGCCGCCAGCAGCGCCGGATCGGGGGCGCGGCCCTGTGACGCCACCATGCGCGCGGCCCAGGCGACCGCCTCGAACCGGGGCAGCGCCTGGGCGAGAAAGCGGATCGCGTCGCGATCACGCCCCGCCGCGCGCAGCGCCTCGAAGAAGCGGGGCGGCGGCGCCCGCTCGTCCGGCTGGGGCGGCCAGCCGAGCAGCGCCGTGATCTGGCCGGCCTCGGTCCAGATGGTGGCGGGCCAGTCGCTCACAGGATGGTCAGCGCGCCGCCGAGCAGGTTCAGCATCGCCTCCCCCGCCAGCGTGGCGACGCTGCCGTTCAGCGTCATCACCGTCTCGGCCTCGGCGGTGATGGTGAGGCCGTTCATCGCCAGCCCCATCTCGGTGAGCGAAATCACCGAAGGCCCGACCGTGAGCGTGATGCCGAGCGGCGTGATGGTGAGGCTGTTGGGGCCGACACGCAGGCTGATGCTCTTCGCCGCCTCAATCGTGGCGGCGCCCTGCGCCACCGTCAGCCGATGATCGCCGGTGGTGACGCGGGTCTCGTCGTCGCGGTGCACCGTGGCGGTGCGGTCGCGTCCGATGCGCGCGGCATCGTCGAGCAGCACCTCCACCAGCCGATCGCGCTGGGCGCGCAGATAGACCTGCTCGGCGCCACCGCGATCCTCGAACATCAGCTCGTTATAGCCCGGTCCGGCGGGGGTGGCGGCGGCGCCGGCATAGCTGCCCGAGGCGCCGATGCTGCGCGAGCGGAACAGCGCACGGGTGCGGTGCGCGGGCAGATCATAGGGGTGGAGATGCTCCGAATTATAGACGCGGCCGGTGACGATCGGGCGATCCGGATTGCCATCGAGAAAGGAGACGATCACCTCCTGCCCGGTGCGCGGCAGCGCGACATGGCCGAAGCCCGATCCCGCCGAGCCCTGGGCGACGCGCAGCCAGCAGGATCGCGCCGCGAGCGGCGCCTCGTCGGGCCGGCCCCAGAGAAAGCGCACGCGGACCCGGCCGAGCGGATCGGCCGCGCCGTCATCGGCGCCGCCCGCCATGATGATCGCCGTCTCCGGCCCGGCGCTGGGGCGCGGCGTGCGGTGCGGCGCGCGCCACTTGGTTTCGGCGGGCACCGCCTCGATCGCGACGCGCCGCGCCTCGGCGGGATTGCCCGAGCGATAGGGTTCGGCGTCGAGGCTGTAGCGGAGCGACGTGATCAGAAACGTCTCGCCCCGGCCGAAGGCGGCATCCGAATCGAGCCGGAAACGGCCGCCGCAGTGCAGCCCGATGGCATCGCCGGCGCCGCTGTAGCGGCGCTGCTCGGCACGCGCCGCCTCCAGCCGCACCCGCGCCCAGTGCGCCGCCAGCGCCTCGTCCACGAAATCGCCGCTATACTCGTGATCGTCCTGGCCGTCGGCGGCGTTGCGCGCGGCGCTCTCGGCGGTGCCGTGGCGCGTCTCGCTGGTCTGATAGTCGAAGCTCTGGAGCAGGACGCGCGTCTCGCCGCCACTCGTCACCGCTTCCTGCCATGTCCACAGGCTCTCGGCGAGGCCGCCGCTGCGGCCCGACCAGTCCGGACGGAGCTTGATCGTCTCATAGCCGGGCGCGGGCTGGTGCGCGCCGGGGCCATCGGCCAGCACCAGCACATGCTCGTCCCGCTCATGGCGGAAATAATAGTAAATGCCTTCGCGCTCCATCAATCGGGAGAGGAAGGCGAAGTCGCTTTCACGATATTGGGTGCAATAAGGCCAGGGCTGATAGCTGTTCTGGAGCTTGCCATAGTCAACCCGGCGGCTTTGCCCTTCCAGCACGACGCGCGCAATTTCGACCACGGTCTTCTGCTCGAATATCCGATAGGCACGATTATGCTCCAGCAGATGCAGCCAGGGCCGCAGGATGAGGCGGTAGTGGAAGCCCTGGTCTTCCTGCCGCAGATAGAGCGCTTCGATCAGCAGCGCGTGGAAGAAGCGCACCGAGCGCTCCAGCTCGAACACCTCGATCGAAGCGGGCTTGCCGAGATGGGGCAGGAAATCCACCCGGTCCTCCAGCACGACCTCGGCCTCGATCGTGAACAGGCCGCTCAGCCTTTCGGTCGCCTCGAAGTGGATCAGCCGGATCGGGGCGCCGGCGTCGAGCGTGATTTCGGCCTGGCGCTTCACGCGGCGCGCCCTCCCGCCGGGTTACATTTGTCGCGATTGCGTCGATTGAAGGCGGGGCGGACCCGATTAAAGCGGGGCGCATCCGCACTCAGCCCAGAAGGGAGCAGGGCATGACGCCCGATCTCGAGACGCTTCTCGCGCCCGTGCCCGGCGACGATCCCGCCGGCCCCGATCTCGCCTATGATCCTCAGCGCCACCTCATCGAACAGGCGTTCGACACGCCGGTTTCGATCGATGCCTCGGGGCAGGCGGCCGATGCGCCGGACCTTGACTGGCGCACCATCATCGCCGCGATCGTCGCGCAGAGCGCGCGCACCAAGGATGTGTGGCTGCCCGTCTATCTCTGCCGCGCGGGGGCGCGGGCGGGCGATCTCGCGACGGTGGCCTGCGGCGCGCAGGCGCTGGCGGGTCTGCTGGAACGCTATTGGGAGACGGCGCATCCAAGGCTGGAAGACTATGGCTTCGCCGCCCGGCGCGGCGCCTGCGACACGCTCACCAGCTATCGCGAGTTCCTCGCCCCGCTGGAACGGCTCGTGCTGGTGGATCATGCCCGGCTGGGCCGCTTCACCGCCGCCGATCTGATCCGGCTCGCGCGCGGTGGCGAGACCGAGCCGGGCTATGGTCCGTTCCGCGCCGCGCTGGACGAAGCCGGCCTCGCCCCGCTGACCGACGCCATGGCCCACCTGATCGCGCTGCGCGAGGCGCTGCGGGCCACCGATCGGCTGCTCATGGCGCATGCGGGCAGCGATACGGGCACCAATTTCGCCGCGCTCTACGCCTGGCTGGATTCGCTCGAGGCGGCGCTGCGCCACGTCCTGCCCCAAGACGAGCCGGAGGCCACCGATGCCGGGACCGAAGACGCGGAGGCCGATCCGGCAGTCCCGGCCGGCGCCGGTGCTGCCGCCGCCCGGCCGGGGCGCATCGGCTCGCGCGAGGATGTCGTCCGCGCGCTCGATGCGGTGATCGGCTATTATCGGGCGCAGGAACCCGGCAGCCCGGTGCCGCTCCTGCTGGAACGCGCCAAACACTGGGTCGCGCTCGATTTCATGGCCGTTCTGGAGGATATCGCGCCGGCCGCGCTCGCCGATGCCGGCGCGCTGCTCCAGTCGCGCCTCGGGGCTTGATCCATGGCCCATGCCGATCTCCTGTCCCGCGCCTGCTGATCGCGCGAGCCATAGAACCGCGACGCGCCGGACCGGAACCGCTAAGCGGTTTCACCTGAAACCCGGGCCGCGCCGCTTGGCCGATGGTCGCCGGCGGCGTGTCAGCCCGCGGTCGGGGGCGCCGGCGCCAGCCGGGGCACGCACAGCTGCACCAGGGCCAGGCCGATCAGATAGGAGCCGCCCGTCGCGATCAGCAGCGGGGCATAGCCATGGCCCCGATCGAGCGACCAGCCGGCCGCCTCGATCATCGCCATGCCCGCGAGATTGCCGGCAAAGGCGGCGATGCCGATGGCGCGGCCGACCAGATCGGGCGCGAACAGATCGGTCGCGAGCGCGAAGACGTTGGTGGAAAAGCCCTGATGCGCGAACAGCGCGAGGCCGAGCAGCGCCGCGCCCGCCCAGGGGCTGGCGGTGAGCAGCACCGCCGGCGCGGCGAGGATCAGCAGCGCGCAGGCGAGCATCGGCGCCTTGCGCGCGCGATCGAGGCTGACACCTCGCGCGCGCAGCCGGGCCGGGAACCATCCGCCCGCCAGCGCGCCCAGCGCGGCCATGGCATAGACCAGCGCCACCGGCGCGCCGAGCGCGCCCTGCGACAGGCCGAAGCGGCGGTGGAACAGATCGGGCGTGAAGAAGAGCAGGAACCACCAGACATTGTCCGAGAACATCTTGGCGGCGATCAGCGCGGCGAGGCGCCGGTCCGCTCGCAGCGCGGGGCGGCGGGCCGTCTCGGCCGGCGGCCGCGCCACGGGCGCCGGCGCCGGCACGGCCAGCCACGCCGTCACCCAGACCAGCCCCAGCCCGCCCGCGAGCAGAAAGGCCGCCCGCCAGCCAAAGGCCAGCGCCAGCGGCGGGATCGCCAGCGGCGCCGCCACCGCGCCGAGATTCGACGCCATGTTGCCGATGCCGAGCATCAGCGTTCGTTGCCGCTCGGGAAAATAGGTGGCGGCGGTCTTGACCTGGGCGGGCGTGCCGATCGCCTCGGCGGCGCCCAGCAGCGCGCGCACCCCGATAAAGCCGGCCACGCTGGCGACCAGGGCATGCGCCATCGCCGCCAGGCTCCATGTGGCCACGCCCAGCGCGAAGCCGCGACGCAGCCCGAGCCGGTCGATCAGCCAGCCCGCGCCGAGAAAGGCCAGCGCGGAGGCGAACTGGAAGGCGGAGGCCATATGGCCATAGGCGCGCTCGCTCCAGCCGAACTCCGCCTGGAGGCTGGGCTTGAGCAGCGCCAGCATCTGGCGGTCGACATAATTGAGGATGATCGCGGCGAAGGCGAGCGCCACGATCGCCCATTGGCGCGCGCCCAGCCGCGGATCGGCGCCGCCCCCGCTCAGAAATTCACCCGCCCGGTGACGCCGACATAGCGATCGGCATCGCGCGGGATCTGGTAGCGATAGCTGCCCGAGGGCCCGCCATTCTGGATCGCAGCGGCGAAGCTCTGGTCGAGCAGGTTGCGCACCTGCACCGTCAGCCGGTAGCGATCGCCGCGATCGCCGATCCCGGCGGACAGGTTGATCAGGCCATAGCCCTTGATCGTGGCGAGCTGCCGCTGCACCGGATCGGGCGAGAACAGCGCCAGCTGCTTGGATTGCGCATTGCCCTGCGCCCCGAAGAAGAGATCGATCGCGCCGCCGGTGCGCCAGCGGTAATCGGCGGCGAGCGAGCCCTTCCAGCGCGGCGCGAACTGGAGCGACGTGCCGGCCGGGATCACGGCCGTGGCCGGCGCGCCCGGCGCCTGGAAGAAGCGATCGACATGCGCGTCGGTATAGGCGATCCCGCCCGTCACCGACAGGTCGCGTAACGGCCGCCAGAGCAGATCGGCCTCGCCGCCGCGCGTCGAGACGGCGCCCGCATTGGTGAAGCGCGTGACCACCACGCCCGCCACCAGATCCGGGTTGTTGGCCTGGAAATTGTGGTATTTTGCGTAGAAGGCGTCGAGATTGAGCACGAGCGTGCCGCCGAACAGGCTGTTCTTCAGCCCGATCTCGAAGCTGTTCGAGGTTTCCGGCGCGATGGCGTTGGTGCCGGTCGCGGTGAGATTGTAGAAGACGTTGAACGCCGGGCCCTTATAGCCGCGCGTATAGCTCACATAGCCGGTTACCGCGCGCGTCAGGTCATATTGGACCGCCGCCTTGCCCGAGAGGTTGGTGTTGGTCGCCTTGCCGTTGAAGCGGCCGGCGGGCTGGCCCGTGCCGGTCGGGGTGGCGGGAAAGCTGGGATTGATGCCCGGCCCGGCGAGCAGCGTGTCGCGGCTGTGGAACACGGTCAGCTCGTCGGCGGTGAAGCGCGCGCCGCCGATCAGGCGCAGCCGGCTGGTGAGATTGGCCGTGCCCTGGCCGAACAGCGACATGGTCTTGAACACCGATCCGAAATCGGCCGTGCCGCTGGGGAAGGTGGAAGGCCGGGCGGCGGCGCTGTCGCAGGGTACCAGGCTGGTCGCGGGCGCGGCGCTGGTGCAGACCTGATCGTCGCGGCGGAAGATCCGCTCCGAAAAGGCGCGCGAGTAATAGGCGCCGACGACATAGGAGAGGAATTGCCGCAAGGGCGAGGCGATCCGCACCTCCTGGCTGAAGGTGTGGCCCCGTTGCGGCCCGAAATCGTGCAGCTGGTTGAAGCCCGCATAGGCGCGCGGCAGGAAATCGCCGTCGCGGATCTCGGTATTCTTATAGTCGCGATAGGCGGTGATCGTCGTCACCGTCTGCGTGCCCAGCGTGAAATCGCCCTGCAGCGAGATGCCATAGCCCGTCTCGCGCGTGCGCGTCACCAGATCCTGCGCGATCGCGCGGCTCTTGTCGCCGCGCGGCGCCGGCAGAGCGGCGAAGGCGGCGCTGGCGATCGGCTGGCCGGCGGCGTTGAGCGGTCCCGTCCCGATCACCTCGGCGCAGCAATCGTCGTTATTGTGGTGATAGTCGGCGATCAGCGCGAAGCGCGCGGTCGTGCTCGGCGTCCAGTTGATCTGGGCGCGGCCGCCCTCATGCTGATAGCCGTTCACCCGCCGCCCGAGCGCGACATTGTGGATATTGCCGTTGTAGCGGCCGTAGAAGCCGCTGAACCGGGTGAGCAGCGTGTCGCTGAGCGGCACGTCCACCGCGCCGCGCGTGCGCACCTCGCTGGCGGTGTAGAAGCTCGCCTCTGCATAGCCGCCGAAGCGCCGGCCCGGCTGGCGCGTGGTGATGTTGATCACGCCGGCCGAGGCATTCTTGCCGAACAGCGTGCCCTGCGGGCCGCGCAGCACCTCGATCTGGTCGATGTCGATCAGATCGGAGAACGCCTCGCCGGGCCGGCTATAGACGACGCCGTCGATCACGGTCGACACCGAGGGTTCGCCCGCGATCGAGAAGGTGGCGGTGCCGACGCCGCGCAGGAACAGCGACTGGTTGAGCGTGGTGCCGGACTTCTGGAAGTTGAGCGCGGGGATCAGGCTGGCTGCGCTCTCCAGGCTCGGCCGGCCCTGCGCCGCCACCGCCTCGCCCGAGACGACGGACACGGCAAGCGGCACTTTCTGCAGGCTCTCGGAGCGTTTCTGCGCCGTGACCACGATCTCGCCCGGCGCCGGTGCCGGCGTCGCGGCCGGGTCGCTGGCCGCCGATGCGCCGCCCTGCGCCAGCGCCGGCGTTGCCGCCGCCGCCCACAAGGCCGCGCTCCATCCCTGTCTCCACCCCATGATCCGCTCCCCTTTGTCGCCCGCCCTCGCTGCCCGAGCGAACGAAGCCCGTGTAGCGCAATGCTTCTTGGCCCGGCCCAAGCTTATCTTGAGCGCCCGGCTAGGCTTTGCTGCTAGGCGTGCGGCCGCTGGCATCGGTCGCGCGTCGGGCGCATAACGCGGCGAGCCCGCGTCCGGGGCCAAGCGGCAGCAGGTGGAGGATTGATGAGCGCGATGCAGGGCGAGTGCGAGGTGAGCTGGTTTTCCGCTTTGTGCGACGATGATTACGAGTTTCTCGGCGTCAGCGATCCGCGGCTGCGCTCCAGCTTCGCCCACTGCCGCGATATCGCGCTTCAGGCGGAGAGCGGCGGCTATGACAATCTGCTGCTTCCCTCAGGCTATGCGCTCGGCATCGATACCACCGCCTTTGCCGCCGCCATGGCGCCGCTGCTGCGCCGGCTGCAGCTGCTGATGGCGGTGCGCGTGGGCGAGCTGTGGCCGCCCCAGCTCGCGCGCCAGATCGCCACCATCGACCAGATGCTGCAAGGCCGGCTGACGGTGAACATCATCTCGTCCGATCTCCCGGGCGAGCGGCTCGACTCGGCGCCGCGCTACCGCCGGACGCTGGAGGCGATGACGATCCTGCGCGCGCTGCTCGGCGGCGAGGCGCTCGATCATCGCGGCGAGTTCTGGCAGTTCGCGGTCGAGCCGCCGCGCGTCGCGCCGGTGGCGGGGCGCTGCCCGCCGCTCTATTTCGGCGGCCTGTCGGAGGATGCGCGCGAAGCGGCGGCGCAGGGTTGCGACGTGTATCTGATGTGGCCCGACCGCGAGGCGGCGGTGCGCGACCTGATCGCCGATATGCGCGCGCGCGCCGCGCGCCATGGCCGCACGCTGCGCTTCGGCTATCGC
The DNA here is from genome assembly GCF_023822065.1 of Sphingomonas morindae. Classification (NCBI taxonomy): domain Bacteria; kingdom Pseudomonadati; phylum Pseudomonadota; class Alphaproteobacteria; order Sphingomonadales; family Sphingomonadaceae; genus Sphingomonas; species Sphingomonas morindae. The sequence goes on from NZ_CP084931.1 coordinate 105,272, forward strand.
GTTCATGTCGTGGTCCGCGAGACCGAGGAGGCCGCGCGGCGCGCCGCCGACCGGCTGCTCTCGCGGCTCGACGATGCCACCGGCGCGGCGATCCGCGCGCGGTCGCTCGATAGCCAGTCGGCCGGCGTGGCCGCGCAGGCGGCGCTGCGCGACGGCGCCGCCGAGGATGGCTATGCCGAGCCCCAGCTCTGGACCGGCATCGGCCGCGCGCGCTCGGGCTGCGGCGCCGCCATCGTCGGCGATCCCGATCAGGTGCTCGCCAAGCTCGAGGCCTATCGCGCCATGGGCATCGAGGCCTTCATCCTGTCGGGCTATCCGCATGCTTCGGAAGCCGATCTCTTCGCGCGCCACGTATTGCCCCGGCTGCCGCACGCGCCGCTGAGCCGCGCGTGAGCGCGCCATCGGCGGCGGCGCCGCGGCTGCACTGGTCGGCCGAGGGCGTCACGCTCTGGCTGGCGGACCGGATGATCCTGCGCCACGCGGCGGATCGGCCGGCGCTGTTCGTCGGGCGCGGCGCGGCGCGGGTGCGCATGGATCGCGGCAATTTCGCGCTGGCGGATCGGCTGGAGGAGCGGATCGCGCTCCGCCACGCTACGCCGCTGCAAGAGGGCGGCGACGGGGCCGGGCTGCTGCTCGCGCCCGCGCCGGGGGCGGCGCCGCTGCTCCGCGTGCGGCTCGAGGCCGACGGGCTGGCGCTGGAGCCGCTCGATCCCGCGCTCAACCGCTTCTGGCTGCGCCTCGTCGCGGAGCCCGGCGAGCGGCTCTGGGGCGGCGGCGAGCAAATGTCCTATGTCGATATGGCGGGGCGCCGCTTCCCTTTCTGGACGTCCGAGCCCGGAATCGGCCGCGACAAGGCCAGCCCCGTCACCTTCGAGGCGGATCGCGAGGGCGGCGCCGGCGGCGATTACTGGACCACCAACTATCCCCAGCCGACGCTGCTCTCCTCGCGCCGCTACGCGCTGCATGTCGAGACGAGCGCCTATAGCTGCTTCGATTTCACCGATCCCACCGGCCACGAGATCGAGGCCTGGGCGATCCCCGCGCGGATCCGGCTGGCCGCCGCGCCGCGCTTCGCCGGGCTGGTGACGATCCTGTCCGACTGGTTCGGCCGGCCGCCGCGGCTGCCGCGCTGGGCCTATGAAGGCGCGATCATCGGCCTCAAGGATGGCGCGGCGAGCTTCGCGCGGCTGGAGACGATCCTCGCCGCCGGCGCCGCCGTGTCGGGCCTGTGGTGCGAGGATTGGGTGGGAGTGCGGCAGACCAGCTTCGGCCGCCGCCTCTTCTGGGATTGGCGCGCCAACGCCGCGCGCTACCCCGATCTGCCCGCGCGCATCGCCGCGCTGGCCGCGCGCGGCATCCGGTTCCTCGGCTATGTGAACCCCTATCTGGCGGTGGACGGCGCGCTGTATGGCGAAGCGCAGGCCGCCGGCCTGCTCGCGCTTCGGCTGGACGCGGACGCGCCCTATCATGTCGATTTCGGCGAGTTCGAGGCGGCGATCGTCGATTTCACCCGGCCCGAGGCGATCGACTGGTTCGCCGAGCGGGTGATCGGGCGCGAACTGCTCGACGCCGGCCTGTCCGGCTGGATGGCCGATTTCGGCGAATATCTGCCGGTCGATCTGCGGCTGGCCGATGGCAGCGATCCGCTGCTTGCGCATAATCGCTGGCCGCTGCTCTGGGCCGAGGTCAACCGCCGCGGCATTGCGGGGCGGGGGCGGACCGGGGACGCGCTGTTCTTCATGCGCGCCGGCTTTTCGGGCCTGTCGGGCCTCTGTCCGCTGCTTTGGGCGGGGGACCAGCTGGTCGATTTCTCGCGCCATGACGGGATCGGCACCGTCGTGCGTGCCGCGCTCTCGGCGGGGCTGGTGGGCAATGCCTATCACCATGGCGATCTCGGCGGCTATACCAGCCTCTATGGCGTGCGGCGCACGCCCGAGCTGCTGATGCGCTGGAGCGAACTCGCCGCCTTCACGCCCGTGATGCGCAGCCATGAGGGCAATCGGCCCGAGGAGAATCTTCAGCTGGATCAGGATGCGACGGTGCTAGCCCATTTCGCGCGGATGAGCCGCGTCCATGCCGCGCTCGCGCCCTATGTGGCGCGGCTGTGCGAGGAAGCTGTCGCCACCGGCCTGCCGCTGCAGCGCCCGCTGTTTCTGGATCATGAGGATGATCCCGCATGCTGGGGCATCGAGACGGCCTATGGCTATGGCCGCGATCTGATCGTGGCGCCGGTGCTGGAGGCGGGGATGGCGCGCGCGCGCCCCTATCTGCCGGCGGGGCGGTGCTGGATCCATCTGTGGACGGGCGCGTGCCACGCCGGCGGCGCCGCGGCGGACGTGCCGGCGCCGCTCGGCGCGCCGCCCGTCTTCTATGCGGAGGACAGCCCCTTCGCCCCGCTGTTCGGCGCCATCGGCCGCGATTTCGCGCTGGCCTGACGCGGCGGCGCGGCGCGCGCGGCGCGCGCAGGCCGTGGCGAAAGCGGTGGACTTCGCGCCGGCCTCTGCCTATCGGCTCCCGGTTCACGTCGCCGCCGCCGCGCGGCGGGGCCACGGCCGGGCCGTGCGCCGGGAAGAAGCCATGATACGTCTCACCGGATTGAAGCTGCCGCTCGGCCACGCGGCCGACGCCCTCCTCCCCGCGATCCGCGCCCGGCTGGGCCTCGCCGAGGATGCGCCGCTCGGCTACACCATCGCCCGCCGGGGCAATGACGCGCGCCGGAAAAGCGCGATCCAGATGGTCTATACCGTCGATGTCGAGGTGGCGGACGAAGAAGAGCTGCTCGCCCGGCTGGCGCGCGATCCCGATGTGCGGCCGACGCCCGACACGCGCTATCATTTCGTCGCCCAGGCGCCGGCACACCGCGCCGGGCCGCGTCCGCTGGTGATCGGCGCCGGGCCCTGCGGCCTGTTCGCGGGGCTGATCCTCGCGCAGATGGGGTTCCGCCCGATCATCCTCGATCGCGGCAAGATGGTACGCGAACGGACCAAGGACACCTGGGGCCTGTGGCGGCGCGGGCAGCTCGATCCCGAAAGCAATGTCCAGTTCGGGGAGGGCGGCGCGGGCACCTTTTCCGATGGCAAGCTGTGGAGCCAGATCAAGGATCCCCGGCATCTCGGGCGCAAGGTGCTGACCGAGTTCGTCGCCGCCGGCGCGCCGCCCGAAATTCTCACCGAGGCGCATCCGCATATCGGCACCTTCCGCCTCGTCACCATGGTCGAGGCGATGCGGCGCACGATCGAATCGCTCGGCGGCGAATATCGCTGGCGCCACATGGTGGAGGATCTGCTGCTCGAACCCGGCGCCGATGGCCGCGCGCGCGTGCGCGGCGTGGTGCTGGCCGATGGCGGCGTGATCGAGGCGGATGCGGTGGTGCTGGCGATCGGCCACAGCGCCCGGCCCAGCTTCGCCATGCTGCACGCGCGGGGCGTGCATATGGAGGCCAAGCCCTTCTCGCTCGGGGTGCGGATCGAGCATCCGCAATCCTGGATCGATCAGGCGCGCTTCGGCGCCTGCGCGCGCCATCCCGATCTCGGCGCGGCCGCCTATACGCTGGCGCATCACTGCGCCAACGGGCGCACCGTCTACAGTTTCTGCATGTGTCCGGGCGGCCGCGTGGTGGCGGCGACCTCGGAACCGGGCCGCGTCGTCACCAACGGCATGAGCCAATATTCGCGCGCCGAGTTCAACGCCAATTCGGGCCTCGTCGTCGGGATCGATCCGGCCCGGGACTATCCGGGCGGCCCGCTCGCCGGGATCGACCTGCAGCGCCACTGGGAGGAGCGCGCCTTCGTGGCGGGCGGCGGCGATTATTCCGCGCCGGTGCAGCGCGTGGGCGACCTGCTCGCGGGACGCGCCTCGACCGCGCTCGGGGCGGTCACCCCGTCCTACAAGCCCGGCGTGCGCCCCACCGATCTCGCCGCGTGCCTGCCGCCTTTCGTGATCGAGGCCTTTCGCGAGGCGCTGCCCGTGTTCGGCCGCCAGATCGCCCGCTATGACGATCCCGACGCGGTGCTGACAGGCGTGGAGACGCGCACAAGCTCGCCGGTGCGGATCACGCGCGGCCGCGACTATCAGAGCCTCTCCACCGCCGGCCTGTTCCCGGCGGGCGAGGGGGCGGGCTATGCCGGCGGCATCCTCTCCGCCGCGATCGACGGCATCAAGGTGGCCGAAGCGGTCGCGCTCGCGCTGACCGGGTGAGGCGCCGACCTGGCCGGCGGGACGCGACGCGCGCGCCCGGCCGGGGCGGGGGCTAGGCCGCGAGCGTGGCGCTGTCGATCACGAAGCGATATTTGACGTCGCTGCGCTGCATGCGGTCATAGGCGGTCTCGATATCCTGGATCGCGATCATCTCGATATCGGCGACGATCCCGTGCTCGGCGCAGAAGTCGAGCATCTCCTGCGTCTCCGCGATGCCGCCGATCAGCGAACCGGCGATCGAACGACGCTTGAAGATCAGCGCCGAGACATCGGGAGCGGGGTGGGGATGCTCGGGCACGCCGACCAGCGTCAGCGTGCCGTCGCGCTTGAGCAGCCTGGTCAGCGCATCGAGATCATGGCTGGCCGCCACCGTGTCGAGGATGAAGTCGAAGCTGTTGGCATGGGCCTGCATCTCCGCCTCGTTGCGCGAGACCACCACCTCGTCGGCGCCGAGCGCCAGCGCATCGTCGCGCTTGGCCTCCGAGGTGGTGAAGGCGACGACATGCGCGCCCATGGCATGGGCTATCTTCACCCCCATATGGCCGAGCCCGCCAATGCCGACGATGCCCACCTTCTGGCCCGGTCCCACGGCCCAGTGGCGCAGCGGCGAATAGGTGGTGATGCCCGCGCACAGCAGCGGCGCCACCGCCGCCAGCTGTTCGGCGGGATGGCGGATGGTGAGCACGAACTTGTCGCTGACGACGATCCGCTGCGAATAGCCGCCCAGCGTGTGGCCGGGCGCATCGGGAGTCGGGCCGTTATAGGTGCCGACAAAGCCGTTCTCGCAATATTGCTCCAGCCCTTCGCCGCAGGAGGGGCAATGCTGGCAGCTGTCCACCATGCAGCCCACGCCCACCACGTCGCCCGGCTTGAAGTCGGTCACGTCGTCGCCCACCGCCGAGACGGTGCCGACGATCTCGTGCCCCGGCACGCAGGGATAGAGCGTGCCCGCCCATTCGGAACGGACGGTGTGGAGATCCGAGTGGCACACGCCGCAATAGGCGATCTCGATCTGCACGTCGTGCGCGCCGGGGGTGCGGCGCTCGATCGCGATCGGCTCCAGCGGCGTGTCGGCGGCGTGCGCGCCATAGGCTTGGACGGCCATGTTCAGTCCTTCAACATCGGGGGGAAAAATCGGGCGGGCGCTCAGACCAGCGCCGGCAGATGCGCGAGATGCTTGTCGAGCGTGATCGGATAGTCGCGCACGCGCACGCCGGTGGCGTTGTAGATGGCGTTCGCCACCGCCGCGCCGACGCCGCACAGGCCCAGCTCGCCCACGCCCTTGGCCTTCATAGGATTGGCGCGCGGATCGCTTTCCTCGAGGAAGACCACTTCCTGGTGCGGGATGTCGGCGTGGACGGGCACTTCGTAACCGGCGAGATCATGGTTGACGAACAGGCCGAAGCGCGGATCGACATCCAGCCGCTCCATCAGCGCGGCGCCGACCCCCATCGTCATCGCGCCGATCACCTGGCTGCGCGCCGCCTTGGGGTTGAGGATGCGGCCGGCGGCGCACACCGCCAGCATCCGCCGCACGCGCGTGACGCCGGTATAGCGGTCGACGCCGACCTCGACGAAATGGGCGCCGAAGGTGGACATCTGCCACGTCTTGTCGAGATCGCCATAGTCGATCCGATCCTCGGCGGTGAGCGGACCGGCGGCGGCGGCGTCGGCGAGCGCGGCGCTGCGGCCGCCCACGCGCACCTGGCCGTCGCTGAACTCGGCCGCCTCGGGATCGAGGCCGAGCCGGTCCGCGACCGCGCGGCGCAGCGCCACGCACGCCGCATAGACGCCGGCGGTGGCATTGGCCGCGCCGAACTGCCCGCCCGATCCCGCCGATACGGGGAAGGCGCTGTCGCCCAGCCGCACCGTCACGGCCTCGAGCGGAAGCCCCATCATCTCGGCCGCGGTCTGCGCGATGATGGTGTAGCTGCCGGTGCCGATATCGGTCATGTCGGTTTCCACCGTCACCCGGCCGCCCCGCTCCAGCCGCACCCGCGCGCCCGACGCCATGTTGATATGGTTGCGAAAGGCCGAGGCGACGCCAAGCCCGACAAGCCAGCGCCCATCCTGGTGGCGGCCCGGCCGGGGATCGCGACGCGACCAGTCGAACAGCGCCGCGCCCTCGGTGAGGCAGCGCGCCAGCTGGCGCTGCGAAAAGCGCCGCTGCGGCTTTTCGGGATCGACCTGCGTGTCGTTCTTGATGCGGAAGGCGATCGGATCCATGCCGAGCTTCTCGGCCATCTCGTCCATCGCGATCTCCAGCGCCATCATCCCCGGCGCCTCGCCGGGCGCGCGCATGGCGTTGCCCTCGGGCAGATCGAGCACCGCCAGCTTCATCGCGATCCGGCGATTGGCGCCGGCATAGAGGAGCTTGGTCTGGTTGACGGCGGTTTCCGGGCTGCCATCGGGCTGATCGCCCGATCCGCTCTCGTGCGCGAGCGCGGTGATGATGCCGTCCCGCGTGGCGCCGATCTGGATGTGCTGGCGGGTGGCGGGGCGATGGGTGGTGTTGTTGGCGATCAGCGGCCGCTGCAGCGCCACCTTGACCGGCCGGCCGACGGCGCGCGCGCCCAGCGCCGCGAGCAGCGCGTCCGCGCGCAGGAAGAGCTTGCCGCCAAAGCCGCCGCCGACATAGGGCGCGATCAGCCGCACCTTCTCCTTGGGCAGGCCCAGCGTCTTGGCGAGATCGCCGCGCCCCCAGTCGATCATCTGGTTGGAGGTGTAGACGGTGAGCTGGTCGCCCGTCCACCAGGCGGTGGAAGCGTGCGGCTCCATCATCGCGTGGCTGTGATCGGGCGTGGCATAATGCGCGTCGAGCCGCACCGGGGCGGCGGCGAAGGCCTGTTCGAACTGGCCGACGCGATCGATCGGCGGCGCGCCGGAGCCCTCCTTGCTGTCGCCGCCGGTATAGGGCGCGGCCGGCAGCGCGGCATCGAGATCAAACCGCCCGGGGGCGCGCGCATAATCGATCCGGATCAGCCCGGCGGCGGCGCGCGCCTGCTCGAAACTGTCCGCCACCACCAGCGCCACCGCCTGGTGATAATGATCCACCACCGGGCCGCCGAGCAGCTTGACCGTGTTGAACTTGCCCTTGGCGAGCGGGCCGGCATTGGCGGCGGTGACGATCGCCAGCACCCCCGGCGCGGCGCGCGCCGCCTCCAGATGCATGGCCGCGATCCGCCCCTTGGCGATCGCCGCGCCGACCACATAGCCATAGGCGGCATGGGCGATGTCCGCGTTATGCTCATAGGCATAGGGCGCGGTGCCGCTGGTCTTGAAGGGGCCGTCGATCCGGTCCTGCGGGCGGCCGATCAGCCGCTGCCGATCGATGGGATTGGGGCCGGCGGGGCTGTCGAACTTCATGCGGTCCTCGTCTGCGCGATCACGCCGGCGAGCGCGCGCTCGGCCAGCACCAGCTTGAAGCCATTGTCCCTGGTCGGCCGCGCGCCCGCGAAGAGCTGCGCCGCCACCGCATGCGCGCCCTGCGGCAGGGCGGCATCGGCCGCCGCGACGCGCCACGGCTTGTGCGCCACGCCGCCCAGCGCCACCCGGCCGCTGCCATCGGGCTGGATCACTGTCGCCACGCTCACGAGCGCGAACGCATAGGAGGCGCGATCGCGCACCTTCTCATAGCCCTGCACGCCGCCGATCGGCTTGGGCAGGGTCACGGCGGTGATCAGCTCGCCCGGGGTCAGCACGGTTTCGATGTGCGGCGTGTCGCCCGGCAGGCGATGGAAATCGGCGATCGGAATGGCGCGCGTGCGGCCCTCGGCGTTCACCGTCTCGACGGTCGCATCGAGCAGCCGCATCGCCACCGCCATGTCGGAGGGATGGGTGGCGATGCAGGCGTCGCTCGATCCGATCACCGCCAGCCCGCGCGACACGCCGCCCAGCGCCGCGCAGCCCGCGCCGGGCGTGCGCTTGTTGCAGGGCATGTTGGTGTCGTAGAAATAGGGGCAGCGGGTCCGCTGGAGCAAATTGCCGGCGGTGGTCGCCTTGTTGCGCAGCTGGCCCGAGGCGCCCGCCACGATCGCGCGGGTGAGCGCGCCATAATCGCGGCGCACGCGCGGATCGGCGGCGAGCGCGGTGTTGGTGACAAGCGCGCCGATGCGCAGCCCGCCCCCGTCCGTGGCCGTGATCGTATCGAGGCCGATATCCTGCACGTCGACCAGATGCACCGGCGTCTCCACCTCGATCTTCATCAGATCGAGCAGATTGGTGCCGCCGGCGAGGAATTTGGCGCCCGGCCGCGCCGCCACCGCGCGCGCCGCCGCGACCGGATCGGCCGCGCGCTCATAGGTGAAGGCCCTCATGCCGAACGGCCTCCCTGCGCGACCTCGGCCATGGCCTCGGCGATGTTGGAATAGGCGCCGCAGCGGCAGATGTTGCCGCTCATCCGCTCGCGCATCTCGAGCGGGCTCGCCTGCGGCGCGGCGGTGATATCCGCCTGGACATGGCTGGGAATGCCCTGCCGTATCTCGTCCAGCACCGCCACCGCCGAGCAGATCTGCCCGGGCGTGCAATAGCCGCACTGATAGCCGTCATGCTTGACGAAGGCGGCCTGCATCGGGTGGAGCGCGGCCGGCGTGCCGAGCCCCTCGATCGTCGTCACCCGATCGCCCTGGTGCTGGAGCGCGAGGCTGAGGCAGGCATTGATCCGCGCGCCGTTGACGATCACCGTGCACGCGCCGCACTGGCCGTGATCACACCCTTTCTTGGTGCCGGTGAGATGAAGATGCTCGCGCAGCGCATCGAGCAGGCTGGTGCGCGTGTCGAGCGTGAGATCGTGGCGCTGCCCGTTCACCTCGAGCGAGACGGGCATGATCGACGGCGCCGGCCCGGCGCGCGGGGCCGGGGTGGTGGGCGCGGCCGCGGCCGGCGCGGCGACGATCACCGCCGTCGCGGCGCCGCCGGCGAGAAGTCCGCGCCGCGACAATTCAGTTTCGGACGTGTCCGCCATGCCATCCCTTTCCGCCCGATCCACAGGATCGAGCCCGGCTTACCCCCTTAACCCCTTCGTCCCGCAAACGAAGCATAAGCATCGCTCATCGCGGCGATGAGCCGGGCTCATGCGTCGCGGCTGACCGCGTAGCGCAGCCACAGCAGACCGCCGGGCAGCTGGTCCTGATGGGTGAGCGCGATCCGGCCGATCGGCGGCGCGGCGTGATCGGATCCTGCGGGCGCGTCGAACAGCGACGGCGCGTCGCCCGATCCATCCACGGCGGGGACAAGGACGAGGCTGATCTCGTCCACCAGCCCGGCGCGGAGAAAGGCGCCGTTGACGGTGCCGCCGCCTTCCAGCAGCAGGCGATCGAGCCCCAGCTCGGCTTCCAGCGTGGCGAGCGCGGCGGCGAGATCGAGCCTGTCTTGGCCGGCGAAGATATAGCCCACGCCATCCGCGCGAAGGCCGGCGAGATGCGCGTCCGTCACCGCCTCGGTCAGCACCACGACGATCGCGTCGCCGCCGATATCGGCGCGGCCCCAGGCGATCTTGCCTTCGGCGTCGAGCACGATGCCATAGGCGTCCGCGTCGCGGCGGGGCAGCCAGGGGGTGCGGGGCAGGGCGGCCGCGTCCGTGTCCGGATAGGCCTCGCCGCGCGCGAATTCGGCGCCGGTGACGCGCCCCACCAGCCAGCTTCCGCCCCCCAGCCTTTCATGCACCGCCTCGAACACGTCGTCGCCGAAGGCGTCCTTGGGCGTCCAGCGATCGGACAGGATGCGTCCGTCGAGGCTGGTGGCCATGTGGCAGGTGATCCGGATGGTCATGCGGCGCCGCTCCCTCAAGTGCCACCACTCAACGCATCAGCCGCGGAATCGATGAACCCGCGCGGCGTTGGGCGGTTGGGCGGCCATCCAGCTGCGGAGCCTTGCGCCATGCCCGATCCCGACGCGCGTCCATCCGGCCAGTTCGCCCTTGGCGGCGACCTCCCCGTCACCCGGCTCGGCTTCGGGGCGATGCGCATCACCGGGCCGGGTGTCTGGGGCGAGCCCGAGGACCGCGACGCGGCGCTGCGCGTGCTGCGCCGCCTGCCCGAACTGGGCGTCGACCTGATCGACACCGCCGACAGCTATGGGCCTTATGTGAGCGAGACGCTGATCGGCGAGACGCTCGCGCCCTATGACGGGCTCACCATCGCCACCAAGGGCGGGCTGGTGCGCTATCCGAACAACCCAAGCCCCTGGCCGCAGATCGGCGACCCGCATTATCTGCGCCAGTGCGTGCATATGAGCCTGAGGCGGCTGAAGCTGGAGCGGCTCGATCTATGGCAGCTCCACCGCATCGATCCCAAGGTGCCGCAGGACGAGCAGTTCGGCGCGATCCGCGCCTTTCTCGACGAGGGGCTGATCCGTCATGCCGGGCTCAGCCAGGTGTCGGTGGAGACGATCGAGGCGGCGCGCCGCATCTTCCCCGTCGCGACGGTGCAGAACCGCTATAACCTCGCCGATCGCGCCGACGAGGATGTGCTGGACTATTGCGAGGCGCACGGCATCGGCTTCATCCCCTGGTTCCCGCTCGCGGCGGGCGATCTCGCCAAGCCCGGCGGGGCGGTGGATCGCATCGCCCAGGCGCATGGCGCCACGCCGGGGCAGATCGCGCTCGCCTGGCTGCTGCGCCGCAGCCCGGTGATGCTGCCCATCCCCGGCACCGGCAATGTCGCGCATCTCGAGGAGAATGTCGCGGCGGCGTCGATCCGGCTCAGCGACGAGGACTTCGCCACGCTCGACAAAGCCGCCGCCTGACGCACGATCGGCGACGCCCGCCCTTGCGCCGGGCGGGCATCGCGGCGATACTGGCGGCACCGCGTCCCCGGCTCGAGCATGGCGCGGCTGAGAGATGATATGCGCTCCCGCTTGGCCCCCATGAGGCGCGTCACGGAGAGCAATGGCGATCGCGATGCCCCGAAGCTTTCCCGAACGATCGGGCACGCCGCGCCGCCGCGCGGCGGCCTCCGCGCCGTGCCCGCGCGCCTCTTGCCGAAGGAATTGCTCATGACCACCATCACCTCCGCAGCCACGCTGCCGGGCGAGGCCGGCTTTTGCCGCACCCAGGCCGATCGCGAACAGCGCGAGGCGGACATGGCGACGCTCGCCAATGTCCGCGAGAAGCATCAGCGCGCCGCCGATCGCTGGACGGCGCTGGCGGATCGCGCCGCCGGCCGCGCCGCCAGCCGCGATGCGCGCGCGGCGCCCGCCACGCCGGTGCCGCAATGACCGCCGTCGAACCCATCGAGGCGCGGCTGATGCGGCTGGATCCGGGCGCGCCGGGCCGGCCCCGCGCGCCCTTCGGCCGCCCGCGCGAGATCGCGCGGGGCGCGCTGCCGGCGCTGATCGCGCTGGTGCGCGAGGAGGATTGCGAGGAATGGTGGCGCTACACCATCCTCAGCGACGATGCCGCACCGCTGCGCGGCGCTGATCTGCGGGCGCGGCTGCGCGAGCCGGGCTGAACGCAAGCCCCTCTTGCCAGCGCGGCCCGAACCTGCGCAGGGAGGCGGCCTCTTCCCGATTGCGGCCCGCCCCGGCGGCGTGCGCTTTACTCCCCGACAGGAAAAGATGATGAGGCGCCTGCGCACGGCCAACCGGCGGCACCGCCGGGCGGTGAGATTCAACGCCGGGATGGTCGCCGCCAATGACGGCCTCGCCTGGCTGCGCGCGGCGCCCGACCTCGCCGCCGTACCGCCCCCCGCGGCGCCGTCGCCCCGGCCGCCGGTGCGGATCGTCGGCACCGCCGAGATCCCAGGCGGCGGGGTGCTGCACCTCGCCGAATGCGGGGGCGACTTTTCGATCCAGTTCGATGCCGACGAGCTGATGGGCAGCCACGACCATGTGTCCGAAGAAGCCTTCGCCACGCTCGCCCGCGCCGCCCTGCCGGATGGCGCGGGGCCAGTGCTGATCGGCGGGCTGGGCATGGGCTTCACGCTGCGCGCGGCGCGCGGCGCCTGGCCGGCGCCGGCCGAGATCATCGTGGCGGAGCTGGTGCCCGGCGTGGTGGAGTGGGCGCGCGGCCCGCTCGCCCATCTGTTCGGCGACAGCCTCGACGATCCGCGCGTGCGCATCGCCATGGGCGATGTCCATGCCCTGCTGGACGCGAGCGAGGGCGCCTATCAGGCGATCCTGCTCGATGTGGACAATGGCCCGGACGGGTTCATGCGGCCGGAAAATGATCGCATCTATTGCGACTGGGGGCTGCGCTCGGCGCATCGCGCGCTGCGGCCCGGCGGCGTGCTCGGCATCTGGTCGGCCTATCCCGATCCCGACTTCCGCGCGCGCTTCGGCGCCTGCGGCTTCGCGGTGGAGGAGCATGTCGTGCCCGCCTTCGCCGGCAGCACCGAGGATCATCACCTGCTCTGGTTCGGCCGCCGGGACTGACCACCGCCGCCGTCAGGCAGGCGGCAGCAGCCGGATCAGCGCCAGGGCGAGGCCGATCAGCACCGCGAGCGAGAGCGCGACGGCCAGCGTCACCCGGCCGCCGGCGCCCGTCACGGCGCGCAGATCGACTCCCAGGCCGAGCCCCGCCATCGAGACGGTGGTCAGCAGCGTCGCGCTCCGCGCGATCGGCGCCAGCGCGGTATGCGGCACCAGATCCGCCGAGCGCAGCCCGAGCAGCAGCAGGAAGCCGAGGATGAACCAGGGCACGAGCTGACCGAGCCGGGGGCGTGGGCCCGGGTTCGCGCCCGTCGCGCCCAGCCTTGGCGCCAGCAGCGCCAGCAGGAGGCAGACCGGCCCCAGCATGAGCACGCGGACCAGCTTGACCAGCGTGCCCGCCTGCACCGCCGTCGCGCCCAGCGGCGCGGCCGCCGCGATCACCTGCGGCACCGCATAGACGGTGAGCCCCGCCAGCATGCCATAGCGCATGCCGGCGAGGCCGAGCATCGCGCCGAGCAGCGGCAGGCCCAGCACCACGCCCACGCCGAGCACGGCGGTGAAGCCGATCGAGGCGGCGACATCCTCTCCCTCGGCGCCGATCACGGGCGCCACCGCCGCGATCGCGCTGTTGCCGCAGATCGCATTGCCGCAGGCGACGAGCAGCGCCATGCGCGGCGCGAGCCCGAGCAGCCGCCCCAGGACGAAGCTGGCGAGGATCGCCACCGCCACCAGCGCCGCGATGCCGAGCAACAGCGCCGGCCCCGCCGCGACGAGGCTCGCCACGCTCGCCGAGGCGCCGAGCAGCACCACCGCCACCTCCAGCAGGATCTTCGCGCTGAAGCCGATACCGGCCGAGAAGCGCGCGTCGGGCGCCCAGCCGGTGCGGATCAGCGTGCCGAGCAGGATCGCCAGCACCAGCGCCTCGAGCCAGGCGCGGCCGAACAGCCACTGCTCGGCCGCGGCGAGGCCATAAGCGAACAGGGTGACGATCAGGCAGAGCAGCAGGCCGGGCAGGAGAGCGCGCAGCGCCGACAGCGGGGCGGGCCGCGCGTCCGATCGCACCGGCGCCGCAGGCCGGGGCGCGGCAAGCGGAGTGGTGGTGCGGGTGGGGAAAAAGGGTGCGGTCATGCTCAGGCCTTTCTACAGGCCGGCACCTTGACGCTGGCAGAAGATCGCTTCCAACGATTGCTTATGCTTGTTCCAATCGCCTCGTGCGATTGAAACACAGGCAGTCCAATTGCCTCTCGTCGCGTGGCGACGGCGCGATGACCATTTTCAACGCGCAGAGGCCGGCAAGGCGACGGGCGGCGCCTCGCTGCGCGATCGTCTCGCGTGATCGGAACAATCGCCGCCGCAGATGACGGCCGATCCGGCAGCCTCTTGCAAAAGCACAGCATTGCTGCATATCTAGGCGATCGGTTTCTGCGAGGCGATCATGGACAGGCTGGCGGCGAACAAGGCGGTGGTGCGGCGCTTCAACACGGCGGTGATCGAGCAGGGCGATCGCGCGGCCTTCGAGGCGCTGGTCGATCCCGGCTTCCACAACCGTACCGCCCCGCCCGGCGCGCCGGCGGATCGCGAGGCGCTATGGGCGAGCTTCGCCACCCTCTTGCGACCGGCGCTCGGGCCGCTCGCGGTGACGGTGCACGCGCAGATCGCGGAGGGGGATCTGGTCGTCACCCGCAAGACGATCCGGGGCACGCATCGGGGCGCGCTGCTCGGCCATGCGGCGACCGGCGCGGCGGTGACGATCGAGGTGATCGACATAGTGCGCCTCGCAGAGGGTCGCTATATCGAGCATTGGGGCCTCAACAGCCTCGCCACCGCGCTCGCCGGCCTCGCCGCCGCGACGACGGGCGCGGGCGCCGCATCGACGCTCAGCCCTCCGGCGCGGCGCTGAGCCGCTCGAGCAGGGCGATCGCTTCGGCGAGCCGCGCCTCTTCCTCCGGCGCGAGGCTGGCCTCGATCAGTGCGGCGATCCGGGCCGCGCGCCCCGCGCGGTCGCGCGCGACGCGGGCGGCGCCGATGTCGGAAAGCGCGAGCAGCCGGCTCCGCCGATCGGCCGGGTCGGGCCGCCGCTCGACCAGCCCGGCGGCCACCAGCGCCTCGACGACGCGCTGCATCGTCTGATGCGTGACCCCGCGCCGCTCCGCCAGCGCCGCCACGTTCATCGGCCCCGCGCGGGCGAGCAGCGCCAGCGCCTCGCCCTGGGCATCGGTGCTGGTGGCGGCGGGTGCCCGCACCCGGCGCACGAAATCGCCCGTCGCCCGGCGCAGCGCCTCGGCGAGCTGGAGGCGCGCCGTCCGCGCCGCGTCGCGATCCTCGTCCATGCCGCCCTCGTGCCGAAGCGCCGCCCGCTCCGCCGGCGCGGGCATAGGCGGTGGGCCCGCGCCGCTCAAGCCTCGGCCGGCGGTTCCCAAAGCTCGATTGGATTGCCCTCGGGATCGTGGAGCCGGGCGAAGCGCCCGACGCCGAGCGCATCCCATTCGTCGCGGGTTTCGACCGCGATGCCGGCCGCGCCCAGCCGCGCGCGGAGCGCCGCCAGGTCCGAGACCCGGAAATTGAGCATGAAGCCCTTGTCCGCCGGCAGCATGTCCGTGTCGCGCGCGAGCGGGGCGAACATCAGCGGCCCGGCCCCGGCCTGCCAGCAATGCGGATCGGGCGCCAAGGCCGGATCGCCGACGCAGCCGGCGCCGACACCGAGATGGGTGGCGTACCAGGCCTTCAGCCCCTCCGGATCGGTGGCGCGAAACAGAAAGCCACCCACGCCCAGCACCGCCATCGCCGGCCTCCCCGCGCCTCTATCGCCCGAAGAATGCCGTGCGCCGCGCCGCGTGGCAAGGCGGCGGCCGCCGTCGCGCGGCCCGCGCGACCGCCTTGCGCCGCGCGGCCCGCGCGTCCAGGAGGAGGCGGCAGAAGCGCGAGGGAAAGCCGTGACGCCGCCCGCCGAGATCGCCATCCGCCTTGCGCGGGCCGCCTTCAACCGCGCGCTCGCGGACGCCGATGCGACCGCCATCGCGCCGCTGCTCGCGCCGGCCGCGCTGCTCGTCGCCGGCACGGACAGCGCGGTGATCAGCGGCAGCGCGGCGCAGCTCCGCGCCTGGCGCCGCGAGTTCGCGGCGCCCGACCGCACCCTCTATGTACGCACGCCGGCGCGCGTGATCGTCTCGTCGGTGGAACCGATCGCCTTCGAGCACGGCCATTGGCAGGGCCGCGCCTTGGGCGACGGAACGGTGCGCGCCGAGGGCGATTATACCGCCAAGTGGCGCGAAGCGGGTGGACGCTGGCGGATCGAGGCGGAGCTTTACCTGACGCTCGGCTGATCCGGCGGCTGCGGCTCGCCAAGGCCTGCCACCACGGCTATGGCCGGCTCTTGTATCTCCAGCGTAGCGTACCGGCGGGCGAATGACGGACAGAAGGGCGGAGCAGGCGATCAGGGCGACGGGCGAAGCGGCGCGGCTGATCAACGCCTTCGACTGGACCGCCACGGGCCTGGGCCCGATCGCGCGCTGGCCGGCCACGCTGCGCAGCACGGTGGAGCTGATCCTCGCCTCGCCGGTACCGATCGTCACGCTGTGGGGCGTCGACGGCATCATGATCTACAATGACGCCTATTCGGTCTTCGCCGGCGCGCGCCATCCCCGGCTGCTCGGCTCCAAGGTGCGCGAGGGCTGGGCGGAGATCGCGGACTTCAACGATAATGTGATGCGTGTCGGCCTTGCCGGCGGAACGCTGCAATATCGTGACCAGGCGCTCACCCTGGATCGCGGCGGCGCGCCCGAGCCGGTGTGGATGGACCTGGACTATTCGCCGATCCACGGTCCGGACGGCACGCCGATCGGCGTGATCGCGATCGTCGTCGAGACGACCGGCAAGGTCCGCGCCGAGCGCGCGCTGCGCGACAGCGAGGAACGCTATCGCATCCTCACCGAAGTCAGCCCCCAGGTCGTGTGGATGGCCGATGCCGCGGGCGCGCTCACCTACTGCAACGCCTATTGGTACGCCTATAGCGGGATGAGCGAGGCCGAGACGCGCGGCCAGGGCTGGCTCGACGCGGTGCATCCCGATCATCGCGCGGCGGCGCAGCAGGGCTGGCGGGCGGCGGTGGCCGAGCGCGACCGCTGGTCGATGGAGCTGCCGCTGCGGCGGCGCGACGGCGCCTATCGCTGGCATGTCACCGCCGGCCAGCCGCTGCTCGACGGCACCGGGCGCTGCCTCTCCTGGTCCGGCATCGCGCTCGACATCCACGATCGGCGCACCGCCGAGGAAGAGCTGCGCGACACCGGCAGCCGGCTGGATGCCGTGCTCGCCAATACCAGCATGGCCATCTTCGTCATCGATCTGAGCCAGGCCTGCGTCTTCATGAACCGCGCCGCCGAGCGGCTGACCGGATGGCGGCTGGAGGATATTCGCGGCCGCCGCCTGCATGACGTGATCCACCACAGCCATGCCGATGGCAGCCCCTATCCGCCCGAAGACTGCCCGATCGAGCGCGCCTTTCCCACCGGCGCGGGCTTTAGCGGCGAAGAGACGTTCGTGCGCCGCGACGGTCGCTTCATCCCCGTCGCGCTCACCGCCTCGCCGGTGGTCGATCCGCGCGGCGGCACGATGGGCACGATCATCGAGGCGCGCGACATCAGCGCCGATCGCGCCGCCCAGGCCGTGATCGCGCGCCGCGGCGATCAGCTGCGCGGCCTGGCCGACGCGGCGCTCGCCATCTCGCTCGCGCCCAATCCCACCGCGCGGCTGGACGAGGTGGCGCGCGCCGCCCGCCGCATCGTCGGCGCCGAACAGGCCGTGGTCAGCCTGACGCGCGGCGCGGACTGGGCGCAGGCGATCACCGCGATCGAGCTTTCGCCGCGCTATGAGGCGTGGCGCGACTATGACCGGCCGCCCAGCGGGGGCGGCATCTACGCCCTGGTCTGCGAACAGAATCGTCCGCTGCGCCTCACCCAGGCGGAGCTGGAACGCCATCCGCGCTGGCGCGGCTTCAGCGCGGAGGCCAGTGCCCATCCGCCGATGCGGGGCTGGCTGGCGGTGCCGCTGGTGGCGCGCGACGGAAGCAATCTCGGCCTGGTCCAGCTCAGCGACAAAAGCGACGGCGGCGATTTCGACGAGGCGGACGAAGCGATGCTCGTCCAGCTCGCCCAGCTCGCCGCCGCCGCGATCGAGCAGAGCGAGACCGACGCCGCGTTGCGCCGCAGCGAGGAACGCTATCGCGCGATCACCGATTCGGTCGATCAGATGATCTGGGCGACGCGCGCCGACGGCTATCACGACTTCTTCAACCAGCGCTGGTACGATTATACGGGCGTGCCCGTCGGCTCCACCGAAGGCGAGGCGTGGCGCGGCCTCTTCCATCCCGAGGATCAGGCGCGGATCGAGGCGGTGTGGGGCGCGAGCCTGACGACCGGCCGGCCCTATCATATCGAATATCGGCTGCGGCACCGCTCCGGCCTCTACCGCTGGGTGATCGGCCGTGCCCAGCCGGTGCGCGACGGCGAGGGCCGGATCACCCGCTGGTATGGCAGCTGCACCGATATCCATGATCTCAAGGAGGCGGAGGCGGCGCTGCGCGATCTCACCGCGCGGCTGGAGGAGCGGGTGCGCGAGGAGGTGGCCGAGCGCGCCAAGGCCGAGGAGGCGCTGCGCCAGACCCAGAAGATGGAGGCGGTGGGCCAGCTCACGGGCGGAATCGCGCATGATTTCAACAATCTGCTGACGGTCGTCACGGGCAATATCGATATGGCGGGGCGCGCGCTCGATGCCGCCGGCGCGCCCGATCCGCGCGCCCGGCGTGCGCTCGACAACGCCATGAAGGGCGCCGACCGCGCCGCCGCGCTCACCCAGCGCCTGCTCGCCTTCGCGCGGCGCCAGCCGCTCGCCCCCAAGCCGATAGATGTCGACCGGCTGGTCGCGGGCATGTCCGATCTGCTCAACCGCGCGCTCGGCGAGACGGTGCGGCTGGAGGTCGTCACCACCCCCGGCCTGTGGCGGGTGGAGGCCGATCCCAACCAGCTCGAAAGCGCGATCCTCAATCTCGCCGTAAACGCCCGCGACGCCATGCCCGCCGGCGGCACGCTCGCCATCGAGACGGCCAATGCGATGCTCGACCAGGCTTATGCCGGCGCCCACGCGGAAGTGGCGCCCGGCCCCTATGTGCTGATCTCGGTGTCCGACACCGGCATGGGCATTCCGCGCGAGGCGATGGAGCGGGTGTTCGAGCCCTTCTACACCACCAAGGAGGTGGGGCGCGGCACCGGGCTCGGCCTCTCGATGGTCTATGGCTTCGTCA
Source organism: Sphingomonas morindae (assembly GCF_023822065.1). Lineage (NCBI taxonomy): Bacteria > Pseudomonadati > Pseudomonadota > Alphaproteobacteria > Sphingomonadales > Sphingomonadaceae > Sphingomonas > Sphingomonas morindae. Next base: position 124,131 of record NZ_CP084931.1, read on the forward strand.
AACAGTCGGGCGGCCATGTGAAGCTCTATTCGGAGGAAGGGCGCGGCACGACGGTGAAGATCTATCTGCCCCGCCTGCTCGGCAGCCTGCCCGAACCGATCGAGGAGGGTGAAGGCGCCACCGGCATCGAGCGGAGCCAGCGCGCCGAGACGATCCTCGTCGTCGAGGATGATGACGATGTCCGCGCCTATACGGTCGAGATCCTGCGCGAGCTCGGCTATCGCGTGCTCGAGGCGCACGATGGCATGTCCGGGCTGCGGCTGTTCGAGCGGCAGGAGGCGCCGATCGATCTGCTCTTCACCGATGTGGTGATGCCGGGCATGACGGGGGCGGCGCTGGCCGAACAGGCGCGCGCGCTCCAGCCGGGGCTGCGCGTGCTCTATACGTCAGGCTATACGCGCAACGCGATCGTCCATGGCGGCCGGCTCGACGCGGGGGTGGAGATGATCTCCAAGCCCTTCACCTTCCGCGCGCTCGCCGCCAAGGTGCGCGACATGCTCGAGATCGGCCGCACCGGGCGGCTGCTGCTGGTGGAGGCCGAGCCGACCATCCGCGCGCTCACCGCCGAGGCGCTGGCGGCGATCGGCTATGCCGTCGATCAGGCCGCCACCGCCACCGAGGCGCTCGCCCGGCTGCGCGCCGCCCAGGGCCGCTACGACGCGGCGCTGATCGATGCCGATCTGCCGGACCAGGCCGCCGCCGCCTTGCTGGTGGAGCTGCGCGCGCGCCACGCGGCCATGCCGGTGCTGCTCGCCGGCGATCTCCCCGGCCCGGCCGAAGCGGCGCCGGATCCGCTGGTCGCCGCGCTCCCCAAGCCCTTCACCGCCGCCATGGTGGAAGACCGGCTGCGCGCGCTTGGCGTGGGCGACCCGCCGGGCTGACAGGCCGCCGCGCGCCGCGCGGGCGCCGGGCGCGGGCCGTCGCCGGTCAGGCGGCGAGCTGGCCCGCGATCACCATCCGGTTCCGGCCCGCGCGCTTGGCGCGGTACAGCGCTTCGTCCGCCGCCTGAAGCAGGCCCGATCCCTCGCCCTGGGTTTCGCCCGCATGGGCCGCCACGCCGAACGACATGCTGGTCGGCCCCAGCGACTGGCCGCCATGACGGAGGCTCAGCTTCGAGATGGCGAGCCGCAGCTTCTCGATCCGAGTGGCGAGGATCTCGGGGGTTACCCCGGGGGCGATGATGGTGAACTCCTCGCCGCCATAGCGGCAGAGAATATCGCCGTCGCGGAAATGCGCGCGCATCTGCTCGGCCACCATGCGCAGCACATGATCGCCCGCCTCATGGCCGAACTCGTCGTTGAAGCGCTTGAAATGATCCACGTCGCACATCACCACGGTGAGCGGGGTGCGGGCGCGCGCCGCGCGCGCGATCTCGATCGCCAGCGCCTCTTCCAGATAGCGGCGGTTGAACAGGCCGGTCATCGCGTCGCGGATCGTCTGCTCGCGCAGATTGCGTTGCAGACGATAGTTCATCAGCGCGGACGACAGCGTCTCGCTGAGCGCCTGCAGCCGATATTCGTCGGCGCCGTCGACCTCGCCGGCGATGTGGAGGATGCCGATCAGCTCGCCGCCCGCGAGCAGGGGCTCGCAATGATAGGCCTCGCGTCCCTCGGCATGCGCGCAATCGACATCGGGCGCGAAGGGCGATTGCGCGTGGCTCTGCCCGAGGCGCATCGCCCAGCAGGCATCGGGCGCGATCGTATCGGGCAGATCGCTGGCGCTGCCCCAGGCGGCGGCCCGCACCAGCTGGTTGCGCGAATTATTATGCGTATAGACCGCGCCGGTCGTATCGGGCAGCGCGAGCGGCACGAAACGCTCGATCACCTTGGCGAATTCGGCATCCGATCGGCTCGCCTGGAGGCGGCGCATCATGTCGCCCAGATATTCGGCGACTTCGCTCCTCGCCTCCAGAAGATGGCTGCGCGAGAGCAGCTCCTGGTTGATCGTGCTGAGATCCTCCTCGCTGCGATGCTGTTTCTCCAGCGCCTCGGCGAGCCGCTCGGCCATCACATTATAGCCGCGCGCGAGCCGGCGGAACTCGCGCGAGCCCATGGTGCGCAGCGCGATCCGTCCGCTGGCGTCGCCCGATCCCAGCTCCTCCATCGCCTCGCTGAGCACGGCGGTCGGCCGGCCGACCCCGCGCGTGATGACAAAGGCGATGGTGAGCGCCGCGAAGCCCACGATCAGCCCGCCCGCCATGGCGAGCACGCGCAGCCAATAGGCCGAGGCATGGGTCGAGGCGTTGCGATCCAGAAGAAGCGCCTGCTCCGCCTCGACCAGCTCGTCGCGGCGCTGGTCGACCATCCGCATGAGCTGCCAGGATGTCCGGACGCGGACGGGCGCGACGGTTGCGATCCGCTGGACGCGCGCCAGCCTTGTGCCTTCGCTCAGAAAGGCGATGCGGTCGAGCACCGCCGCGCGCAGGCGCAGGGCGCGCGCATGTTGCGGCGGATTGTCGGCGGTGAGCTGAACCAGACGATCCATGTCGCTACGGGTGGCGCGAAGATCCGCGTCGATCGCGGCGCCCAGGCTCGGGTCGTGCGAGATGATCATCCCGCGCAGATCGGATTCCGCGCGGCGCAGCCGGTCGATCGGCTTGGCGGCCATTTCCAGCACGGTCTGGGTATGCTCGACCCAGCGCGCACTGCTTTGCAGCTGCAGCGACACCGCGGTGAGCGCGGCGGCAAGCGCGACGACCGCCAGCACCACCAGCGAACTCAGAACGATCACACGGGATCGGAGCGAATAGAACATCCTAGCCCTCCCGCTGCGCGGGGAAGGGAACGATCGCGGGCATGGGCATGGGCGCTGGCGTATCCAGCAGCGCCTCGAGCCGCGCGCCGGCGGTGTCGGCGAGGCGACGCAGCGCCGCCAGCCGCGCCTGCGGCGGCTGCGCCTGCGCCCGCTGATCCATCACGCACAAAGCACCCACCGCCTGGCCGTGGATCCGCACGGGCGCGCCGGCATAGAAGCGCAGGCCAAGATCGCCGGTGACCAGCGGATTGCCGCTGAACCGCTCGTCCAGATGCGCATCGGGAACGCAGAAGGGCGCGTCCTGACGAATGGTGTAGCCGCAAAAGGCCGCGCAGCGCGGCGTGGACGCTATCGCAAGGCCGATCGCGCAGGCGAGCCATTGCCGGCCTTCATCCAATATGGTGAGCGCGCCGGCGGTGGCCGCAAACATCTCCCGCGCCTGGGCGACGAGATCGCGCACCGCGTCGCAATGCCCGCTTTGGCGGAGCAGGGCGGCGACGACCGCCTGGCGCTCCGCCTCATCGTCCGGGAAGGGCGCCGGACAGTAAAATACACGCTTCTCCATCCGTTCGCCCGCCGCTGCTACCCACGCACCCGATTTCAGGCCTCGTTGCCACCAGTCCGTTAACCAGCGCGGCCATGCCGAGGGGGTTAGACGAAAGTCTAACCCGCGCGCCTGGCCCGCTCGCTCCGATCGGTCGCGAAACCGAGCGGAAAGCCTTGGATCAACAGGCCTAAAACTTGGTGCACCAGCGTCGTTAATCATGACAGCGGAGCGAGAAAGTGCATATGAATCAGGTAGCTTACCAGGAACCGACCGGGATCCCGACGGCCGAACTCGTGATCGAGCGGCGTGGCGCGGAGCGGGCTCCGGTGCAGGTCTCGGCGAGCGTGGAGACCGGCGACGGCATCGCCTTTGCCGCCTCGCTGCGCAATCTTTCGCCCAGCGGCTTCCGGGCGCGCTGCCCGATCATGCTGAAGCGTGGCGACCGCGTGTTCGTGCGGCTGGCCGGCACCCGCCGGCGCCGCCCCGCCAAGGTGATGTGGACCGAGGCGCAGGAGATTGGCTGCCGCTTCGCGGTGCCGCTCACCCCCGCTTTGCTTCTGGCGCAATCGGCCTGACAGCGGACAGGTTCTCGGCCGGCATGGGTCGGCCGCGCGTCTCCGGCGCTAGAAGAGGGGCGTGCCGGGCGGCTTGCGCAGCGCCGCCGTCAGCGCCGCGTCGAGGCTCGACAGGAAGCGCGACCGATCGTCCTTGCCGAAGGGCGGGGGGCCGCCGATCCGATCACCGCCCGCGCGCAGATCGTTCATGATCGCGCGCACGGCGATGGCGTTGCCGATCGAATTGGCGGTGAACGGCTTGCCGTTGGGCGCGATCACGGCCGCGCCCGCCTTGAGGCAGCGATCGGCCAGCAGGATATCGGCCGTCACCACCAGCGTCGACCCGTTCGCCTGCGCCGCGATCCAGTCGTCGGCCGCATCAAAGCCCTGGCCCACCACGATTCGCTTGATCAGCGGATCCTGAGGCACGCGAAGATGCGCGTTGCTGACCAGGGTAACGGCTATGCGGAGCCTGAAGGCGACGCGGTAGATCTCGTCCTTGACGGGGCAGGCATCGGCGTCGACGAGGATGTGCGGGCGTTGCTCCATGGCGCGTCCCTGCCACGGGCCCGATGCCAGGGGCAATGTGGCGCGGTACGCGCCCGATCGGGCGGCCTCAGCCGCGCGGCTTGGCTTGCGCCTTCTGGCGATCGAGTTCCGCCAGCTTGCGCACAAAGTCCTGCGGGATTTTCTGATCGCGAGGCTGGGCCACCAGCCTGCACTCCTGTTGTGTCATCTTGCCGCCCCCGTTCTTCAGACGACATGACCCGGCATGGTTAAGCGAATGTTACGGATTGAGAAAGTACGCGAAAAAAATCTACGTCGCGGTACGGTATTGCCCTGGAACTGGTTAGAGGGACAGCTCCACATCGACACCCCGCCGGGCGCATTCCGCCAACAGGCTGAGCACGCGCTCGGCATCCGCGCGATCCACGGCGTTGTCGATCTCCTGCTGCAGGGCCGAGGAGGCAAGCTCCGCAAGCGGCGCGGCGTGTGGCGCGCGACGTCGATGCGCGGCGTCCTGAACAGTCATCGAAGGTCTCCCAACCCGGTCGAGTGGGAGCTAGACGCGCGGTTTCGGTGCCGCAAGCCGACCGAAATGGCCGACTTTGGCGCGTTACGGGCAGGTTTTGGCGGATTTCTGCCGGTCCAGCTCGGCCAGCTTCCGCACCAGATCGGCTGGAATGTTCTGGCCACGCGGCTGGCTGATCAGCCTCCGCTCGGGGCCGTCCGGATCGGACATGGCGCGCTCTCCTGCCTCTCCCGCTCCAAGCGGCGGGTTGATGACAATTTGAAGACAAGGCGCGCCGGAAAGCAATATACTTTAGACGGTTAATTCAGATGACGATCTCGACGGACGTGCCCCTGCGCTTCACCTCGGCGAGCAGCGCCCAGAGAATCTCGGTCTCGCTGGATTCGAGGGCGTCATCGATGGCATGCTGCAGCGCCGGCGCCGTCATCGCGCGAAACCGCGCGCGATCTTCATCTGGGTTAAGCAACTGGCCCATGATCCACCCTAAACCTCATGGCCCATTCTGCATCGCCTATGGTTAACGAATCGTTAAAGTCGACTATAGACTGAAATGGTATACGCGCTTAATACTTTATCTTGGATGCTGTGCCGCTCGCTTATCATAAGTATAGATTGGCATTGGCCCAAGAAGAGGTAGCGTTACCACGCGGCGCCAAAGGTCCGGCGGCGCCAAGCGTGTTTGTCTTGGCGCGAAGGCGGAACGAACGTCACCTGTCTTCGCGCTGGCGCGCGGCGCTCTGCGGTTCTACCCAGCCGCCATGGATCCGCTGAAACATGGCTGAGCTGGCGCGGGCCGCGGGCGTGGGCGTCCGCGAGGTGCTGGGCCTGGCGCTGCCCGGCCGGTCGGACCGGGGCAATGTCCGGGCGCTGCTGCTCGGCGCGCGCATCGACACCCGCAATCTCGAAGGCTTCGCCGAAACCGAGAGCCTGGTTCTCGCGGGCGTGGGCGCGGCCTTTGTGTTCCGCTACGGCGTGCTCGTGCTGTTCGGCGCCTCCGCCGAGAGCGAGCGGGAGCTGATCGCGCGTCTCGCCAGCCATATCGTCGATCCCTTGGCCCAGCCCGAGGTCGAGACCGCCTCGATCGAGATTCGGGCCGAGGGCGAGGAGACGGTGAGCGCCGACGGCCATATCCGGCTCCGCGAGGCGACGCGCGAACGGCTCCTCCTCACCGCCACGGTGCTCGCGCGGAGCGTGGTGCTCGGCCGCGACGAAGGCCGGATCGCCGAGGCGTTCGACCGGGTGGAGCCGCTGATCAACGATCTTCGCGAGAATGGACGCGCCGGCATGCCGATCCGGCGGGTGATGAAAAATATCGGCGATGTCCTGTCGGCGCAGCACCGGGTGGTGGGGCGCGCCCAGATCAGCGAAAAGCCCGATCTGCTCTGGGAGCATCCCGCGCTCGATCGGCTCTATGGGCGGCTCGAGGCCGAGTTCGAGCTGGGCGACCGCGCGCGCGCCATGGAGCGCAAGCTGGAGGTGATCGGCGACGCCGCCGAATGGCTGCTCGATCTCGTGCAGGACAAGCGCTCGCTGCGGCTCGAGCTGGCGGTGATCGTGCTGATCGCCTTCGAGGTGGTGCTGAACCTCTATCAATTCTGGCGGCTCTAGCGGCGAAGCCGGCAACCGCCGGACCCGATAGCGCCCCGGCGGCCCAGCCTTGCCCTCGCGCGGCGCCTGTGCGAGCGGCAGGCGCGGCGGCGCCGGGCCGGGGATCATGGCCGGCGCAGGAAGGGCGGAGACAGTGGTGCGCGGCAAGCTCAACGACGCCGATCTCCGCCTGCTGCGCGTGCTGGACGCGGTGCTCGAGACGCGCGATGTCACCCGCGCGTCGGAAATCCTGTCCGTCACCCCGTCCGCCGTAAGCCATTCGCTTCGCCTGCTGCGCGCGCTGTTCGATGATCCGCTGATGGTGCGCACCCGCGGCCGGTTCGAACCGACGCCGCGCGCGCTCGCGCTGCAGCCGGCCTTGCGGCACGGCCTGGCGCAGCTCGCCGCCCTGGTGGAGGTGGAGCCGGAGTTCGACCCCGCCACCTCGCGCCGCCGTTTCTCCCTCGCCACGCCCGACTATCAGCTGTTCGTGATCCTGCCGATGCTGGTGGCGCGGGTGCGCGAGATCGCGCCCCAGGTGGATCTGCGCTTCCGCCCGCTCGCCGCCGATGTGCTCGATCAGCTTGCGACCGGCGCGCTCGATCTCGTGATCGCCGGGGCGGAGGTGGAAGCGGCGCTCGCGCTCGATCGCGAGGTGATGCGCAGCCGGATCATCGCCGAGCCCTTTTGCTGCGTCCTGCGCGAGGATCATCCGGCCGCGCAAGCCGCCACGCTCAGCCTCGAAGCCTATGTGCAGGCGCCGCACGTGGTGGTGAGCATGACCGGCGAGGACAGCGATCAGGTGGATAGCGCGCTCGCCGCGCGCGGCTTGCGCCGGCGGGTGGCGGCGACCGTGCCGAGCTTCATGGCGGCGGCCTGGTATGCGACCTCGTCCGACATGATCGCGACCCTGCCGCGCACCGTCGCGCTGCGCGCCGCCGCGCGCAACCAGGGCGTGGTGCGCCCGCCGCCGCTCGCGCTGCCGCGCAGCATCGCCTATCTCTGGTGGCATCCGCGCTTCCAGAGCGACGCCGGCCATGGCTGGTGGCGCAAGGCGCTGTTCGATGTGTTCGCGCCCTATCGCGACTGACCGCCGGGCGCGCCGGCCCGCGCCGCCATCCGCGCTCGGACGCATCCATCGTGAATTTGGCGCACGAAGAACCGCCGGTGTCGGCGACGCCTTGTGATCTCCGCTCAGCCGGCGATGAGAACACATGCGCTTGGCCCCGGCCTGGGCCGCGTCCATCAGGCCCCGGCCGCGCCGGCGGCCTGTCGCGTCCAGTGAGAGCCTTGCCATGTCCCCTGAACTGCACCGGATATCGATTTTCGGCTCGACCATGACCGTGCGCATCCTGGGATCCGGACCCGCGCTGCTTCTCGCCCATGGCTATCTGTTCGATCACGAGATGTGGGCGCCGCAGATCGCCGCGCTGGCCGCGCGCTACCGGCTGATCCTGCCCGATCTCTGGGGCCATGGCGGCTCCGGCGCGCTGCCGTCGACCACCCGCGACATGCGCGATCTCGCCGGCCATCATCTGGCGCTGCTCGACCATCTGGGCGTGGACCGATGCGCGCTGGTCGGCCTGTCGCTGGGCGGCATGTGGAGCGCCGAGCTGGCGCTGATGGCGCCCGGGCGGGTGTCCGCGCTGGTGCTGCTCGCCACGTCGCTCGCGGCCGAGCCGGCGGCGTCGCGCGACGCCTATTTCGGCATGCTGGATCTCGTCGCCGATAGCGGGACGATCCCGCCGCCGGTGCTGGCGACGGCGATGGCGATGTTCTTCACGCCGGCGATCGATCGCGCCAGCCCCGGCATGCGCGCGCGGGTGGCGGAGCGGCTCCGCGCCTGGGATGCGGCGCGCCTGCGCGACAGCATCGCCCCGCTCGGCCGCATCACCTTTGGCCGCCGCGAGGCGCTGGAGGCGCTCGGCGCGCTGACGGTGCCGACGCTCGTCGCCACCGGCGATGGCGACATGGCGCGGCCGCCCGCCGAGGGGCAGGCGATGGCGGACCGGATCGGCTGCCCCTTCGTCCGCATTCCGGACGCGGGCCACATCGCCAATCTCGAGGCGCCGGACTTCGTCACCCGCCTCCTGTGCGACTTTCTGGCCCGCGCCATCCCCGGCGCGCCCGCCCGGGATCGCACCGCCCCCGCTCTGCACGAGGACGCATCATGACCGACACGCCGCCCGCCCCCGCTCTGATCCGCATTGCCGCCGGCGAAGGCGAGCCCTTCGCCATCGCTGGCGCCACGCTGACCTGGAAGGTCCGCAGCCGCGACGCCGGCGCCGATTTCTGCTTTTTCGAGCAGCGCCTCGCGCCGGGCGAGGGCGTGCCCCTGCACACGCACAGCTATCCCGAAGCCTTCTACATCCTGAGCGGCGTGGTGGAGTTCGCCGAGGACGCCGCGCCCGAGCGCGTCCAGCGCTGCGTCGCCGGCGATGTCGTGCTCGCGCGGGCGGGCGCGCTCCACATGTTCTTCAACCGGGGCACCGAGCCCGCCCGCCTGCTCAGCATCTCGGTCGGCGCACACCAGGCCTTCTTCGATGCGGTGGCGGCGGCGGACCGCGCCGCGCCGTTCAGCGCCCTCGCGCCCGCCGAGGCAATGGCGCGCGTGGCCGCGATCGGCGCCGAGACCGACGTCCTGTTCGCGCCGCCCGCGCCGGAGGCCGCGTCGAACGCCTGAGCGGCGCTAGAGGTGGCGCCGCGCCGGCCGATCATCCAATGTCCTGACCGCCCGCGAGATAATCCATCTTGCCCAGAGCCACGCCCTTCATCCGCAGCAGCGCGTAGACCGTCGTCACATGGAAGAAGACATTGGGCAGGCTGAAATCGGTGATCAGGCTCTGGCCGGTGAAGACCATCTCCCGCGTCGGAAATTTCACGCGGATCTCGGCGGTCTCACGACCCTCGAAGGCGGCGGGATCGGCCTCTTCAAGATAGGCGATGGTCCGCGCGATGCGGTCGCGCAGCTCGGCCAGGCTTTTCTCCTCGTCGGCCATCGGGCGGGGCGCGGTCTGGGCGAGGCGGGTGATGGCGAGCTTGGCGGAATCGCAGGCGATCTGGACCTGGCGCGTGAGCGGCAGCATGTCCGGCGCCAGCCGCGCCTCCAGCAGATCCTGCGCGTCGAGACCGCTATCGGCCGCCTTGGCGAGGAAGTGATCGAGATTGCGCAGGGCGCGGGTGAAGACCGGGACGGTGATCGCGTACAGGCTGGGCATCATTCTTCCTCTGCGGGCGCGTGGACGGGCATGGGGCCCGGCTAGTACGCCCGCGCGCCGCCGCGCAAGTCCGGGCAAGAGCGGCCGCGAACATGCCCTCGCGCCTATGCCGCGCCGCGGGCGCGATCATAGGCGGCGCTCGCCTCGGCCATCGCATCGCCATGCGCCAGCGACCAGGCGCACATCGCCTCGAAGGGCGCGCGCAGCGCATGGCCCATGGGGGTGATCGCATATTCGACGCCGATCGGCGCCGTGGGGAGCACGGTGCGCGTCACCAGCCCGTTGCGCTCCAGCCGCTTCAAGGCGTCGGCCAGCGCCTTGTGGGTGATGCCGTCGAGCCGCCGCTTGATCTCGTTGAAGCGCGACGGCTGCGGGCACAGCACCGTCAGGATCATGATCGTCCATTTGTCGGCGATCCTGTCCAGCACCGGGCGCAGCAGCGCCATGTCGACACGCGCCTGCGGCACGGAGCAATCGCCTTGGATATCGTTCGGCATATCTAGGCACTTCATAGTGCGTTCTTGATAGCAAATATAGGCCGTATATCTGGATCGCCATCACCCAAGGATGCGGAGGGCATGATGGCTGGAATGACGGACAAGGTTGCACTGGTGGTGGGCGGCGCGAAGGGCATCGGCCTCGCCATCGCGGAACGGCTGGCCGGAGAGGGCGCGCTGGTGTTCCTGACCGGGCGCGACGAGGAGACGGTGGCGGCGGCGGCGACGCGCATCGGCCGGGGCGCGCGCGGTATCGTCGCGGATGCCAGCGTGCCGCGGGATCTCGCCCGCGCGGTGGCGGTGGTGAAGGAAGCGCATGGCCGCATCGACGCGCTGGTGCTCAACGCCGGCATCTCCGAACCGGCGACGCTGGCGGACGAGACCGAGGCGCATTTCGATCGCCACTTCACCGTCAATGTCCGGGGACCGGTGTTCGGTCTGCAGGCCGCGCTCGGCGCGCTGGCCGATGGCGGCGCGGTGGTGCTGGTCGGCTCGATCGCGGACGTGGCCGGCATCTCGCCCTATGGCACCTATGCCGCGACCAAGGCGGCGCTGCGCTCCTATGCGCGGACCTGGACGATCGAACTGGCGCCGCGCGGGATCCGCGTGAATGTGGTGGCGCCGGGCCCGACCGACACCGACATGATGGCGCGCGTGCCCGAAGAAGGCCGGGCGGCCCTGATCGCGCCCATCCCGCTCGGCCGCATGGCGCGCCCGGCCGAGGTGGCGGCGGCCACCCTCTTCCTGCTGAGCGACGAGGCGAGCTTCATCGCCGGCGCGGAACTCTGCGTCGACGGCGGGATGCGTCAGGTCTGAGCGGCGCCGCCGCCCGCCCGCGCCGCGCGCCAGAATTCGCCCATGCGATGATCGAGCGCGGCGGGGAGCACGGGGAGCAGCCCGGAGCCGGGATAGACGGTAAGCTCGCCGAAGAGCGGCGCGCCGCCGATCTCGTAAAAGTCGGCGCGGAGGAAGTCATGGCCGGCGCCGAGCGTCTCGGCGGCGGCGATGATGCGGGCGAGCGTGGCCGGGGCGGCGGGATCGGGATCCCCGCTCGGCGGCGAGGCGCGGCGCCACTGCCGGTCCATCACGATCCAGCGATGCGCCCGCGCGCGATCGAGATGGACCTGGACGAACTCGACCCGCCCTCCAAAGACGAAGCACTTGTAATCGATCGGGAGCACGCGGCCCGATCCCAGATAGGGCTCGACCAGCAGGCCGCGCGGGACATGCGCATAGGCCCATTCGTCGAGCCAGCGGCCATAGCGCGCGCCGCCCCAGCGCCGCGCCCGCCGCCGCGCGGCCGCCCATTCGTCCTCGGTGCGGACAAAGGCCAGCTGGTTGCACCCGCCGCGCGCCTTCACCACCAGCGGGATCGGCCAGACGGGACGCTTGGGCAGGGCCTCGCCATGCCACAGCGTGGGGATGATCCATTCGGGGCCGAGCCGGGCCGCGACATGCCCCTTCACCGCCACCTTGTCGATCAGCGCCGGCAGGCGGCTGTCGCGATCGAACAATTTGCGATGCTGGATCCATTCGGTGAGGCGCTGGGGCTCCTTCAGGCACAAGGCGCGGCGATGCTGCCACACATAGGTCAGGTGGACACGGGCGTGGGCAAGCAGGGGCGGCGCTTTCATTAACCCATGCCTAGCGCCGCCGCATCGCTCCGAAAATAGCCGTGGCGCACCGGTGGCAGGCGGCCACCGGGGCGCGGCGGTCACCGCGTGGCGTCGCGCCCGGCATGGACGGCGTTGCGGCCGCCGATCTTGGCGGCGTAGAGGCGCTGGTCGGCATCGCGCATCGCGGCTTCAAACCCCTCGGGGCCGATCTCGGTGACGCCGGCCGAGAAGGTGACGGTGCCGAGCGGCTGGTCCGTCTCGCGCACGCGCATCTGGCGCTCCTCCAGCCGCGCGCGGGCGCGTTCCACCAGCGCGGCGGCGGCGGCGAGGCTCAGCCCCTCGATCAGGACGAGGAATTCCTCCCCGCCCCAGCGCGCCACCAGATGCGGCGCGCAGCTTTCGGCGAGTGTCGCGGCCACCGCGCGGAGCACGCGATCGCCCACGGCATGGCCCATGCGATCGTTGATCGCCTTGAACCGGTCGACATCGCACAGCGCCACCACCAGCGGTGCCGCCCCGCGCGTGGCGAGCCGCCGCTCCACCGCGCGGCGATTGGCGAGCCCGGTGAGCAGATCCTGATCGGCCGCCGATCGCGCGGCGTCCAATTCCTCGCGCAGCGTCTCGATCTCGCGCGCGGCGGCGGCGAGATCGCGCTCCGCCTGCTCGGCCCGGCGCAGCATCGCCGCGATGCCGGCGACGGTGGCGCCGGGATCGGCGGCGCTGGCGTCGAGCGCCTTGAGCCCGGCGGTGAGATCGCGGTTGAAATCGCCCGTCGCGGCGGCGGCGTCGGCCGCGATGTCGGCGATGCGCAGCGTCTGGTGGCGCAGCGTGTCGCGCGCCGCTTCCTCGGCCTCGGTGCCCGCCGCCGGGCCGATGAAGCGGGCGTGGAGATCGGCCGCCTGCGCCGCGCTCACCGGCAGGCCGGTCAGCTCGATCGCGGCCAGCGCGCGGGCGAGCGGCCCGTCGGGCAGGCGCTGCGCCTCATAGGCCACGGCATAGGGGATCGGCGTCGGCGCGAGGCCCTGCGCCGCGCAATAGGCGAGCGCGCGCTCGGCCAGCGCGCGCGCCTCGTCCACCAGCCGGCCGCCGGTCCGTTCCCGCATTGACAAAAGGCTGCGCAGCATCTCGACCTCATCCCGCGCGGAGCCGCAGTCTCCCCGCTTGCGCGTCTATGGCCGAGAAGCGCTTAATAGCCGGTTGAAAGCGGCGCGCGCGGCGCGCGGGCACCGCTCATTCGCCTAAAGGCGGAGGAGAAGCCCGATCAGGAGGTGAGATCAGCGGCGGCGGGCGGGGCGGGAAGCGCGGCGGCGGCGCCGACATGGACCTGCACCATGGCTTCGCCCATCGTCTCGCCCACCGCCTCGCTTGACGTCGCGTCGCCATGATGGACCCGGACGCCGGCGGGCGCGGCGAGCGCGTCGCGCGCGGTGAGCCGGAGCGGCGCATCGGCGGCGCTGTTCGCCTTGCCGTAGAAGAAGTGGCGGCCGATCGCCGCGATCGGCGAAAGCCCGGCCGCCCAGCCGGGCTGCGTCGCCCCCGCATGATAGTAGAGCGCGTCGCCGACCGGTGCGAACCGCCCCTCGCGCAGCGCGATCTGCGCGACGAGCGCGGCGCGGTGCCAGGCGACGCGATCGCGCGGGCGATCCAGCGCGCCATCGCAGGCGAAGGCGAACTGACAGGCGCCCGCCTCGCGCCCCTGATAGACGACGGCGCACAGATCCGATCCGAACCGACCGGCGCGGACCCGATTGAGCACCACCTGCGCGACCGCGCGCTCGCCGATCACGCCTTCGGAGCGCGCCTCGTAATAGAGCGCGGCGGTGAGGCAGGCGAGGCCATCGCCCGCGCCCGTCGCGCCGCCGAATTGCGGCGCGGCGGCGGTGACTTCGGGGCCGTAGCGCCAATCCGCGACGGAGAGCAGCGCGAGGCGCGGCGCGAGCGCGGCGGGCGCGGCCAGCCTTGGCGCGGCCAGCTCGGCCGGCATGCACGAGGCGGTCATCGGCAGCGCCAATGCGGCCAGACCCAATCGGAGACGCATTGGCGGACACCCGTTGAAGACGATCCGCCCGCTCTACCGGGCAGCGCTTGCGATCGGGTTAACCTCAACTGGCCGGGGCTTGCGTAGCCGATGCGCATGGTCCGGGGCGCCGATCAGCCCGGCCCGCCGGCGTCACGACAGGGATAGGGGGTCAGGCGGCGAGATCGAGCCGGGGCTGGCGGGTGCCGAGCGAGCCCGTCCGCGCGGCGATCCGCTCGAGTTCGGCATAGGGGATGAGTTCGCGGCGATGCTGGATCGAAACGAAGAAGCGGGCCTGATCCTCGCGGCTCTGCCCGCGCATCCAGCGGATCATCTGCCCGAGCGTTCCGGATTGCAGGATCGGTCCGCCTTCATCGCGAAGATGGACCCAGGCGCGATGCACCAGCGGCAGATAATCCATGACCTATCCCCTTTCGAACTCATAACGTTTCACCCCGCAAAAGGCTCCGCTCAACGCCATGTCCCGAAACAGGAAAAGATGTGGCCGCGATTAAAGCCGATCAACCGCGCCGCTTCTTCAGTAAAGCCGCGCGGCCCGTCGTGGCCGGCGCCGGCGCTTTGGTGAAGCGTGCGCGGATCTGAATGGGAAAGGCCGCTCCGTTTCGATCGCGCATGTAAAAGTCGGGCGATTTCCGAAGGATGATCTCGCCCCGGCGCTCCGACGCTCGAATTGCGCGCCTGTCCGCCGCGCGCGGCAGTCAAAAAGGGCGTACCGACCATTCCGACGCTTTGGTCGGTTCCGGCGGTATCCAATCAAGCTATTGTCTTCGCACGCTTAAGTCGCTTCACTGGTGATCCGGCGGGCGCCTGGCCCGGCCGGAGGAGAGGGGTGCGCCGTGGGCGGCATGAAGTCACGATGGGCGAAATGGACGATGAGCGCGGGGCTGGCGATCGCCGCCGCGCCGCTCTGCGCGCAGGCGGCGCCGGCCGCCGCCCCGGCGGGCGCGATCCCGGTGGCGGCGGGGCCGCCGATCCGGCTTTGGCCGCAGGGGGCGCCGGGTGCCGGCGCCCGCGCGCACGAACCGGAGCAGGCGGAGGATTATTGGGTCAAGAACGTCCATGATCCATCGCTCACCCTGTTCCGGCCGCCCGCGCTGCATCAGACCGGAACCGCCATCATCGTCATTCCCGGCGGCGGCCATCGCCTGCTCGTCTGGACCAATGAGGGCATCAAGGTGGCGCGGGCGCTCAACCGCTTCGGCATCACCGCGCTGGTGCTGAAATACCGCCTCGCCCGCGAGCCGGGCTCGCCCTACGACATCCCGCGCGACGCGGCTGAGGATGCGCGGCGCGCGGTGCGCTATGTGCGTCAGCACGCCGCCGCGCTCGGGGTCGATCCGCATCGCATCGGCGTGATGGGCTTTTCGGCGGGCGGCGAACTCGTCTCGCTGATCGCGGACAATCCCGCGCCGCCGCCAGCGCCCGGCGGAAGCGCCGCCGATCCGCTCGCGCAGGGCGATGCGCGACCCGATTTCCAGGTGCTGGTCTTCCCCGGGCCGCTCGGCATTCCGGCCAAGGCGGTGGCGACGGCGCCGCCCGCCTTCATCACCGCGGGCTCGCTCGACGCCTGCTGCGCCGCGCCCTCGGTGCAGCTCTACGAGCAGCTGCGCACCGCCCATGTCCCCGCCGAACTCCATATGTATGCGGGCGCGGATCACGCCTTCAACCTCGACGAGACGGATCGCATCGCGGTCCTCCACTGGCCCGACCGGCTGGCCGACTGGCTCGCCGACCAGGGCCTGCTCAACCCCGCACCGCCCGGCGCGACACCCGGGCAGCCTGTGGCAAGTCATTGATCTGAGAGGAACATCTAGTCGGGCTCAGGGCTTTGAGCGGGGCGGGCCCGATGGGCGGCCCGCCCCAGCCCGAAAGGATGTTCCATGGCGTTTCTGGACAAGATCATCGGCGCCGCGACGCCGCCCGAAAGCGACGAGCATCGGCTGCGGGTGCGCGCCGAGACGCGGGTCGAGACGGTGCCGGGCGACTGGCTGTCGCTCATCCTCGATCATCACGATGCGATCGAGCAGGCGTTCGAGGCGGTGCGGATCGCCGACGATGCCCACACCCGCCGCGCCGCGCAGCGCCGCCTCGCGGTGCTGCTCACCGGCCACAGCATCGCCGAGGAGGCCGTGCTCTACCCGGAAATGGCCGATAGCGGGCACAAATCCCATGCCGGCGTCGCCTATGAGGAACAGTCCATGGCCAAGGTCCAGCTCGCGCTGCTCGACAAGATCGAGCCGATGAGCCAGGATTATCTCGACAAGCTGGAGCATCTGCGCGGCGCGGTGACGCACCATATGTTCCAGGAGGAGAGCAACTGGTTCCTCGATCTCAAGGCGCAGGTGCCGGCCGAGCGCCAGGCGCTGCTCGCCGCGCGGTATCGCGAGGAAGTGGAGCGCTATATCGGCTCCGAGCACGTCTGAGGCGCGGCGCGGCGCGCGGCGGCGACGTGGCCGCCGCGCCTGCCATCCGGCTCAGCCGTCCTGGATCGCCGACAGCTTCCAGACATCGCCCGCGCGGCGGACAAAGGTCCACAGCTCGGTCGTCTCGGTTGGCGTCTGCACCGAGCCGGCGGCGAGCGCGCCGGTCGCGCGATCGCGCATGACGTCGATGCTCTCGTAGCGGAGCGCGGCGGTGGCATAGTCGCCGCTCGCCTCGCGCCAGGCCTCCACGATCTCGGCATCGATCAGCCGCGTGCCGCTCACCTCGTTGCGCACGCCGCGCGTGGCGTTCTGGCTCAGCTCCTCCGAGAGATAGGACATGATCTCGGGCGTGGTGAGCTGGCGGAGCCGGCCATAATCCTCCCGCCCGAAGGCATCCTGCACATCCACCAGCAGCCGCTCGAACGCCTGCTGGTCGGCCGGGCTGATGGCGATGTCCTCGCCCGCATCGACGGTCGCGGGCGCGGGCGCGCCCCAGCCCGTCTGCGCGGGCGGCGGCGCGGCATAGCCGGCATCGCGGGCGAAGCCCGGGGCGGCGCCACCCGTCTGGCGGCGCCGGAAGAAGCCGATCACCAGCCAGATCAGCCCGCCGATGATCGCGATCTGGAGCAGCGCGAGCAGCAGGCCGCCGCCGCCGCCGCCGCCGGCGCCCCAGCCGCCGCCCATGCCGTTGCCGAGAAAATGGCCGATCAGCCCGCCCGCGATCAGCCCGCCGATCAGGCCGCCGCCAAAGCCGCCGAAGCGGCTGCCGGCGGGGCGATAATTGGTCTGGCCGGCATAGCCCGGCGCGCGCGCTTCATTGCCATAGCCGGACGTGCCCGGCGCCGGGCGCGGCGTCATCGAGCGTTCGACCGGCGGCACGGTGCGGCGCGCGCCATAGCCATAGCCGGCGGATCCGTAGCTCGCCGATCCATAGGTGCGGCTGCCGCGGCTGCCGAAGCTGCCGCCACGGCGCGCCTCGGCCGGCGCGACGGCGAGGGTGGAGAGGGTCAGCAGGGCGGCGATGATCGCCCGGGTGCGCAGCGCGGGTGTGGCCAAATCTTGTCTCCTCGGCCCGTCATGTAGGCCTTGTCCCGGCGGCTTGCCAGTCCGCGGGCCGGCCGCGCGACTCGGGCCGGGGAGGGCTGCGCCCGCTGGCGGCCTATTCCGTGTGCGAGGGGAGAGTGCCGCGCATCCGGATCATGGTCGGCGGCTCAATAGGGGTCGCGCCCGGCCCGCAGCGCCGCGATATCGGCCTCGAGCGCGGCGATCGCGGCATGATGCGCGGCGATGCGCTCGTTCAGCTCGGCGATGCGCGCCGCATAGGAGCGACGCTGCGCCATCTCCGCCGGGTCCAGCGCGTCCAGCAGCTCGGCGAGGCTGGTGGTGCCGACGCCGGGCAGCAGCGCCAGCTCGCGTGGCGAGCGCGCGTTCAGATCGGCGGGCGCGCTGATCCCTGCCTCGTGTAGCGCATCCAGCACCTTGGTGCTCAATCCCAAAGGTTCCACCTGCCTCTCCTCACGCCGGCCGGCGTTTTCGATGCCCGCGACGGATCGTTTCCCACGACACCGCTCGACTCCCCCGATATCCGCTTTGCCCATGCCGGCGTTCGCGCTCCATCCATGAAAGATGGCGAACCCCCTTCAGCGGCCATGGGCGGTATCTGCTAACCTGCATCAGCTTTTCGGCGCGATTATAGCGCAATTTGGTCCGTCCGGCGTCAGAAATCGTGCATCCGGCCTGCTGCCCATCGTAGATACGGCGTCCGCTGCGGCTCTTTGCGGCCGGCGCATCCTCACGGGTCCGAGCGGGGCGGGGTGGCCAGCGTCGCGTCGAAAAAGGCCTGGGTCGCGTGATAGGCGGCGCGCCAGTCGGCCAGGCGGAGAAAGCCGTGGCGCTCGTCGGGCAGCACCAGCGTGCGGACCGGCACGCCGCGCGCGGTGAGCGCCCGCGCCAGCAGCAGCGACTGGCCGAAATCGACGTTGCGATCGTCATCGCCATGGACCAGCAGCACCGGCGACCGCCAGCGCGCCACGGCGGCGAGCGGCGAGGCCTGCCACTGCACGCGCTGCGCCGCCGCCCCGGCCTCGGGCGAGAGGCCGGGATCGGGCGGTCGGACCAGCGTATGGACGCCATGGAAATCGGCGCCGGCGGCGAACAGCGCGCTGTCGCGGGCCAGCGCCAGCGCGGTGAGATAGCCGCCCCAGCTGCCGCCCCACAGCCCCAGCCGGCGCGCATCCACCTCGGGCCGCGCCGCCAGCCACTGGCCGGCGGCGCGCACATCCTGATATTCGGCGGCGCCGGCGCGGCCGATGCCGGGCGCCTCGCGAAAGCGCAGCCCATAGCCCGTGCCGCTGCGATAATTGACCGCCAGCACCGCATAGCCCGACGCCGCCAGATGCCGGTTGAAGGCATAGGCCCGGGCGTAATAGCCGAGCGGATGATAGCCGAGCAGCATCTGCCGGCGCGGGCCGCCATGCACGAACACCAGCGCCGGATGCGGCCCCGCGCCGGCGGGCGGAAAATAGACTCCGTGCACCGTCATACCGTCGGCGGCGGTGAAGAGGACCGGGCGCGGCATCGGCCCCGCCGGCGCGATGGCGGGCGGCCGCAGCGGCGGCAGGCCGGTCGCGGCCAGGGCCGGATAGCCCGGATGCCGCGCATCGGCGGCGATCAGCGCGAGCCGGTCGCCGGCAAAGGCGGGCGCGGTCTCGAGTCCCTGGCCGGTCCCAATCCGCCGCGCCGGGCCCGCGCCGGGCACCAGCCGCCAGACATGGCGACGCTCGGCATCGCCCGCATTGCTGGCAAAGGCGAGGCTGCGGCCATCGGCGGCGACGCGCAGGCTCTCCACCTCGCCGATACCGGGGGTGAGATCGCGCGGCGCGGCGCGGCCCGCCGGATCGATCGCCCAGAGATGCAGCCAGCCGCCGGCTTCCCAGGGGAGGATAAGCGTGCCGTCCGCAAGCCAGGCGAGGCTCGATCCCGCCAGCCCCTGGAAGCGACCGCCCGGCCCGGCCGGCGCCCGCCACACCGTGCGGCTGGTGCCGCGCGCGAGATCGGCGATCGCGACCGACCACCAGCCACCCGCATCGGGCGCGGCGTCGGCCGGAGGCGTCGCCACGCGAAGATAGGCGAGGCTTCGCCCATCGGCGGAAAAGACGGGCTCCCAGGCCTTGTCGAAGCCGGTGTCGAGATAGTCGATGCGCGGATCGCCCGGACGGATCAGCCCGAGCAGATCATGGCCGTCGCGTGCCTCGACAAAGGCGAGCCGGGTGCCATCGGGCGACCAGCGCAGCTGGACCGGCGTACCGGGCAGGGTGGCGATCCGCTCGGCGCCGCTCTCGGCGCGCCACAGCCACAGCGCGTGGCGGGCGAGGAAGGCGATGCGCGTGCCATCCGGCGAGAAGAGCGGATCATGGCCCGCGCCGATCCGCAGCGGCACGCCGCCCGTCGCCGCCACGCGCCACACTTCGGCGGCGGGCGGCGTGGCCAGCCGATCGGCATTGGGCGGCGCATCGGGAAATTCCTCGTCGCCGCCCCGGGTGAAGGCGATCGCCGCGCCATCGGGGGCGAGCGCGACATCGGCGAGCGGCTCGCCCTCGGACGCGGCGATGGCGAGGCGCTGTGGCGGCGCGCCGGGCAGCGCGGTCCACAAGGCGGCAAGTCCGTCGGCCTCGTCGATCCAGGCGAAGCGCGGCGCGGCGGCGGCGCCGGCGAGGCTCGCGGTGCGCGGCAGCGCCAGCACCGCGTCGAGCGGATCGGCGGCGGGCGGCGGCGCCGCGCCCAGCGCCAGGCCGGCCAGCAGGGCGAGGCGGGCGGTACGGCGGGCGGGGGCGGGCGGCATCATGCCGCCCTTCTGAACGCCCCGGGGGACCGGGGCAATCAGAAGGCCAGCGCCGCGCCCTCGTCCACATCCGCCTCCTGCTCGGGCGCGGCCAGCGGCGCGTCGGCCTCCGCCCCCTCGGCCTCGGCCGCGTCTTCGGCGGTGATCCCGAACCGCGCCGCGACATCGGGCGCGAACCGCAGCAGATCGCCGCGCAGCTTGAGCAGGCTGATGTCCTTGGCCTTGCCCTCCAGCATCACGTCGAAGGCCAGATCCTGCGCGGTGCGCATGAAGGTGGCGAACTCGAAGGGATTGGTGAAATCGGCATGGCCGGTCCAGATCGGCGGCCGCAGCACCGTCTTCACCCGCGCGCCGGGCTTGACGGGAGCCGCCGTCACCTCGCCCGCGCGGCCCGCCGGGCGCCCGGCCTTGGCGGCGGCGCGCTGGCGCGGCGTGATCGCCTGTTTCACCGCGCGCATCTCGGTGCGGGGGCTGGAGAAATGGATCTTGGGGCGGACGCCCTCCGGCCAGGTGGCGAGGAACCGCTCCAGCGTGTCGCGCAGCGCCAGTCCTTCAGGATTGAGGCACCAGAAATGCTGATAGTCGAACACCAGCCGCACGCCGGTCCGATCATGGAGCCAGAGCGCGTCGGCGGCGGAGAAGCGGAGATCGTCATTCTCCAGCACCAGCCGTCGCTGCACATGATCCGGGCATTGTTCCCAGCCGCGGATCCAGCGCTCACGGCTGGCGGCATGATCGTCGTACACGCCGCCGACATGGGTGATGACCACCGCCTCCGCGTCGCAGCCCATCCGGTCCAGCATCTCGGACTGGCTGGCGAGATCGAGGATCGATTTCGCGGTGAGATCGGGATCCGGGCTGTTGAGCAGCACATATTGCGAGGGATGGAAGGACAGGCGGATGCCATAGGCGCGCGCCTTGGCGCCGAAGGCGCGGAGCTCGGCATCGCTTTCCGCGACCATGGCGTGGAATTGCGGCAGATCGGGATGGGTGGCGTAGGGTGCGAGATCGGAGGAGAGGCGGTACATCTCGATCCGCGTCTCGCGCAGATAGTCGAGGATCGCGTCGACCTGCTCGAGCGAGCAGCGCAGGTGCGGATTTTTCTGCCAGCGCCGTGTGTCGTTGGACTTGAAGCCGGGCCGGCCCATCACCTTGACGGGAAAGCCCAGGCGAAGCGGATGCGCGATATCGGTCATGTGGGCTCAACACGCGGAGGCGCCGCCCGGCTCCCGATCGGGGGGCGGGCGGCGCGACGCGGCGATCGCCTTAGATCTGCACCTGCCCGCCATCGACGAACAGCTCCACGCCATTGACGAAGCTGGCCTCCTCCGAGGCGAGGAAGAGCACCGCCTTGGCGATCTCCTCGGGCTGGCCGACCCGGCCGGCGGGGATCAGCCCGGCGAGATAGGCCTTGGTGCCCTCCGCCTGCGCGCCGCCGCCAAAGGCAGTGTTGAGCCCCGGGGTCTCGGTGACGCCGGGGCTGACGGCGTTGACCCGGATGTGGCGGTCCTTCAGATCCAGGATCCAGGTGCGGGCGAGGTTGCGCACCGCCGCCTTGCTGGCCGAATAGACGCTGAAGGCCGGCGTGCCGGAGCTGCCCGCGGTCGAGGCGTTGAGCACGATCGCCGCGCCGTCGCGCAGCAGCGGCAGCGCCTTCTGCACGGTGAAGATCACGCCCTTCACATTGGTGTCGAAGGTCTGCTGATACTGGTCCTCGGTGATGGCGCCGAGCGGGGCGAAGCTGCCGCCGCCGGCATTGACGAACAGCGCGTCGATCTGCCCGTGGCGCTGCTGGACGGCGTCGTACAGCCGGTCGATGTCCGCCAGCACGCTCATGTCGCCGCGCACCCCGGTGGCGCGGGGACCGATCGCCGCCACCGCCGCGTCCAGCGCATCCTGGCGGCGGCCGGTGATGAAGACCGACGCGCCTTCGTCCGCAAAGGCCTTGGCGGTCGATAGGCCGATGCCGCTGGTGCCGCCGGTGACGACCACGACCTTGTTCTCAAACCTGGTGCTCATCTCGCATCTCCACTCGGTCCGGCAGGATCGCCGGTGCCCCACCCAGATGCGCCTGGAACGATCGGGCTTGTAGACGCCAAGACCGGCACTCAGCGTTCTACAGGAAGAACGTTGGCCATACTGAGCCGCGTGAGGGGGGCGTCGTGCGCGGGGGCGCGTCAGGCGGCGCGGCGCGCGCGGCGCAGCAGCGCGGGCAGCGCCTCGGCCGGAACCGCGGCGGAGAAGAGGAAGCCCTGCAGCTCGTTGCAGCCGGCATCCTCGAGAAAATCGCGCTGCTCGCGGGTCTCCACCCCCTCGGCGGAGACCGCCAGCCCCATGGCATGGCCCAGCCGCACCACCGCGTGCACGATCGCGCCGGCATCCTCGGCCTCGCCCAGCCGCTTGGTGAAGCTGCGGTCGATCTTGATCTTATCGACCTCGAACTTGCTCAGATAGGACAGGCTGGAATAGCCGGTGCCGAAATCGTCGAGCGCGATGCGGAAGCCGGCGCGGCGCAGCTCGGTCAGCGCGCGGCGCGCCTGGCCGTCATTGTCGAGCAGCACGCTCTCGGTCACTTCCAGCTCGATCTGCGCGGGCCGCGCGCCTTCGACGCGGACGATCTCGATCAGCTCGGCGGCGAGATCGGGGGTGCGGAACTGCACCGCCGAGAGATTGACGGCGATCGACAGGTCCGGGAAGGCGCGGGCGGTGGCGCAGGCGTCGCGCAGCACCCAGCGGCCCAAGGTGCGGATCATGCCCGTTTCTTCGGCGATCGGGATGAAGAGATCGGGGGAAAGCAGGCCGCGGCTGGGATGATGCCAGCGCAGCAGCGCCTCCAGCCCGATCACGCGCGTGCCCGAAACGTCCATCTGCGGCTGATAATAGACCCGCAAATCGCCCCCGCGCGCGATCGCTTCGCGCAGATCCTGCTCGATTCCGCGCCGCATCTGCACGCTTTCGTCCATATCCGGGCTGAAAAAGCGGTGGCTGTCGCGGCCTTCCAGCTTGGCGCGGTACATGGCGATATCGGCCATGCGCATCAGTTCGGAGCGATCGCCCGCGCAGCCCGGCACGCAGGCGATGCCGATGCTGCCGCCGATGAACATGTTGGTGCCGAGGATCAGGAAGGGCGCGCGCAGCGCCTCCACCATCGCGGCGGCCACGGCATCGATCGCCGCCGCGTCGGGCCGGTCGCGCAGCAATATGGCGAACTCGTCGCCGCCGAGCCGGGCGACGATATCGCCCGGTCCGATCCGCGCCTGCAGCCGCGCCGCCACTTCCTGGATCAGCTGATCGCCGCCGAGATGGCCGAGCGTGTCGTTGACCTGCTTGAAGCGATCGAGATCGGCGAGCAGCACCGCCCAGGCGCCCGGCCAGCGGCCCTCGGCCAGATGCTGATCCACCGCCGCGTTGAAGAAGGCGCGGTTGGGCAGGCCGGTGAGCGGATCATGATAGGCGAGGTGGTGCGCCTGCGCCTCCTTGGCCTGCAGCTCCAGATGGGCGGCGGCGAGGCGGCGGAGCGAGCGCGCATTGTGCCGCATCAGCGCGGCGACGCTGGCGAGCAAAGCCGCGAGCGTGGCGAGCAGCGCGGCGAGCGCCATGCCCGCGCCCGGCGCCATCGAGCGCCACACGGCACGGCCGGGCTCGTCCGCGTGCCAGACGAGATAACCCGCCACCGCGCCGCGGCTGGCGCGCAGCGCGAGCCCGTGCTCGCCGGCGCGGAGCGCGGGCGCAGCCTCGATCCGGGCGGCGGCGACCAGCTCGATCTTGGCGAGATCGCGGACGAAGCCGGTATCGAGATAGCGCACGCTGACGAGCAGGGGCTCGGCCCCCGGCGTTTCCGGCAGCGTATCGGTATCGGGGATAATCCGCATCACGCTCATCACCGCCGGCCGGCCCGCGATGGCGACGAGATCGGTGGCGTGGATGGCGCGCGGCGAGGTGCGCACCGTGGTATCGGCGCTGGTGCCGGTGCGGGGCAGGCGCTCGTGCGGATTGGGGCGATCGCCGCTGCGGCCGCGCGCCGCCGCGATCAGCGGCCGCGCCGCCTCGGCGAGCGCGGCGAAGCGCGCGGGCGCGACGCGCACGCCATCGCGCATGACATAGACCGGCCGGTCGCGCGCATCGAGAATGGCGTCGACATCATGCTGGAAGACATAGTTGAGCCAGACGCCGACATTGTCGTCGATCCACGCCCAATCGGGCCGGGGGCGGCGGAGCTGGCCGACCAGCGGGCTCCAGATCGCGACGCCCGCCTGGCTCTGCGCCAGCTCGTCGAGCGCGGCGTTGACGGCGAGCCGCACCTCCTGGGTCTGCCGCGCGGCCGAGACGCGATCCGCTTGCGCCGCGGCATCGCGCACCGTCGAGACGGCGAACCAGGTGAGCGCGAGCGCGAGCGCCACTACCGGCACCACCACCGCCGCGACGAAGCGCCGACCGCTGCCCGATCCTAGCTGAAGCCGCGCCTGCCGCACCTTTCCCTCCCCCACGCTGCGGCTTTAGGCGCGCGATCGTCGAGAAAGCGTTAAGATCATCCGCCAAGTCACTGAGTGAATGGCGTTTTACAGGTGACATTGGAGGGAAGCAGGATGCGGCGACCGGTCCGATCAGGCGCCGCCCGGTTCGTAATAGGGGCAGCCATTCACGCGCGCGCGGAAATCGGCCGAGTGGCGATAGGGCGCGCGGCGGGCGCGGTTGATGTTGCCGAGCGGCTGGTGCGCGGCGAGGCCGGTCCAGACGCTGAACCGCGTCGCTTCGTCGATCCGCGCGACCTGATCCGGCGCCCAGCTATCCTGCGCCGCCGCGCGGACGATCGCGACCTGCTGGAAGGGCGCCTCTGCCTCGTCCCAGGCGCGGGTCGGATCCTCGATCGGCTGCCGCTCCAGATCGCGGCAAAGCTGGACGCGAAACGCCCATTCCGCCGGCGCCCCCGCCATTTCGGCGCGCACCGTCTCGCGGATGGCATCGGGCCGGCCGGCGATCTCGATCGTCTCGCCCGTGCGTGCGCGCTGCGCGGGCGCGATCGGCGCGAGGCTGAACTTCGCGATATGGTCGCCATAGCGGAAGGGGGTGACGCTGTAATAGGTCTCGCCCAGCGGCTCCACCTGGGGCGCGCCGCCGAGCGCGTTGATCGTCGGGCTTTCCAGCCCCAGCGTGTCGAGCGCGGCGCGCACACCGCGCAGCGTGGCCGACAGCGCCTTCTTGGTGCCTTCGAGGCGATCGGTCGTCTTGGCGAGCAGCTTAAGGCTGGAGAGGAACTGGTCGGCCGTCCGCGCCTGGAAGACGGTGCCGTTGACCATCACGAAATCCTGCGCGCGCCCCTCGGAACCGGGCAGGCGCGCGCCTTCCACGTCGAGCACCTTCATCGCCAGCCCGCGCGGCAGGGAGATCGCGTCGGGCAGAATGTCGCCGGCATTGGTGGACAGGCGCATCAGCACGGCGTGGCGGCCGGGCGTGGCGAACAGACCCTGCGCCAGCTCGGGCGGGAGATCCGGCAGCACAGTCATCTCGCCGGTCAGCACGCCATGCGCCTTGGCGTGGACCGCACGCACGGCATGGCCATAATCGCCGGCGGTGGTCTCGAGAATGGTATCGAAGGCGTCGCACAAGGCGGCGATGGTCGCCTCCTCCTCGGCGCCGATCGTCTCGATGTCGGGGCGATACCGCACGGCGTCGATCATGCACTGCTCCTGCTGGCGACGGCCACCGACCGTCATCGCGCGCCAACGAGCGGCGCGGCCGATCGGTCCTGCGCGCCGGCCCGAAACAGCGTGCGGCGCGGGCGCGGCTGGTGTAAGCCCCGGAGATGGCCGACACGCTTGACGAGACGATCATCCAGACGCCCGAAGGCCCGATGACCTGGGCGGCGTGGAAGAAGAAAAATCCGGTGCAGACGCCGTCGCGGCGCACCAAGGGCAAGGATCTGCCCAACAAGGTGAAGCGCTTCTCGGACGAGTGAGGTGGCGCGCATCGTCGACGTGGCGGATCCGGAGGATCCGCGCCTCGCCCCCTATCACGCGGTACGCGAGCGCGACCTGATCGGTCGCGACGGGCTGTTCATCGCCGAGGGGCGGGTGGTGATCGAGAAGATGGCGGGGGCGCCCGGCATCCGCGCCGAATCGCTGCTGATCGCGGCGCATCGGCTGGACGCCATGGCCGACATACTGGCGCGCTTGCCCGCCGATACCCCGGTCTATGCCGCCGCCCAGCCGGTGATCGACCGGATTGCGGGCTTCGCCGTGCATCGCGGCCTGCTCGCCACCGGCCGGCGGATCGATCCGCCCGATGCCGAGGCGCTGCTCGCGGCACTACCGCCGGCGGCGGACGTGCTGCTGCTCTCGGGCATCGCCAATCACGACAATATGGGCGGCCTGTTCCGCAACGCGGCCGCATTCGGCGTGGCGGCGGTGCTGCTCGATGCGGACTGCTGCGATCCGCTGTATCGCAAGGCGATCCGCGTGTCGGTGGGGGCGGCGCTGCTGGTGCCCTTCGCGCGGCTGCCGCGTGATGCCGATCTGCCCGCGCTGCTCGCGACGCACGGGTTTCGCGGGCTCGCGCTCAGCCCGCGCGGCGCGACCCTGCTCGCGGCGGTGCCGCCCGCGCCGCGCACCGCGCTGCTCCTCGGCGCCGAGGGGCCGGGGCTCGACGCGGACCTGCTCCGCCGCGTCGCCAGCGTGCGCATTCCGATGGCGCCGGGCTTCGATTCGCTCAACGTCGCCACCGCCAGCGGCATCGTGCTGCATCATCTGCTGGCGACGCGCGCGGGCGATCAGTAGCCGGCCGCCTCGTCCTCGGCCGTGCCGGGATCGAGCCGCGCGAGAAAGTCCGCCGCCTGATCGCGGATCGCCGCCTGGCTGGGCGCGTCCATCCGGTCCCAGGTGCGATAGGGCATGGCGAGCCGGCGGTTCGACCGCAGCCGCGTTTCGTGGCGCGCGAGGAAATCCCAGTAGAGCGCGTTGAACGGGCAGGCATCGGGCCCGGTGCGCGCCGACACGTCGTAGCGGCAGTGGCGGCAATAATCGGACATGCGGTTGATATAGGCGCCCGACGAGACATAGGGCTTGGACCCGAGCAGGCCGCCATCGCCGAACTGGCTCATCCCCAGCGTATTGGGCAGCTCCACCCATTCATAGGCATCGAGATAGATTTCCAGATACCAGCGATGCACCTGCTTGGGATCGGCGCCGATCAGGAGCGCGAAATTGCCGATCACCATCAGCCGCTGGATATGATGGGCATGGGCGGTGGCGATGGTCTGGCCGATCGCCTCGGCCAGGCAGCGCATGTCGGTCTCGCCGGTCCAGTACCAGCCGGGCAGAGCGCGCGTGTGGTGCAGCGCGTTGCGCTCCACATAGTCCGGCCCCTCGCGCCAATAGATGCCGCGGACATATTCGCGCCAGCCGATCAGCTGACGGATATAGCCTTCCACCGCGTTGAGCGGCGCGCGGCCGGCGCGATATTCTGCCTCGGCGCGGCGCGCGAGATCGAGCGGATCGAGCAGCCCGGCATTGATATAGGGCGACAATATCGAGTGCCACAGGAAGCGCTCGCCGATCAGCATGGCGTCTTCATAATCGCCGAATTGGGGCAGGGCGTTGGCGAGGAAGGCGGCGGCCTGGCGTTCGGCATCGGCGGCCGTCACGGCATAGTCGAAGCCGTCGAGCCGGCCGGGATGGTTGGCGAAGCGCCGCTCGACCAGCGCGATCACCGCGCGCGTGATCGCATCGGGCGCGAAGGCGAGCGGGCGCGGCATCAGCAGATCGCGCGGCGCCGGCTTGCGATTCTCCGCGTCGAAATTCCAGCGGCCGCCGGCGGGCTTGCCCTTGTCCATCAGCAGGCCGGTGCGGACGCGCATCGCCCGGTAGAAAAATTCCATGGTGAGGCTGCGCCGCCCCTCGGCCCACTCCGCGAACACGGCATGGCTGGCGATGAAGCGCGTATCGGCGCAAATCTCGACGGGCAGGCCGAAGAGCGTCTGCCAGCTGTCGAGCATCGCCGCCACGCGCCATTCGCCCGCCTCGGTGACGCGGATCGACGCGGGATCGTGGCGCTGGATGGCGCGCGCCACCTCGCCGGTGAAGCTGCCGCTATTCTCGGGATCGTCGAGCGCGACATAATCCACCCGCCAGCCGGCCGCGCGCAGCGCCTCGGCATGGTGGCGCATCGCCGACAAAATGTAGACGAGCTTGGTCTTGTGATGCCGGACATAGCGGGTCTCCTCCGCCACCTCCATCATCAGCACCACCGCCGCGCCCGGATCCACCCCCTGGAGCGACGCGAGCGAGAGCGAGAGCTGATCGCCAAGCACGGGAATCAGGATTGTCATGCCCTAGGCTTAGCCGAGCGACGCGCGGGCGTCTCGGGGGTGGCGGCGGCGGGCGAGAGCAGGCCGGCGAGCAGCGCGAGCCGCGCGGCGCGCGCTTCGGCGCGGATGCGGCCGGTGCGCTCCAGCTCGGCCAGCCCGTGGAGCGCCGCCCACAGCGTTTCCGTCCAGCCCTGCGCATCGGTCGCCTCGGGCGGCGCGACCGCCGCCAGCGCGGCGAAGGCGGCGCGCAGCGGCGGCGGCGTGTCCGCCTCGGCGAAGCGGAGCCCGGTCGGCAGCACGAACATGGCCTGATACAGCGCGGGATGGCGATCGGCGAAGGCGAGATAGGCCTCGGCCACGCCTCGCGCCGCCCGGCCGGGCGCGGCGGCGCGCGCGGCCTCCGCCAGCGCGGCGGCGAGCGCGTCGAACCCGTCCAGCGCGACCGCCGCCACGATCGCGTCGCGATTGGCGAAATGCGCGTAGAGCACGGGCTGGGAATAATCGATCTGCTCGGCCAGGCGACGGATCGTGACCGCGCTCCACCCCTCCGACTCGGCGATCGCGCGGGCCGCCGCGATGATCCGCCGCCCCCGCTCCGCCCGCTCGCGCTTCCGCCGATCCGCCGCCGTCATCCGCCGCTCTCCTCGCATGATCGGCCTCATCCTAGCAGCACTTGAAAATCTAGCAACGCTAGTTTATCTGGTGATCGTCAATCGATGGAGGTCGAGATGCGGGATTTGGCTTTGGGCGTGGCGCTGGTCGCCGCGCTGATGATTATCGTGATCGGCATTCTGTATCTGGCGACGCCGCGCTCGGCCGCGCGCAGCTTCGGCCTGCCGCTGCCCGAGCCGGGCCCGCACATTCCCTGGTGGCTCAGGCTCAAGGGGGTGCGGGATTGCGCCAGCGGGCTCGCGGTGCTGGCGCTGCTCGCGGCGGCGCCGTCGACCCAGCTGGGGCTGGTGCTGCTGATCTTCGCGCTGATCCCGATCGGCGACATGACGGTGATCCTCGCCGCGCGGGGATCCAGGGCGCACGCCTTCGGCATGCATGGCGCCACCGCGCTGCTGATGCTGGCGGCGGCGGTGCCGCTGGCGCTGGGCCGGATCTAGGCGCGGCGTCGCCGGGGCCTGGTCATTCGATCACGAGGTCGATCACCAGCGTGCGGATCGGCTGGTCGCGCGCCCAGGGGCGGGCGAGCCGGGCGGTGATGCGGTAGCGGCCCGGCGCGCCGGTGACCCGCAGCGCCCCGCCCGCCGGCGCGCCCAGCGCCGCCGCGGCCGGGGGCGGGGGCGCCGGCGCATCCTCCACCCGGGCGAGGCCGGGCGGAAGATCGAGCCACCAGCCATGGCCGGTGGCGGGCGGCTGGCCGATCGGCAGGACGATGGCCGTGCCGGCGCGCCCGGTGAGGCTGAAATCGGCCGGCGTGTCGCTCATGGCTGCCACGCGGCGGTCCACACCTTGTGATCGGTGCCGACCGCGAAGACATCGAGATGATCGGGCGCCCGCACCACCGCGCTCACCATCGAGCCGGGCGCGGACCGCCCGTTCAGGATCGGCCACCAGCCGCGCCAGCCCAGCCCCGGCTCCCAGGCGGCGGTGCAGATCGTGCCGTCCTCGCCCACGGCGAAGATATCGAGCTTGTTGAGCCCGCGCGACACGGCATGGACCGAGGTGCCCGGCATGGCGCGCAGCGTACCGATCCGCCACCATCCATGCCAGGCGGTAAAGCCCGGCTCCCAGGCCGCCGTATAGACGCCGCGATCGGTGCCGACGCAGAAAATGTCGAGATGATCAGGGGCGCGCACCGTCGCGAACACCGAGCTGCCCGGCGCCGCCACGCCGCCCAGCACCGGCCACCAGCCGCGCCAGCCCAGGCCGGGCTCCCAGGCGGCCGTATAGACCTTGTGATCGGTGCCCACCGCGAAGATATCGAGCTTGTCGGCGCTGCGGCTGACGGCGGTGACGGAGCTGTTCGGCGCCGCCGCGCCGCCCTGGATGCGCCACCAGCCGTGCCAGCCGGCAAAGCCCGGTTCCCAGGCGGCGCTGTAGATGCCCTGGTCGGCGCCGACCGCGAAAATGTCCAGCTTGTCCGCGCTGCGCGACACGCCGAACACCGAGCTGCCCGGCGCGCCGCGCAGATCGAGCACCGGCCACCAGCCATGCCAGCCGGTGAAGCCCGGTTCCCAGGCCGCGGTGTAGATGCGGTGATCGGTGCCCAAAGTGAAGATGTCGAGCTTGTCGCGGCTGCGGCTCACGGCCGTCACCGCGCTGCCCGGCGCGGCGACGCCGCCCTGCACCTGCCACCAGCCGTGCCAGCTGGTGAAATCGGGCTGCCAGGCCGCCGTGTTGGTCTCGCCATGCGCGCCGGGCACGAAGATATCGAGCTGGTCGGGCCCGCGCGACACGCCGAACACCGCGCCGTTGGGCGCCGCCTGGCCATTTCCCACCGGCCACCAGCCGCGCCAGCCGGATGGGCTGGGAGGAATGACGCCGGTGGCGCCGTACATGGGCTCGTTGTCGATGCCGCACTGGCCATAGCCGATGCGGAAAAAGCCGGCGCCGGTGCCGTCCGGATCGGCCGGCCCGCCAAAGCCGCTGCCCCAGCTGTTGCGGCAGATCCAGCAGCCGGCGTTATCGTCATAGCCGATCACCAGCACGGCATGGCCGCCGCGCAGCGCGCCCGTCACATGGGTGTAGAGGCCGCCGCCATAGCTGTCGAAATCCTCATAGACCTGGAAGCCGCACACCAGCGGGCCGACCTTGGCGAGATAGTCCTTGCGGGCATCGCCGGAAAAGGCGGCGAAGGCGGTGATCTTCCAGATCTTGCCCGGGCGATCGGCGACGCCGCGGCAATGCGCCACCCACAGGGCGTTGGGATCGTTCGGATCGGTGGTGACGGGCGGCGTATCGAACGCGCTCATATAGGGAAAATCGGCCTCGCCGACGACGCCGCGCTGGCGGATCTGATCGAGCGCGTCATGATTATTCCAGCCGCCGCAGCCGGCGCCATGGGACGAGCAGAAATGCTGGTCCGCCTCGGACAGATCGGGCGGCTGCACGCCAAGCTCGATCGCCGCCATTGCCGAGACCAGCCCGACGGTGGCGAAGGAGACGCAGGAGCCGCACCAGCGCTGATCGGTGACGGGGCCGATCACCTTGCGGCTGCGCCAGTCGAAGCTGGGGGGACGCGGCGGGCCGCCGAGCAGCGGCGCCTGGCTCGACCCGAGCCCCTCGGCGCTGCCGGGCGCCACCGGCGCGCGCACCAGCAGGGCGGTGCGCTGCAGCGCCGCCTGGACGAGCGCGCCCGGCGCCGGGTTCCAGCCGAGCGGATGCCGGGCCGCGCCGGCCGGCGGCGCCTGGACGCGCCACTTGGCCCGGGCCTCCGCCACCGCCTGTTGCACCTCGTGGATATCGAGTTCCGCCATCTTCGCCTTCCCCTCCCGTTCGGTTCCGCCAGTCCGGCGAATTCACCGCGTCTTGCCACCCGATCGCAGACACGGCGAAGACATAAGCGTGACGATGCAAGCTCTCGCTACGGCACGACCAGTCAACGGCGCAGTCCGGGCCAGGCAGATTGTCGCGCGCGGGCGACACTGTCGGGCTCGCTCGATCATGAGTAGTGCGCTATGCTGTAGCCGAGTCGAGTATCGGGGGCTTGGCTATGGCTGCAAAGGACTTGGATGGGAGCGCAGCCGGCCAGCCGGTGATCCGCATCAGCGCCGAGCCGATCGAGCCGGCGCGGCGCGCGGCCTTCATATCGGAGGAGATCAGCGCCCGGCTGGTGGGCGCGCGCGCCGCCCCGCGCGATGCCGAGGCCGCCCGTTTCGACTATGCCATTCTCGATGTCGGGCGCGGCGCGCGGCTGGTCGAGGCGCATCTCGCCGCGCTGGATGTGGAGCGCAGCCAGCGCCATCTCGCCGATGGCGACGACAATATCACGCTGTTCGTACCGCTGGCGGGCGAACTGCTGATCGAGCAGGGCGAGAGCCGGGTGCGGGTGGCGCAGGGCGGCGGGGCGCTCGTCACCAACGGCCGCCGCGTCTTCACCCATTTTCCCAACACCCGCCTGGCGATGCTCCAGGTGGCGCGGGACACGCTGAGCGGCGAGGCGGCGCTGGCGGGCGCCGCGCTGCACGCCGATGCAGACCATATGCTGCTGTTGCGCAGCTATATGCTCGCCGTGCTGCGTCAGGCGGTGCGCGCGCCCGTGCCCGCGATCGCCGCCTGCCATCTGCGCGAGCTGGTGCGCCTCACCTTCGAAGGCGGCGCCGGCGCCGCGCCGATGGCGGGGGCGGCGCTGCACCGCGCGCGCGTGGCGGCGATGCGCGACGTGATGGTGACGCATCATGGCGAGCCCCGGCTCGACATGCGCGCGGTGGCGGCGCGGGTGGGGCTTTCGGAACGCAGCGGCTACGCCGCCTTTCACGCGCTCGGCCAGAGCTTCGCCGAGGAGCTGGCGGCGATCCGGCTGGATCGCGCGCTGGCGCTGCTGCGCGGCGGCGCGCGGCGCATCCTCGACGTGGCGCTGGACGTCGGCTTCGCGGATCTGTCGCACTTCAACCGCCGCTTCCGCGCGCGCTTCGGCTTCACCCCGCGCGAGGCGCGCGCGGCGGCGTCGCCCGCGCCCTGAGCGGCTCAGCTCAGCGCGACGGGCCAGCCCTCCGCATCCCAGCTGAGCACGGCGAGGCGCAGCGTGGGCGCGGCGTCATGCTCGGCATCATAGGCGTGATAGACGATGAGATCGCGCGCGCCATCGTGCATCAGCCCGCAATGGCCGGGCCCGCGCCAGCGCGTGCCGCCCCAGGGTCGCTCGATCAGCACCGTCTCGGCATAGCCGTCCATCATCGACCGGCCCTTCTTGTCGACGAACGGCCCCAGCACCGAGCGCGCGCGGCCGGCGGCGACGTAATAGTTGGAGGCGAGCTTGCGGCAGCAATAATCGAAGCTGGCGAACAGATAGACATAGTCCTGGTGGCGGAACAGGAAGCCGCCCTCGATCGGATTGTCCGCGCCCTCCGGTGCGGGACGATAGGCAAGGGCGTGGAGCGCGGTATCGCCCGCGCGGCGCTTGCCCGTGGCGCGATCGAGCGCGATCAGCTTCAGCCCGCCCCAATAGCTGCCGAACAACAGCCAGTCCTGCCCATCGGCATCGCGGAAGAAGTTGGAGTCGATCGCGTTATAGCCCGACCCCGGCGCGGTTTCGACGACCAGGCCATGATCCGTCCAGCCATAGCCGGGCGCGTGGCGATCCAGCGTCGGCGAGGTGGCGAGCCCGGTGACGGAGCGCATGCTGCCGCCGGTGGAGACCGAATAA
The DNA here is from genome assembly GCF_023822065.1 of Sphingomonas morindae. Taxonomy (NCBI): domain Bacteria; kingdom Pseudomonadati; phylum Pseudomonadota; class Alphaproteobacteria; order Sphingomonadales; family Sphingomonadaceae; genus Sphingomonas; species Sphingomonas morindae. The sequence continues at coordinate 157,855 of NZ_CP084931.1, forward strand.
TAGAGGCGGTACAGCCCGTCGACGAAGTGGATATCGGGCGCCCACACGCTTTCCGCCTGCGGGATGGCGCGCTTGGCCCAATCGGGAATGCCGAAAGGCATGCCATTGTCGGTCCAGGTCTTCAGATCGCGCGAGATGCGCCAGCTCGGCCCCGGCCGGCCATTCCAGCCGCCCGATCCGAAGACATGATAGGTCTCACCCTCGCGGATGATGACGGGATCGTGCAGACCGGTGAGATAGCCGGTCAGCCCCGCATTGAGCGGCGGCGTCGCGCCGGCGGCGGCGGGGCCGCGCAGCAGCGTGCCCGCGGCGAGCGCGCCGCCCGCGCCGAGCAGCGTGCGTCGATCGAGCCTCATCGCCGCGCCTCCGCGCCGCAGCGCGCGGGCGGCAGCGGCGAGGCGGGGGGCGCGCCATCCGTCATCACCACCGGCAGGATCGCGCCCGTGCTGTCGTAGCGGATGCGATCGATCGCCACCTGGCGCGTGCCCTGGTACGGCCCCGGCCCGGGACCGCGCTGCCAGCGGTGATAGGCGATCACCCATTGGCCCGTCTTGGGGTTCATCGCGAAGGCATGGTGCCCCGGGCCCTGATGACGCGCATCGCCCGCCAGGATGCGGCCGCGATAGGTCCAGGGGCCGACGGGCGTCGGCGCGGTGGCATAATGGACGGAATAGTCCGGACCGTTCCAATGGCCGTGGCTGTAGGACAGATAATAGAGTCCGTTCCGCTCGTGCACGAAGGCGCCCTCGGTGAAGAAGGGCGGGGTCTTGACCGGGATCTCGCGCGCGATCTCGGTCATGTCGGGCTTGAGCGCGAAGATGCGGAGCGTCGCCCCCGCGCTGCCGCCCGCATAAAGATAGGGCGTGCCGCTCTTGGGATCGATGAACACCATGGGATCGATCGCCTCGAAGCCCTGGCCGCCGGTCAGCAGCGGGCGGCCGCTATCGGTGAAGGGCCCCTCGGGCCGGTCGGCGACGGCGACGCCGATGCGGCTCGGGGTCGGGTTCTGCGGGCCGATCGAGTAATAGAGATAATAGCGGCCATGCGCGGCGGTGAGGCTGGGCGCCCAGAGGCCGTGGCTGGGGGCGTGATCGTCATTCACCCAGGGAATGGCCTGCATCGTCAGCACCGGCGCGGAGCGCGTCCAGTGCCGCAGATCGGGCGAGGCATAGGCATAGATGCGCGTCGCCGCATAGCCGCCCGCCGCGTCGCCGGAATCGGTCGGATAGACATACCAGCGGCCGCACAAAGCGACGATATCGGGATCGGCGCCGGCGAAGACCGGATTGTGCGCGACGGGCGCGGGCGCGGCGGCGACGGTGAGCGCGAGTGCGAGCGCGAAGGCGGATCGGAACGGCATGGGGCCTCCCTTGCAGGCGGGCCGGCGCCGGGCGCCGGCCCAAAGGGCACAGGATCAGAAGCGGAAACGCACGCCGATCGAGTAGGTGCTGTCATCGAAGCGGATATCGTGCGGGTTCAGCTCCGCATAATAGAAGCTTTCGTAGCGCGCCCGGGTGATGTTGGTGCCATCGGCGGTCAGCGTGATGTTGCGGGTCACATCATAATTCAGGCTGAAATCGAGCCGCCCGTTCGGCCGCACGCCGTTCAGGATGATCGGCTGATCCACCGGCCGGATGTTGACCGAGGTGGTGTTGTCCCCATCATAGTATTTAGACCGGTGGGTATAGATCAGGCGGAACGAAGCGCCGTACTTTTCATACAAGAGACCGGCATTGTAATTGTACTTGGAGACGCCGAGCAGGGGGAAGCCGTAAAGCGGATCGCTGCGGCTCGTCACCTTACTGTCGGCGATGGTGTAGTTGCCGAACAGACCGAAGCCGGACAGCGGGCCGGGCAGGAAATCGAGGAAATATTGCGCGCTGACCTCCAGCCCGCGCAGCCGCGCCTTGCCGAGGTTGCGCGGGGTCTGGATCAGGTAGTGATTGGTCCCGATCACCGTATCGACGCCATTGGTGATGACGCGGTCGCTGATCGTCTTCTGATAGACGCCCGCCGAGATATAGTTGGAGCGGCCGAAATAATATTCCAGCGTCGCGTCCAGCTCGTCCGCCTTTTGCGGCTTGAGATCGGGATTGCCCTGCGAGCCGCCATTCTGGATGTTCTGATTGGTCGAGACGGCATAGTTGAGGCCAGGATTGAGCGATCCGAAATCGGGCCGCGACAAGACCTTGGCGTAGCTGGCGCGGGCCTGGAGACCCTTGGTGAGGGTAAGGCGCGCGCTGGCGTTGGGCAGCCAATTGGTGTCGCTGGTCGAGCGGCTCACCGGCACCAGCGTGGTGCCGCCATTGGTGCCGATCACCGATCCGGTGCCGGCGATGCTGCGGTCCGTCCGGGTGTAGCGGACCCCGACCAGGCCATCGAGCGCGATATCGCCGACGATGCCGATCTTGTACTTGCCCTGTACATAGCCGGCATAGGTCTGCTCCTTGGCGTAGAAGCTGCGGGCCGGATCATAGGGCTGGTCGCCGGTCGGGATGAGGAAGATCTGGCGCAGACGATCCTCCACGGCGGGATCGAGCAGCACGTCGGTGCCGGGCTGGAGCCAGGGGCTGCCGCCATAGATGCGCGGCACGCCGGGTACCGTCTGCAGGAAATTGGCGGGCAGGCCCTGGCCGTCCACCGGCGTCGCATAGGCGCCGCCGGGCGCGGCGGGATTGACGATCACCTCCTGATAGCGGCCGATGCGCCGGGCATAGCGGCCGCCGACCTGGATCTCGTCGAGCAGGCCGCCGACATCATATTTGGCATCCGCCTGGGTGGCGAAGAGCGTGCCGTTCGATTTCAGACGATCGTCGTCGAGGCCGTTGGTGAAGTAGAAGCCATCGGGCTGGGCCAGCGGATTGCCCGGCACGTTGAAGTCCACGCCATTGTCGCGGTTGGTGGTGATATCGATCTGCGGCAGGCGCTTGCCGATGTCGATGATGAACGTCTTGCTGTAATAGGTCGACTTTTCATAGGACACGTCGACATCGGCGTGCAGGCGATCATGATCATATTTCACGCCGCCGCCGAAGATGAAATCGTTGGTGTGCTGCTGGTGCGCCTGATTGCTGGTGAAGCCCACGCCATTGTACGAGGTGTAGGAGGTGGCGTTGCAGAGATGCTCCACCGTGCCGGCCGGATCGTAGAAGCCCGCGCCGTTCACGCTATAGTCGTTGCAGTTATTGTCGGTCTGCAAATTGCCGATGCGCGAGCCGGCAAAGGCATCGTTGATGATGAAGGCGGTGGAGGAGCGGTTGCGATAGCCCGCGAACATGCCGTCCGCATAGACCTGCCAATCGGGCGAGGGCTTCCACTGGATCGAGGCGTTGATCTGCGGCCGGGAATAGGTGCCGAACTGGTTGAGGCCGCCGGTGCCGGTGGGCAGCAGCGCGCCGGCCGCGCCGGGCGGCCCGTGATTGCCGGAGCGCAGCAGATCGTCGAACGCCACCGGCCGATCGAACTTGGTCCGCGAATAGGAGGCGTTCACCAGCACGCCGATCTCGCCGATGCCGGTATCGAAGCGATCGGAGATGAGCAGGCTGGCCGAGGGGTAGCTCTGGTTGAGATTGGTGGAGAGCGTGTTGCGGATCGAGCCCGCGATGGTGAAGCCCTTGAAATCGAACGGGCGGTGCAGATCGAGATTGATGAGGCCGGCGACCCCGCCCTCGATCATGTTGGCGCTGTTGTTCTTGTAGACCTGCGCGCCGGCGAGCGCTTCGGCCGGAATATCCTGGAAGGAGAAGCCGCGCCCGGCGCCGGTGAACACCTCGCGGCCATTGAGCGTGCTGAGAATATCGCCCAGGCCGCGGACGAGCGGGTTCTGGATCTCGTTATTGTCGCCCACCACGACCTGCACGCCCGGCACGCGCTGCAGCGCCGAGGCCACCGTCGGATCCGGGAATTTGCCGATATCCTGCGCGACGATGGCGTCGACGATCTGGTCCGACTTGCGCTTGATCGTCTCGGCGGCGGCGAGGCTGGCGCGGATGCCGGTGACGACGATCTCCTGGGTCGGCTGCGCGGGCGCGGCGTTGGAGGCTGCGGCCGGCTGCGCGGCGGTGGCGTTGGTGGGCGCCTGATCGCCCTCATTGGCGGTGGGCGCGGGCGCGGTGACGCTGGCCTGATCCTGTGCCTGGGCCATGCCGACGGCCGGATGCAGCAGCCCCGCCAGCGACGCGGAGCCTAGCAGCACGTTCTTGATCCTCATCTCTCTCTCCTGGCCGCCGCGTTCCGCGTGCGGGGTGTGATTTGTTGCGGACCATGTCCGAAGCCGCGGCAATTATCCGACAATTATGCGCTCGGCCAGCCAAAAAGTGAGGATGGTGAATACCGGCTTCACGCTCGCGCCAAACTGTGGCGGGTTCGCATCACGCACCGATCAGGCGAGGCGTCGGTGCGACGAACGGCCTGAACTCAGCTGCATACCGTATGGTAGCAATTTGAACGATGGTCTAGGAGGCGCGATCGGAGCCTCATGCTCCGAGTCTGTACGGGCACAAGAGGGTGAGCCTGGCCTCGACGGTCGAGCGCACGACTCCAGACTTGCGCTCATTTATCATATAATATTAGCAAGACGCGAAGCGGCGGGCTGAAGGCCGCGAGCCGATTGAGAGGAGAGCGGATGATCTGGAAACTCGCTACGGGGGCGGTCGCCGCCGCCGCCCTGGCCGCCTCGGCCTCGGCCGGCACCGTCCGCCGCGCGCCGTTCGGCCAGCTGCCCGATGGACGGGCGGTGGAGGCGATCACGCTCAGCGACGGTGCGGGGCGCAGCGCCACCATCCTCACGCTCGGCGCGAGCGTGCAGGCGCTCTCGGTGCCCGATCGCGCCGGCCACAGCGCCGATATCGTGCTCGGCTATGACGATCTCGCCGGCTATCTCGCCAAGCCGAACTTCTTCGGCGCCACGGTCGGGCGGGTCGCCAACCGCATCGCCAAGGGCCGCTTCACGCTCGACGGCAAATCCTATCAGACCCCGGTCAATGACGGCCCCAACGCGCTGCATGGCGGCACCAAGGGGTTCGACAAGGTGCTGTGGACGGTGATCGCCACCAGCGGCGGCGCGCAGCCGAGCGTGACGCTGCGCTATGTCAGCCCCGATGGCGACCAGGGCTATCCCGGCACGCTCACCGCCACCGCCACCTACAGCCTGGGCGCGGACGGCACGTTCGACATCGTCTATCGCGCCACGACCGACCGGCCGACGCTCGTCAATCTCTCGAACCACACCTATTGGAATCTGGCGGGCGAGGGCGATCCGGCGGGCGCGATGGGGCTGCGGATGATGATCCCCGCCACCCGTTTCACCCCCACCGACGCCACCGCCATTCCCACCGGCCAGCTCCAGCCGGTGGCGGGCACGCCCTTCGATTTCCGCACCCCTACCGTGATCGGCCTGCGCGTGCGCGACGGCCGCGACACGCAGCTGCGCTACGGTCGCGGCTATGATCACAACTGGGTCGTGTCGGCCACCAAACCGGGCGCGATGCAGCTGATGGCGCGGGTGGAAGATCCGGCTTCGGGGCGGGTGATGGAGCTATCGTCCGATCAGCCGGGGCTGCAATTCTATTCGGGCAATTTCCTCGACGGCACCATCACCGGCAAGCGTGGCCATATCTATCGCGAGGGCGACGCGATCGTGCTGGAGCCGCAGATGTTCCCCGATACGCCCAACCAGCCGGCCTTCGGGTCGGTGCGGCTCGATCCGGGCCAGACCTATGAAAACCATATCCGCTACCGCTTCTCGGCGCGCTGAGCCCGGCTCCAGGAGAGACGCCATGATCCGTTCGCTTACCACGCTTCTCGCCGGCGCCCTGCTGTGCGCGAGCCCGGCGCTCGCGCGGGATCGCTGGACCCCGGCCGAGGCCAAGAGCTGGTACGGCCGCCAGCCCTGGCTTGTCGGCGCCAACTATCTGCCGGCCACCGCGATCAACCAGCTGGAGATGTGGCAGGCCGAGAGCTTCGATCCGGCGCGCATCGATCTCGAGCTGGGCTGGGCGCAGAAGATGGGCATGAACACGATGCGCGTCTTCCTGCACGACAAGCTCTGGGCGCAGGACAGCCAGGGCTTCGCCGCGCGGATCGATCAGTTCCTCGCGATCGCCCATCGCCATGGCATCAAGCCGCTGTTCGTGCTGTTCGACAGCTGCTGGGATCCGAATTCCAAGCTCGGGCCGCAGCATCCGCCGATCCCGGGCGTGCATAATTCGGGCTGGGTCCAATCCCCCGGCCCGGCCGCGCTCGCCGATCCGCGCCAGCGGCCGGTGCTGGAGGCCTATGTGAAGGGCGTGATCGGCCGCTTCGCCAAGGATGACCGAATCCTCGGATGGGACGTGTGGAACGAGCCCGACAATCCGGCCGAGCAATATCCCGGCCAGCCCGCCGACAAGGCCGAGATGGTGACGCGGCTCTTGCCGCAGGTCTTCGCCTGGGCGCGCAGCGCCGATCCCAGCCAGCCGCTCACCAGCGGGGTGTGGCTGGGCACCGACTGGGCGCCGGGCACGCGCCATCGCCCGATCGAGGATGTCCAGCTCGGCCAATCCGATGTGATCAGCTTCCACGATTATGGCTGGCCCGAATCGATGGAGACGCGGATCGGGCTGCTGGAAGGCTATGGCCGGCCCGTGCTCTGCACCGAATATATGGCGCGCGGCGCCGGCTCGACCTTCGATGGCTCGCTGCCGATCGGCAAGCGCCACCATGTCGCGATGATCAACTGGGGCTTTGTCGACGGCAAGGAGCAGACCCGCCTGCCCTGGGACAGCTGGAAGCGGCCCTATACGTTGGAGGAGCCGACCGTGTGGTTCCACGATGTGCTGCACACGGACGGCACCCCCTATCGCCCGGCCGAGGTGGAGCTGATCACGCGCCTCACCCACAGCCCCACGCCTTAGCTCCGAAAGCCGGGCGCCGCGCCCGGGGCGGCCCTGCGCGGCGCCCCCCGGCAGCGGCGGCGCCCTGCCGGCTCACCAATTGCCGGGATCGTCGGGGCGATCCATATCGCCGTCGCCATCGTCGCCGTAGAAATTGTTGACGACCGTCTCCTCGGGGCGGTCGCGCAGCGCGCCGTCGCCATGGTGGCCGAACAGATCCGAGAGCCCGCTGAACAGCATCTCACCGCCGGCCACGCCCGCCGCAGTCGTGCCGGCATTGCGGAGGAAGCTGCCCAGCCCGCTATCGGCCGAGAAGAGGCCGGGCCGCTGCTGTGGCGGCGGCGGCGCGACGTCGGGAGCGGCATAAGCGGGCGCGCCGCTGCTCCGCCAGGGGCTGGCGGGGGGCAGGAAGCTGGGCGGCGGAGTTTCGCGCAGCTGCGCCTCCAGCGCCTCGATCCGCGCCTGCGCCGCATAGAGCGACTGGTCCGCGACGATCGCGTGCTGGACGAGCAGATAGGCCGCGTCCGGATTGGCGGACAAAGCCTGCCGGATCAGGGCATCGGCCTCGGCATCCTTGCGGACGCCCCGGGTGGCGTTAAGATCATCGAGATAGCGGGCCAGCAGCGCGCGTTCGTCGGGTGTCATCGCAATCTCCTCCGAAGGACGATGGACAAGCATGCCGGAAACGCTTTCTAGGCGGCTTCGGGTGAACCGCATCTGACGGCGCGCGCCTACCAGCGATAGTCCATCGCCACGTCGCAGCGCGCGTAGCGGCTGCCGTACCGCTCCATAATCTCCTCGGAATGGACGAAGCCGTGCTTCTCGTAGAGGTGGATGGCGGCCGCGCAGCTGCGGTTGGTCAGCAGATAGAGCCGCGTCATGCCGATCGCGCGGGCGCGCTCCAGCGTCGCGGCGAGCAGGAATTCGCCCGCCTTGCGCCCGCGCGCCGCCGCGCTGACGCCCATCTTGGTAAGCTCGAACACGCCGTCCTCGATCTTCATCAGCGCACAGGTGCCGATCACCCCGAGATCGGGCGTCGCCACGAACAAGATGTCGCCGCCGCGCGCGATGATCAGCTCCTCGGGGCGGGTGAGGATTTGGATGTCATTCTCCTCGAGCCGGAACATCGCCTCCACCCATTCCGCGCTGATGCGATAAAAATCGGCCGCGCGGTCCGGGGACCAGGGCAGTACGCTGAAGGCGGGCGGCCGCGCCGCGACCCGCGCTTCGAGCGACCGCGCGTCGAGCGCCGCCTCGAGCTGCGCCACCTGGGTGAGGAAATCGCCGGAAAGCGGCGCGCACAATTCCTGCACCGCCGCATCGACACGCGGCCAGATCAGCGGCTTGGCGCGCGCCATCAGCCCCGTTCCGGCCGGGGTGAGGCGGATCGTCTTGTGGCGGAGATCGGCCTCATCGCGCGTCGTTTCGAGCAGCCCCGCGTCGATCAGCCCCGTCAGCGTGCGCGTCACGACCGGCTGGGAAACGCCGAGCAGCTCCGCCGCGCGGCCGACGCTGATCGGGCCATAGCGATCCACCGCCGCAAGCATCGGGAATTGGGCGGGCTGGATCGGAAAGCCGGCGGCGCGGATGATGCGCGCGGCATCGCCCTGCAGCCGCTCGGCCAGACGCTTGAGCCGGCTGCCCAGAAAGGTCGCGCCGAGATCCGCCAATATGTCAGCCATCGCCCAGCCTCCTGCCTGATCTATAGCAGGGTATATAGCGTGCTATAACAGAGCGACGCAAGCGTCCCGAACCGTCCGGCCGCCTTGGATCCGAGACCGTCGCGCGGCTCAGCGTGCCGGATCGAGCGCGGCGCCGCTTTCCACCGTCGGCCTGTAGCGCGGCGCGGTCCGGCCGTGCTGCGCCTGTTCAAAGGCATAGCCCGCGTTCAGCAAGGCCGCCTCGCTGAAGCGCGGCCCGATGAAGGAAAGGCCCAGCGGCAGGCCGCGCACCGCGCCCATCGGCACGGTGAGGTGCGGATAACCGGCCATGGCGGGCAGGCCCGAGGCGCTCGGCCCGTCATATTGATCGCCATAGACGGTGTCGCTGAGCCAAGCGGCCTCATAGGTCGGCGTCACCAGAATAGTCGCGCCGGCCTGGTGGAGCATCCCATCCAGCGCGCCGGCGGCGCGGCGCAGCGTGTCCGCGCGCGCCGCCTTGTAGGCGGGATCGTCGAGCCCCTTGGTCTGCTCCGCCGCGAGGAACAGCTCCTGCCCGAACAGCGGCATCTCGCGCGCCGCCTCGCGCTGGTTGAAGGCGATCAGCGCGGCAAGGCTGCGGGTGCGCACCGCCGCCGGCGTGGCGGCGAGATAGGCGTTGAGATCCGCCTTGAGCTCGGTCTGCAGCACGATCTGTTCGGCCTCCTCGAGCCCCTTGAGATCGGGGCGGGCGACCGGCACCGGCACCGCGCCGCAGCGGCGCAGCGTGGCGAGCGCGGCCTCGAACAGCGCGGCGGCGGCGGGCGTCATGGTGGCCGGGGTCAGCACCGCCACGCGCCGGCCGCGCAGCGCGTCCGCGCGCAGGCCGGCCGTGAAATCCTGCGCCCGTCCCGCCGCCGCGGTCGTGGTCGGGTCGGCGGGATCGGGGCCCACCATCGCACCGAACAGGAGCGCGGCGTCGCGCACCGTGCGCGCCATCGGGCCGGGCGTGTCCTGCGAATGGCTGATCGGCACCACGCGCGTGCGGCTGACCATGCCGATGCTCGGCTTGAGCCCGACAAGCCCGTTGATCGAGGAGGGGCATACCACCGAGCCATCCGTTTCGGTGCCGATCCCCGCCGCCGCGAAACTGGCCGCGACGCCCGCGCCGGTGCCGCTCGACGAGCCGCAGGCGGTGCGATCGAGCGCATAGGGGTTGCGCACGAGCCCGCCCATCGCGCTCCAGCCCGAAAGCGCGCGCGTGGAGCGGATATTGGCCCATTCCGAAAGATTGGCCTTGGCGAGGATCACCGCGCCGGCGGCGCGCAGCCGCGCCACCACCGGCGCATCGACATGGCTTATATTGTCCTTGAGCGCCAGGCTGCCGGCGGTGGTCGCCACGGGATCGGCGGTTTCGATATTGTCCTTGATGAGCAGCGGCAGCCCGTCGAGCGGGCCGCGCGTGGCATGGGCCGCGCGGCGCGCGTCGCTGGCGCGGGCCTCGGCCATTGCATCGGGATTGAGCGCGATGATCGCGTGTAGCGCCGGCCCCTGGCCGTCGAGCGCGGCGATGCGCGCCAGATAGGCGGCGGTGATCGCTACGCTGCTCGTCTCGCCGCGCGCGAGCGCGCCGCCCAGATCGGCGAGGCTGCGCTCCTCGATCGGCGGGGCGGCCGGGGGCGGCGGCGCGGCCGATGGCAGCAGGAGCAGGGCCAAAGCGAGAAGTGGCGCCCGTGCGCGATCCATCATGGCAATCCCCTTAGTGCGTGTCCGCCCGGCGGCGATCGTCCCGCCGGATCGGTTCGGATGCAAGCCCCTGCGATGCCCTAAAATTCAGGCGTGCGCGGCCTGGAAGCGGGCCAGCTCCTCGGGCGCGCCGGTGGGGAAGCTCTGGCGGAGATGCTCGAGAAAGGCGGCCACGCGCGCGCTCAGCAGGCGGCGCGACGGATAGAGCGCCCAGAGCGCGATCTCCGAGCCCGGCACCGTGCCCCAGCTGACCAGCACGCCTTCGGCACAGGCCTGGCTTACCAGCGAAAGCGGCAGCCGCGCCACGCCCGCGCCCGCCAGCGCGGCATCGCGGATCATGGCGAGCGAGGAGAGGTGCAGGCGCGGCGCGATCGCGAGCCTGTGCTCTGCGCCGGCGGCGTCGCGCAGCGTCCAGGAACCGGGCTCGGGGTGGCGCAGGATCGCGGGCACGGGCGCGCCGTCCGCCGGTCGCGCCAGCGCGGGACTGGCGACCACCAGCAGCCGATCATGGAGAAAGGCACGGCCGACCAGCTGGTCATCGGGATCGGGATCGACGCGGATCGCCAGATCATAGCCTTCCTCGATCATGTCGACGGGCCGGTCCTCGCTGGTCACCTCCAGCTGCACCGCCGGATGGCGGCGCACGAACTCGGCCGCGAGCCGCCCCATCGCCGCCTGGGCGAAGAGCAGCGGCGCGCTGATCCGCAGCCGCCCGCGGACCTCGCGGCCGCCCGACGCGATCGCCGCCACCGTCTCGTCCAGCTCGGTGAGCAACGCCGCGGCGCGGCTATAGAGCGCGCGGCCCTCCTCGGTGCATTTCAAATCGCGGCCGCCGCGCTCGAACAGGCGCAGCGCCAGCGCCGCCTCCAGCTCGGCCACGCGGCGCGACAGCGTGGCCTTGGGGCGGCCGCTCGCCCGCGCCGCGCGGCCGAAGCCGCCATGACGCGCCACCAGGACAAAATCGGCAAGGGCGAGCAGATCCATGTGTTCCACCAGCGAGACGGCGTGTCCAAAACGCGCATCTATTGCCCTGCTTGTGGATCACTAGATTGGCGCTGTCCACGGAAAACAAGGAGTGCAGACATGACCATCCTCGTCACCGGCGCCACCGGCACCATCGGCCGTGTCGTCGTTGAGCAGCTTGTCGCGCGCGGCGCATCGGTGCGCGCCTATGTCCGCGATCCCGCCCGCGCGCAGCTGCCCGCCGGCGTCGCGCTCGCCAAAGGGGATATGCTCGATATCGACGGCTTCCGCGCCGCGCTGTCGGGCGTGTCGACGCTGTTCCTGCTGACCGCCGTCGCCGCCGACGAAGTCACCCAGTCGCTCACCGCGCTCAACCTCGCCCGCGAGGCGGGGATCGAACGGATCGTCTATCTCTCGGTGATCCACGGCGCGCTCTATGCCGACGTGCCGCATTTCGCGGGCAAGGCGGTGGTGGAGCGCATGATCGAGGCGACCGACATGGCCGCCACCATCCTCCAGCCCGCCTATTTCATGAACAATGATGCCGCCATCCGCGATGTGGTGACGAACTATGGCGTCTACCCCATGCCGCTGGGCGACAAGGGCATCGCCATGGTGGATGCGCGCGATGTCGGCGAGGTGGCGGCGCTGGAGCTGCTGCGCCGCAACCGCGCACCCGGCCCGCTGCCGCGGCTGCGCATCCCGCTCGTTGGCCCGGACACGCTGACCGGCACCGAGGCGGCGGCGGTCTGGAGCGCGGCGCTCAACCGCGAGATCGCCTATGGCGGCGAGGATGGCGCCGGCTTCGAGCAGACGCTGCGCGCCACCATGCCGGCCTGGATGGCCTTCGACATGCGCATGATGGCGGCGCGCTTCGCCGCGCATGGCATGATCCCCGAAGCGGGGGATCGCGCGCGGCTCACCGCGATGCTGGGCCGCCCGCTGCACGATTATCGCACGTTCGTGGCCGGGCTGACCGCCGCCTGATCCCGCTTTTCCGAGGAGACGCTCATGTCCACAAACACACAAAGCCGCCCCCGCCGCCTTCTGGTGCTGGGGGCGACCGGCGCCACCGGGCGATTGATCGTGCGCGCGGCGCTGGCGCGCGGCCTGGATGTCGCGGCGCTGGTGCGCTCCGCGGCGGCGGCGGCCGCCGCGCTGCCGGGGGCGACGCTGATCCCAGGCGATGCCACCGACCCGGCGGTGCTGGCCGAGGCGGTGCGCGGCCGCGATGCGGTGATCAGCGCGCTCGGCACGCCGGCCAGCCCCTTCCGCCGCGTCACCCTCCTGTCCGACGCCACCCGCGCCCTGGTGCCGGCCATGCGCGCGGCGGGCGTGCCCCGGCTGATCGCCATCACAGGCATCGGCGCGGGCGACAGCCGGGGGCATGGCGGCCTGCTGTTCGACCGGCTGATCCTGCCGCTGCTGCTGCGCACCGTCTATGCCGACAAAAATCGGCAGGAGGCGATCGTGCGCGCCTCGGGGCTCGATTGGGTGCTGGTACGCCCGACCATGCTCACCAACGGCGCCGGCGGCGGCGCCATCGACGCGCGCGATCATCTCGCGGGCGTGCAGGGCGGCAGGATCGCGCGGGCCGATGTCGCGCGCTTCGTGCTGGACCAGCTGGACGAGGATCGCTGGCTCGGCCGCACGCCGCTGCTGCGCGGCGCCTAACGCTCGGCTTCCGGCACCTGGGTGGTCACCGCCACGCGCCCCTCGCGCACCGCCGGTATCTGCGGCACGAGCCGGCGATAGGCATCGAGCAGCGCGGCGGAGGTGACCTTGCCGATATCGGTGCTCGCCTCGCCGCCGAGCAGGCCCAGGCCGAGCCCGGCCAGGCCGCCGCCGATGATGCTGAGATCGCGCTTGCGGGCCGATCCCGTCGCGACCGCTTCCTGAACCCCGGTCTTCACCGCGACGAGCGTGAGCATCGTCTGGCTCTCGAGCTTCTTCTGGCGCAGCGCGGCGAGGCCGCCGAACGCCCCGCCCAATCCGCCCAGCGCGAGGCCGCGCGAGCCGGCATTCTCATCCTGATAGACGATCTGGGCGGTGAGCAGATAGTCGGCGGCCTCGATCGTGGCGCCCTGGGCGGCCTGGCTGGTCTGGCCGCCGGCGGCGAGCGCCCGCTCGCGCTGAAGCGCATCGAAGCCCTCGCCGCGATCGACCACGCGGAAGCATTGCGACCGGGCGAGGATCAGCTTGAGCAGCGGCAGCGGATCGGTTGTGGCCTCGGATTGGCCCTGCTGCGCGCGCGCCGCGTTCAACAGCGCCGCGAGGCCGGGCGAGAGCTGGCCGCTGGCATTATCCTGCCGCTTGGCCTCCACCAACGCCACCGTGCCGACCGGTGCGGCGCAGACGGGCAGCTCCATCCCCGCGCCGATCGCCGTTCCGCCCTTGCCCATCTTCTGCGCCGCCGCCGTGCCGGACAGCGCCGCCACGGCCAGACAAGCCGCCCCCGCCGCGACCGCTCTCATTGCCATTCCCGCCATGGCGCCCCCCGTGCCGACCCTGCGCGGAGCAGGCTAGCAGAGCGGCGCGGCCGCCGGATCTTGGGGAATGCCGAAAGCGCGGCCCTCGCTTTCCGAGGCCGGGCATGGCATCGCGCCGCCATCAGCCGCCCGGACGCCGCGGCGTGGAAGGGGAGACGAAGCGTGATCGGGCATGAGGCGGTGCGGGAAGCGGCGGCGCGGATCGCGGGCAAGATCGTGCAGACGCCCGTGCTGTACAGCGATGCGATCAGCCGGCTGACCGGGGCCGAGGTGTGGCTCAAGCTCGATACGCTGCAGGTCACCGGCGCCTTCAAGGAACGCGGCGCGGCCAACCGGCTGGCGCTGCTGAGCGCGGACGAGCGGGCGCGCGGCGTGGCGGCGATGTCGGCGGGCAATCACGCCCAGGCGGTGGCGCGCCATGCCGGGCTGCTCGGCATCCGCGCGGTGATCGTGATGCCGGCGATCACCCCCGCCACCAAGGTCACGCGCACCGCGCGCTGGGGCGCCGAGGTGGTGCTGCATGGCGACAGCCTCGCCGGGGCGGCGGCGCATGCCCGCGCGCTGGCCGAGCGCGACGGGCTCGTCTTCATCCATCCCTATGACGATGACGCGGTCATCGCCGGCCAGGGCACGCTCGGGCTGGAGCTGATCGCGGCGGTGCCCGATCTCGACGCGATGCTGGTGCCGGTGGGCGGCGGCGGGCTGGCGGCGGGCTGCGCGCTGGCGGCGCTGGGCGCGGGCCGGCCGATCGCGGTGCATGGCGTCGAGGTGGATAGCTATGCGGCGATGGCGCAGGAATTGTCCGGCGCGCCGGTGGCGGTGGGCGGCAGCACCATCGCCGAAGGCATTGCCGTGCGCGATGTCGGGCGCCGGCCGCTCGCCATCTTGCGCGCCCATGGCGCGGGCGTGCTGACGGTGAGCGAACATCGCATCGAACAGGCGATCGCGCTGCTCGCCGAGGAGGCCAAGATCGTCGCCGAGGGCGCGGGCGCGGCCGGCGTCGCCGCGCTGCTCGATCAGGGCGCGCGCTTCCGCGGCCGCACCGTCGGCGTGCCGGTGTGCGGCGCCAATATCGACAATCGCGCGCTCGCCAACGTGCTCCAGCGCGTGATGATCCGTGACGGGCGCATGGTTCGGCTGGTGCTCGACATCCCCGATCGGCCCGGGGTGCTCGGCGAGATCGCGACGCTGATCGGCCGCGCCGGCGCCAATATCATCGAGGTGGCGCATCACCGCCTGTTCACCTCGCCGAGCGTGCAGGCGGCGCGGCTCGAGGTGATGTTCGAGGCGCGCGACGCGAGCCATGGCGAGACGGTGGTCGAGGCGCTTCGCGCCCAGTTCGCCGTCACCCGCCTCTAGAGGGGCGCGCCGGCGCTCAGCTGGCCCAGGCGCCCGGATCGGCCTCGGTGCCGATCCGCGCGAGCCCCTGGGCGATCGAGGTGAATTCGTCGCCGCCGGCGATGCGGTCGGCGGAAAAGCGCTGCGTGAAGAGGCGGCGGACTCGGGGGATGAGCGAGGTGCCTCCGGTGAGGAAGACGCGATCGATCGCGTCCGCCGTCACCCCGGCGGCGGCGAGCGCGCGGTCGAGCGTCGCCTCGATCGCGGCGATATCCTCAGCGATCCAGCGCTCGAAGGCGTCGCGCGTCACCTCGGCCTCGATCCGCAGCCCGCCGCCCTCGAAGCGGAAGGGCGCCCGTTCGGCGGTCGACAGGGCGCGCTTGGTCTGGCCCACCGCCTCGTACAGCGGATAGCCGAGTTCATGCTCGATCACGCCGATCATGCGGCCGATCGCCTCGGGATCGAGCGCGGCGCGGCGCAGCCGCTCCAGCTCGGCCAGCGTGCGCGGCGTGCGCATCAGCGCCAGCCGCGACCAATCGGCGAAATCGCTGAACCAGCTGCGGGGAATCTCCAGCAGCTTGTCGAAGGAGCGATATTGGCCGCCCTTGCCGAGCAGCGGCAGCACCAGCCGATCGAGCAGGCGGTAATCGAAACGGTCGCCGGCGATGCCGATGCCGGCATGGCCGAGCGGGCGGCAGCGCCGCGCCGCGCCCGGTTCGGCCACGCGCACCACCGAGAAATCGCTGGTGCCGCCGCCGAAATCGGCGACCAGCACGGTCGCGGCGCGATCGAGCCCGGCGGCATAGTCGAAGGCGGCGCCGAGTGGCTCGTAGACATAGACGATCTCGTCGGCGAGGCCGGCGAACATCGCGTCGTAGCGGGCGCGGGCGAGCGCGGGATCGGGGCGCTGGCCGGCATAATCGATCGGGCGGCCGACGATCAGCCGCGCGATCCGCCCGTCGAGCGCGCCGCCGGCATGGGCGGCGAGCCTCGACAGGAAGATGCGGCCGAGATCCTCGAAGCGGTAGCGGCGCGTGAACAGGCTCGCCTGTTCGAAGCTGGCGCTCGCCGCGACGGACTTGAAGCTCTGGAGAAAGCGGCTGTCCTCCGGAAAGCCCAGATATTCGCTGATCGCCCAGGGTCCGGCCTCGCGCGCCAGCCCATCGGGCGCGCCGGCTTCCTGCCAGAAGCAGAGCGCGGAGCGGAACAGCGGCGATGTGCCGGCGGGGCCGGCGAAGGAGATCAGCGCGGGCGCCGCGCCGGGCGCGCCGGCGATCGCCGCCACGCTGTTGGTGGTGCCGAAATCGAGGCCGAGGATCAGGGACATGCCGGGCCCTTTGCGCGGAGTGGCGGAAGCGGGAAGGCGGCGCGGACTAAGCCGGGCGCGCGGCCTGGGCGCGGCGGGCGAGCGCCGCCGCCTCGGCCACGGGATCGGGCACCGGCGCGCCCGTGAACCAGGCCTCGAGATTGGCGACGACGCGATCGGCCATGGCGGCGCGCGTCACCTCCGAGGCGGAGCCGATATGCGGCAGCAGCACGCAGCGCGGATGCGCGGTCAACGCCGCCGGCACGTGCGGCTCGTCGGCGAACACGTCGAGCCCGGCGGCGAGCAGCGTGCCGGCCTCGAGCGCGGCGATCAGCGCCGCCTCGTCGACCACGCTGCCGCGCGCGACATTGATGAGCACGCCCGCCGGGCCTAGCGCGCGCAGCACCGAAGCGTCGATCAGGTGGCGCGTCGCCGCGCCGCCGGGGACGATCGCGATCAGCACGTCGCTCGCTTCGGCCAAAGCGATCGGGCTTGCGTGATAGGCATAGGCGAGATCGTCGCGGCGGTGGCGGCTGTGATAGGCGATCGGCACCGCGAAGCCTTCCAGCCGGCGCGCGATCGCGCGGCCGATCCCGCCCATGCCGATCAGCCCCACGCGCCGCCCGCGCAGGCTCGGCGAGAGCGGGAAGGCGCCCTCCGGCCAGCGCCCGGCGCGGACATGGTGATCCGCCTGCGGGATCTGGCGCAGCGTCGCGAGCAGCAGGCCCAGCGTCAGATCGGCCACCTCCTCGTCGAGCACGCCGGGGGTGTTGGTGACGATCACGTCGCGCGCCGCCGCCGCCGCGGCATCCACCCGCTCATAGCCGACGCCGAAGCTCGCCACGATTTCGAGCGCCGGAAACCGGTCGAGCATGGCGGCGTCGACGGTGCCGGCGAGCGTGCTCACCGCCAGCCCGCGCACGCGCGGCGCCACGGCGGCCAGCGCCGCCGCCGGATCGTCCGCCTGCCAGGGCTGGTGGACGGTGGCGAACGCCGCCAGCGCGGCGGCGACGCGCGGGTGCATGGGCGCGGGGATCAGCAGATCGGGCTTGGCCATGCCCCCGCTATAGGGCCGATCGCGGGCGGCGCCAGCCCGGCTCAGCCGGTCCGCGCCTGCCAGCCGCCGCCGAGCGCCTTGAACAGATCGATCTGCGCATAGGCGAGCCGCGCGTCGGAGGCGGCGAGCGCGGCCTCGGCATCGGCCAGTGTGCGCTGGGCATCGAGCACGCTCAGGAAATCGATCGTGCCCTCGCGCTGGCGGGCGAGGCTGACCCGCGCCGCGCGCGCCGCCGCCTCGCGCGCCGCCACCAGCGCCTGGTGGCGATCGATCTCGTGCGCATAGGCGGAGAGCGCGGTTTCCGTCTCCTGGAGCGCGGTGAGCACGGCGCCATCGAAGCCGGCGAGCGCGCCCTGGCTGTCGGCACGGGCGGCGGCGATGCGCGCCCGCGTCGCTTCCTGATTGGGGAAGTTCCAGCTGATCAGCGGCCCCAGCAGCCAGCGGAACGGGCCGCCGCCGAACACGTCCGACAGGCCCGCGCTGGTCGAACCGATCTGGCCGCCGAGCGAGATGCGCGGATAGAGATCCGCGGTGGCGACGCCGATGCGCGCCGTTTCCGCCGCCAGCCGGCGCTCGGCGGCGCGCACATCGGGGCGGCGCGCGATCAGCGCCGCGCCATCGCCGATCGGGATCGGCTGTGCGAGCCGGGGCAGCCGCCCGCCGGTGCGGACCGTCTCGGGCAGCGCCGCCGGAGCGCGCCCGGTGAGCGTGGCGAGGCGGAACAGCGCGGCGTCGCGCGCCGCCTCGAGCGGCGCCACCTCGGCCAGCCGCTGGTCGCGCAGCGCGGTGATGCGGATCAGATCGAGCCGCTCGGCGGTGCCCGCCGCGACGCGCGCTTCGGTGACGCGGCGCGAGCGCTCGATCAGATCGACCGTCCGGCGCGCGACGCCGATCTGCACGTCGCCGGCCATGGCTTCGGCATAGGCGCGCGCGGTATCGGCGACGATCGCCACCTGCACCGCGTCGCGATCGGCCTGGGCGGCGGCGGCATCGGCGCGCGCCGCCTCGATGCCGCGCTTCACCCGGCCGAACAGATCCACCTCATAGGCGGCCTCCAGCCCGGCATCGACGCTCCAATATTGGCGACCGGCGCCCAGGGTCTGCCAGGACGGCAGGCGCCGATAGGTGGTGGAGGCGGACAGATCGGTGCTGGGCAGGCGATCGGCGCGGGCGCCGCGCAGGCTGGCGCGGGCGCGTTCCAGCCGCGCCACGGCCTGGCGGAGATCGGTGTTGGCGCCGAGCGCGTCGCCGATCAGCGCGGTGAGGACGGGATCGTCATAGAGGCGCCACCATTGGGCATCGACCGGCCGGGCGGGATCGGCGCCGGCCAGCCCCGCGCCGAGAAAGGGCTGGGCGCTGGCCGCCGGCGGGGCGGGGCGGACATAGTCCGGCCCGACCGCGCAGGCGGACAAGGCGGTGGCGGCGAGCAGCGGCAGGACCGAACGGATCATCGTCATCCTCCTCATTCCGCCGGCTGGGCGAGCGGCGCGGCCGCGCCCCCCGCGCCCCGGCGGCGGGACAGGCGGTCGCCGAGCGCGCGGCAGACCACGTAGAAAGTGGGGGTGAAGAGCAGACCGAAGCCGGTGACCCCGGCCATGCCGAAGAACACCGCCGTGCCCAGCGCCTGGCGCAGTTCGGCCCCGGCCCCGCTGGCGAACACCAGTGGCACCGCGCCGAGGATGAAGGCCAGGCTGGTCATCAGGATCGGCCGCAGGCGCGTCCGCGCCGCCTGGACCGCCGCCTCGACCGGGCCGAGCCCCTGCTGCTCCTCCGCCTGCTTGGCGAATTCCACCACCAGGATGGCGTTCTTGGCGGCCAGCGCGATCAGCACGATCAGGCCGATCTGGGTCAGCACATTATTGTCCATGCCGCGCAGATCGACGCCGGCGATGGCGGCGAGCAGGCACATGGGCACGATCAGGATGATCGCGAGCGGCAACGTCAGGCTCTCATATTGCGCGGCGAGCACGAGGAAGACGAACAGCGTCGCCATGGCGAAGACGAGCGCGGCGGTGTTGCCCGCGATCTTCTGCTGATAGGCGATGCCCGTCCATTCGTGATCATAGCCGCGCGGCAGGCCGGCATCGGCCAGCTTCTCCATCGTCGCCAGCGATTGGCCGGTGGAGAAGCCCGGCGCGGTATCGCCATCCACCTCCACCGCCGGCATCAGATTGTAGCGGACCACGCGATAGGGACCGGTCTTATCGTGGAAGGTGGAGACGGCGCCGACCGGCACCATCGCCCCCGAGTCCGACCGGGTCTTGAGGTTGGCGATATCCGCGACGCTCGCGCGCGCCGCCGGCTCGGCCTGGGCGGTGACGTGGAAGGTGCGGCCGAGAAGGTTGAAATCGTTGATGAAGGCCGAGCCGAGATAATCCTGCAGCGTGCTCAGCACACGCTCCGGCGGAACCCCGAGCAGCGCCGCCTTGCGGCGATCGATATCGGCGAAGATGCGCGGCGTGCCGGTATCGAAGAAGGTATAGACCTGCTTCAGCCCCGGCGCGGCATTGGCTTGGCCGATCAGCGCGCCCGAGGCCTTGGCGAGCGTCAGATACGATCCGCCCTCGCGATCCTCGACCATCAGCCGGTAGCCGCCCGCCGAGCCGATGCCCTGCACCAGCGGCGGCGGCACCAACAGCACGCGCGCCTTGTCATAGCCCGCGATCGCCTGATTGGCCTGGGCCATGATGCCGGCATAGGTCGCGCCCTGCTTGGCGCGCTCGGCGAAGCTGTTGAAGGGGAAGTAGATCGCCGCCGAGTTGGGCGCCGCCGTCTGCGACGGCCCGTCGAAGCCGGCGAACATCACCGCCGCGCGCAGCCCCTTGATCGGCAGGATGCGGGCGGCGACCTCGCGCGTCACCGCATCGGTGCGGGCGAGCGAGGCGCCCGCCGGCAGCTGCACCACGGCAAGGAAATAGCCCTGATCCTGCGCGGGGATGAAGCCGCCGGGCGTGATCGAGAAGAGCCCGGCGGTGGCGGCCAGCAGCCCGGCATAGGCGGCCAGCATGGCGCGCGGCCGCCGCACAAGGCGGATGGTGAGCCGCGCATAGGCATCGCCCAGCCGATCGAAGCCGCGGTTGAAGCCATCGGCGAAGCGCCGGCCGAGCGTGCGCCAGCCGATCCGTCCGTCGCCCGGCTCGGCCGGCGCCTTGGCGCGCAGCAGCCGCCCGGCAAGCGCCGGCGAGAGGGTGAGCGACAGGATCAGCGACACCACCGTCGCCGACGAGATGGTCACCGCGAACTGGCGGTAGAAGGCGCCCGACAGGCCGGTGAGGAACAGCGTCGGCACGAACACGGCGCACAGCACCAGCACGATCGCCACCAGCGCCGCCGACACCTCGTCCATCGAGACCCGCGCCGCCTCCATCGGCGAGAGGCCATGCTCGATGTTGCGCTCGACATTCTCGACCACGACGATGGCGTCGTCGACGACGATGCCGATCGCCAGCACCAGCCCGAACAGCGACAGCGTGTTGAGCGAATAGCCCACCGCCGCGAGCACGGCGAAGCTGCCGATCAGCGACACCGGGATGGCGATGATCGGCACCACCGCCGCGCGCCAGCTCTGCAGGAAGAGCAGGATGACGAGCACGACCAGCACCACCGCCTCGCCCAGCGTGTGGTACACCGCGTCGATCGACTGGCTGATGAATTCGGTGGGATTGTAGACGACGCGATATTGCAGCCCCTTGGGGAAGCGGGCGGACAGCGTCTTCATCTCGTGCGTCACCGCCTCGGCGGCGGCGAGCGCGTTGCTGCCGGGCCGCTGCATCACCGCCACGATCACCGAGGGATTGCCCGAGAGATAGGCGTTGGTGCCGTAATCGGCGGCGCCAAGCTCGACCCGGCCGATATCGGCGACGCGCACCTGGCGGCCGTCGGCATCGGTGCGGATCACGACATCGGCGAACTGCTCGGGGCTGGTGAAGCGGCCCTGCGCCTCGATGCCGATCTGGAAGGCCTGGTTTGTATCGACCGGCGGCGCGCCGATCGCGCCGGCCGCGACCTGCACATTCTGCGCGCGCAGCGCGGCGATGATCTCTTCCGACGTCAGGTTGAGCGCGGCGGCGCGGCCCGGATCGATCCAGATCCGCATCGCATAATCGCGCGCGCCGAACAGCTGCACATCGCCCACGCCGTCGAGCCGGGCGAGGCGGTCGCGCACCTGGGTGAGCGCGTAATTGGAGATATAGTCGCGATCATAGGTGCCGTCGGGCGACTGGAGGTTCACCACGAGCAGGAAGTCGGGCGAAGTCTTGCGCGTGACGACGCCGAGACGCTGCACCTCCTCGGGCAGACGCGGCGTGGCGACCGCGACGCGGTTCTGCACCAGCACCTGCGCGGCATCCAGATTGGTGCCCGTCTTGAAGGTGACGGTGATCGTCACCTTGCCGTCGCCGGTCGATTGCGACGACATATAGAGCATGTCGTCGACGCCGTTGATCTCCTGCTCGATCGGCGCGGCGATGGTTTCGGCCACGGTTTCGGCCGAGGCGCCGGGGAATTGCGCGCTGACCGTGACGGTCGGCGGCACGATGTCGGGATATTGCGCGATCGGCAGGCCGAAATAGGCGAGACCGCCGACCACCGTGATGAGCACGGCCAGCACCGCCGCGAAAATCGGGCGCGCGATGAAGAAGCGCGAAAGACGCATGACGTTCGTCCTTGCGAGAGGGGGTGATCCCCGGCCGCTCGAGGGGGGCGCGGCCGGGGATCGCGGGGCGGCCCCGGGGAGAGGGGGCGGGCCGCCCCGATCGGGTCAGCGGGCGAAGCTCGCCTGGGCGGCGGGCGGCGTCTCGGCGGTGGCGGGCGGCGTCGCGGCATCGGCGGCGATCCGGCCGGGATGCGGATCCACCTTGCTGCCGGGCACCGCCGCCTGGAGGCCGCCGATCACCACGCGATCGCGCGGATCCAGCCCCTGGCGCACGATGCGCAGGCCGGACAGGCTGGCGCCGAGCGTGACGGGCTTGGCGGCCACGACATTGTCGGGGCCCACCACCAGCACCGTCTTGCGGGCCTGGTCGGTCTGGATCGCGGCCTCGGGCACCAGCAGCGCGCGCGCCGTGCCGCCGCTCGCCAGCCGCATATTGCCGAACAGGCCGGGGGTGAGGAAGCCCTGCGGATTGGCGATGGTGGCGCGGGCGCGCAGCGTGCCCGATCGCTGGTCGAGGCCATTATCCTCGAAGTCGAGACTGCCCTTCCAGCGATAGTCGGTCTCGTCCTGGAGCCGCACCTCCACCCGCGCCGGACCGGCGCCGGCGGCACGGGCATGGCGCGCCTTCAGCACCAGCGCCTCCGAGGCGTCGAAGCTGAAGTAGATGGGATCGATCGCGTTGATCGTGGTCAGCAGCGTGGCGGTGCCGGTCTGCCCGCCGGTGACGAGATTGCCGGTATCCACCCGCCGATCCGAGACGCGGCCCGAGATCGGCGCGCGCACCTCGGTCCATTCCACGTCGAGCGCGCGGCTGCGGAGCCGCGCCTCGGCGCCGGCCAGCGTGGCGGCGGCGGCCTGGGCGCGGCTGCGCAGCCGGTCGACCTCGCCGGCGGAGAGCGCCTCGTCGCCGCTCAGCCGCTCGGCGCGGGCGAGATCGGCGCGGGCGAGCGCCAGGCTGCTGCGCGCGGCGGCGACATCGGCGCGCGCCTCGCCCTCGGCGGCGCGGAAGGGCCGCGGATCGACGGTGAAGAGCAGCTGGCCCTTGCGCACCATCTGGCCATCGGTGAAATGGCGGGCGACGATCTGGCCGGAGACGCGCGGCCGCACCTCCACGCTCTGGCTGGCGGTGAAGCGGCCGACATAATCGTCCCACTCGGTCACGGTGCGCGCCAGCGGGGTGGCGGTGGTGACGCTGGCGGGCGGCGGCGCGGCCGCCTCCGGCGCGGCGGGGTGGACGAGGCGGTAGCCGCCATAGCCGACCAGAGCGACGGGAAGCAGCAGCAGCGTGCCGCGTCGCCACAGCGTCGCGCGGCGCGGGCGTGGCGCGGTTTCGGCGGCGGTGATGGTGCCGAGCATCGTCATGCGCGGCGCTCCCGGCGGAGCAGACGGACCCGGGGCGATCGAAGGAGATCGGCCATGACATTCCTTTCGAGCAGGCGACGCCGCGCCGCGACGCAGACACGCGGGCGCGGCGGGGCCGGAGAAGGGCGCGCGACCATCCGCCGTGCCCGACAGGAGCGCGGCCGGATCAGGGCGCGGGAAAAGGGCCGGCAACCGGCGATCCGTCACGCACTGGGGTGCGGAGCGGCGGCGGTTCGGCGGGTGGACGCTTGCGGGCTAGGCCCGGGTGAAATAGATCGTGCGGAGCATGACGGCGCCCCCTCGGTCTGGTCGATCGCCCCTGTGACGATCTTCTGTACCGCCAAGTACATAATGGCCGGGCGGGCCTTTCGTCAATGGCCTTTTGCAACGGAAGCTGAACACATCCGCTTCCCCATAAAAAACTAAGCCTTTCCCGCACTGTGACGCTAAAAAGAGGGGGCGTCGGAAGCGGCTTGGCGCGCGCGTCCGGCGCGGCCGAGCCTGAAGGGGAAGGAGCGGCACCGCGCATGAACCCGATTCTCCTCCCGGCCGGGCTCGTCGCGGCCACGCTGCTCGGCGTCTGGGCGGTGCGCGCGCGGCCGGCGGCGCAGCGTCTCGCGGCCGAATGCGTGCTGCTGCTCGCCATCGCGGCGCTGCTGATGGCGCGCGGCACCGCGCCGCTTCCGAGCGCACGCCCGCTCGCCGGCCCGGACGGCCCCTGGCTGCGCGCGCTGGCGGTGATGTGGTGGCTGGTCGGCGCGCGGCTGGTGGCGACGGCGAGCGCGCTGGCGCTGGGCCGCGACGCGCATTCGCGCCAGGCGCGGCTCTTCTCCGATCTCGTCGCGGGCGGCATCTATCTGAGCGCGGTGTTCGTGGTGCTCAATTCGGTGCTCGATCTGCCGGTGCGCGGGCTGCTCGCCACCTCGGGCGTGATCGCGATCGTGCTCGGCCTCGCGTTGCAGAACACGCTGGCCGATCTCTTCTCGGGCATCGCCGTGGGCGTGGAGCAGCCCTTCGGCGTCGGCGATCGGGTCTCGATCGGAAGCGATGTCGAGGGGGTGGTGGTGGAGATGAACTGGCGCGCCATCCGGCTGCAGACGGACAGCGCCGATATCGCCACCGTGCCCAACAGCATCGTCGCCAAGAGCCAGCTCATCAACCGCAGCCGCCCGACCGAGCGGCGCGGCGCCAGCGTCGAGATCCCGATCCGCTCGCACGCGCCCGCCGCCCGACTGTTCGAGGCGATCCACCAGGCGCTGCTGCTCTGCCCGGCCTTGTGCGACACGCCGGCCCCGGCGGTGATGCTGAAGGCGATCGGCCCGCGCGAAACGCTCTTCTCGATCAGCTACACCGTTGCGCGCAGCGCCGATCTCGGCACCGCGCGCGGCCAGGTGCTGCGCCAGGTGCGCCGGCTGCTGCGGCACAATGGGCTGGAGGCGGGGAACGGCTTCGGTCTGGCCGAGCTGCTGCGCGAGCTGCCGCTCTTCGCCACGCTCAGCACCGAGCAGCTGGCGCAGCTCGCGCCGGCGCTGATCCCGGCGCATCTCGAGCCGGGCGCGCCTTTGTTCGAGCGCGGCAGCCATGGCGAATCCATCTATATCGTGCGCACCGGCGTGCTGGATGTGCGGCGGCCCGGCGAGGCGGGCGAGCGCTCGATCGGCCGGCTCGGGCCGGGCGAATATATCGGCGAGGTGAGCATGATGACAGGCGAGCCCCGGCATGTCACCGTGGCCGCGCTGACGGCGGTGGACTATGTCGAGCTGCCCTGCGCGGGGCTGCGGCGCCTGCTCGCCGAGGATCCGCGGCTGGGCGAGGCGCTGGAGCGCGCGGTGAAGCGCGGGCTCGCGCTGATCGAGCGCGACGCGGCGGCGCTGATCAGCCAGCCGGTGGCGGACCGGCCCGGCTTTCTCGGCAAGCTCGCCGCGCTGCTGCGTGGCGGTTCCGGCTGAGCGCGATCAGGCGGCGGCGGCGCGCCGCCGCACCACGGGCGCGAGCAGCTCCGCCTCTTCGGCGCGCGCGCCTTCGCGCAGCATCGCCGCGAGCGGCGCGAAATCGGCGACGAAGCCAGCCGGATCGGCGGCGACGCGGGCGCCCGGCCAGGTGGCGTTGCAATGCGCCAGCGCGCCGCGCCAATGGCGAACGCGCTTGTGCAGCGCGGATACGGCATCGGCCGCGACATGCCCCTCGGCCACCGCCGCGCCCAAGAACTGGGCTTCGGCTTCGGTGTGACGCTGGACCTCGCGTGCGAGCTGGAGCCGCAGACCGGCCAGCCGGGTCGCATCCCCGGCGTCCGCTCCGGCGAGAATCGCGTCGGCGAGCGCGATCATTGAATCATGCTGGCTGACAAGCAGCGCGGCGACCATCTTCCTCTCCCCTGTACGCAGGCGCCCGCCGGTGGCGCCGGCCCCGACATAGGCTCGCCTCCCTCAACCTAAGGTTAAATTGCTGCATTTACAGCGATTCACCTTTGGCCGGAGAGGCGAAGCCGAGCCTGGAGGACGGGGGAGGCGCGATCAGGCGGCGACCGCGACCGTCTCCTCGGTGGGAAGGCGGATCAGATAATCGAACGCCGAGAGCGACGCCTTGGCGCCTTCGCCCATAGCGATGATGATCTGCTTATAGGGCGTGGTGGTGCAATCGCCCGCCGCGAAGATGCCGGGGCGGGACGTTTCGCCGCGATAATCCACCTCGATCTCGCCCCGATTGGTGAGCGCGACCGTATCCTTCAGCCATTCCGTGTTGGGGACGAGCCCGATCTGCACGAAAATGCCCTCCAGCTCGATCTCGTGCACCGTATCGTGGTTGCGATCCTTGTAGCTGAGCGCCGTGACACGCTCGCCATCGCCCTTGACCTCGGTGGTCAGCGCCGAGGTGATGACCTTGACATTGGGCAGGCTCGCCAGCTTGCGCTGGAGCACGGCATCGGCGCGCAGATCGGCGGCGAACTCGATCAGCGTGACATGGGCGACCACGCCGGCGAGATCGATCGCCGCCTCGACGCCCGAATTGCCGCCGCCGATCACCGCCACCCGCTTGCCCTTGAAGAGCGGACCGTCGCAGTGCGGGCAGTAGGTTACGCCCTTGTTGCGATAATCATCCTCGCCCGGCACGTTCATCTGCCGCCAGCGCGCGCCGGTGGAGAGGATGATGGTGCGCGCCTTGAGCGTGGCGCCGCCGGCGAGGCGCAGCTCGTGCAGGCCGCCCTCCTGGCGCGCCGGGATCAGCGCCTCGGCGCGCTGCAGGTTCATCACGTCCACGTCATAGTCGCCGACATGGGCTTCGAGCTGAGCGGCCAGCTTGGGGCCTTCGGTGTGCTGCACCGAGATGAAATTCTCGATCGCCATGGTATCGAGCACCTGGCCGCCAAAGCGCTCCGCGGCGATGCCAGTGCGGATGCCCTTGCGCGCGGCGTAGATGGCGGCGCCGGCGCCGGCGGGGCCACCGCCCACCACCAGCACGTCGAACGGATCCTTGGCGCTGATCTTCTCGGCGGCGCGGGCGGTGCTGCCCGTATCGAGCTTGGCGAGGATCTGCTCCACGCTCATCCGGCCCTGGCCGAACGCCTCGCCATTCATGAAGATGGCGGGGACGGAGAGGATGTTGCGTTCGGTCACTTCGGCCTGGAAGGCGCCGCCCTCGATGGCGACGTGGCGGATGCGCGGATTGATCACGCTCATCAGATTGAGCGCCTGCACCACCTCCGGGCAATTCTGGCAGGTGAGCGAGAAATAGGTCTCGAAGACGAAATCGCCGTCGAGCGCGCGGATCTGCTCGATCACGTCCTGCGACAGCTTGGCGGGGTGGCCGCCGACCTGGAGGAGCGCGAGCACGAGCGAGGTGAATTCATGCCCCATCGGCACGCCCGCGAAGCGCACGCCTATATCGGTGCCCTTGCGGCGGATCATGAAGGAGGGGCGGCGCTTGTCGTCATCCTGGCGGACATAGGTCACGCTGTCCGACAGAGCGGCGATATCTTCGAGCAGCGCCTGCATCTCGCGGGCCTTGGCGCTCTCGTCGAGGGAGGCGACGAGCTCGACCGGCTGCTGGATCTTCTCGAGATAGGCCTTGAGCTGGGCCTTCAGGGTGGCGTCGAGCATCCGAGTCTCCAACGTCTAAAGGGGAAGGGGTGGCCGGGGCGCACGCCAATGCGCGGCCCCGGCCATCCGGATCGGCTTAGATCTTGCCGACGAGGTCGAGCGAGGGGGCGAGCGTCTCTTCGCCCTCTTCCCACTTGGCCGGGCACACTTCGCCCGGGTGGGCGGCGATATACTGCGCGGCCTTGACCTTGCGCAGCAGCTCGACCGCATTGCGGCCGACGCCCTCGCTGGTGATCTCGATCAGCTGGATCACGCCCTCGGGATCGACAACGAAGGTGCCGCGATCGGCCAGGCCCTGACCCGCGCGCAGGACCTGGAAATTGGTCGCGAGCACATGGTTGGGATCGCCGAGCATGTAATAGTTGATCTTGCCGATGGCGGGCGAGCTGTCATGCCACGCCTTGTGGCTGAAGTGGGTGTCGGTCGACACGCTGTACACCTCGACGCCGAGCTTCTTGAAGGTCTCGTAATTGTCAGCGAGATCCTCCAGCTCGGTCGGGCAGACGAAGGTGAAGTCGGCCGGATAGAAAAAGAAGATCGACCACTTGCCCTTCACGTCGGCGTCGCTGACGGTAACGAACTTGCCTTCCTTATAGGCATCCACCTTGAAAGGCTGGATCGGGGTACCGATGAGAGCCATGCTTTCCTCCGCTGCTCGTGGGTTGCGAGGCTCTATCTAGTGCGACGCAGCAGAGAACAAAGCGGCTTATTCCGAACGCGGTGATCGATTCTCCCACTCACCGGACAGGGAACCACCGCGCCCGGCGCGAAGCGGCGGCCGCCATCGCCGCATATATCTCCAAATACCGGCCTTGCCTTTGATGCCGACATGAAAATATGTTCGTGATCGAAACCGGGTTCGAAAGGCTGAGATGCGGCGATCGGTTAGAAAAGCGCTCGTCGTCGAGGATGAGGTGCTGGTGCGGCTATTGAGCGTCGAGATCCTGGGCGAACTCGGCTTCGAGGTGCAGGCGGCGGAGAATGCGGACGAGGCGCTCGCGCTGCTGGAGGAAGATGCCGGCGTGTCGCTGGTCTTCTCGGATATCCGCATGCCGGGCAGCATGGATGGTCTGGGCCTTGCCTCGCGCGTGCATCAGCGCTGGCCGGGGATCCGGCTGCTGCTCACCTCGGGCGATACGCGGCCGTCCACCACCGATCTGCCCGACGAAAGCCGCTTCCTGCCCAAGCCGTTCAGCCTGGTTTCGCTGGCGCGCGAATTGGAGGCCTTGGCGCTCTAGGAGGGTCGCACCCCCGGCGAGGCGGGCGCGTCTTTGTGCTTGATTATGACGCGGCGAAAGGCCCCCCGGCCCTTCCCCGCGTCGCTGATCAGAGGCTGGTGGAAAACAGCCCGCTGGCATGGGCGATCATGAAGATCCCCACCCACAGGCTGGCGCTGGTGCCTACCATCGCCATAACCGACAATGCCTTGTCCCGCGAAATCGTGCCGTTCACATCCGTCCCCCGTTAACTATGACATCTTCATGGCAAGGCTTGCGCGCGGGGTCGAACGGATTTTGCGCAATGCTGCAATCGCAAATCTCTCTGACGCGGCGCAAAAGCTGGCCTTTTCGGCCGCTGCGGCGTAGTTTGCGGCTTGGGCCATGGGAGGCGGACGGGGGATGGAAGGGCTGACAATCGTGCGCCACCCGCTGGTGCAGCACAAGCTTTCCCTGTTGCGGGACCGCTCGACCCCCACCCAGATGTTTCGCGCGGTGATGCGCGAGACCGCCACTTTGCTCTGTTACGAGGTGACGCGCGACCTGCCGACGCGCCCAGTGCGGATCGAAACGCCGCTGGCGCCGATCGAGGCGGCCGAGATCGCGGGCAAGAAGCTGGTGTTCGTCCCCATATTGCGCGCCGGCCTGGCCATGGCGGAGGGCATGCTCGATCTGGTGCCCGCCGCGCGCGTGGCGCATCTCGGCCTCTATCGCGATCCCGCGACGCTCCAGGCGGTCGAATATTATTTCAAGGCGCCGGAGGATATCGCGGCGCGGCTGGTGATCGTCGTCGATCCCATGCTCGCCACCGGCCACAGCGCGATCGCCGCGCTGGACCGGCTCAAGGCGGCGGGCGTGACGGCGCCGCGTTTCGTCTGCCTGCTCGCCGCGCGCGCGGGCGTGGAGGCGCTGCGCGCCGCCCATCCCGACGTGCCGATCTGGACGGCGGCGGTGGACGAAGTGCTGAACGATCATGGCTATATCGTGCCCGGCCTGGGCGATGCCGGCGACCGCACCTTCGGCACGCGCTGAGCACGACGCAAGTTAATTTGACCTTCACCAGAGCTGGTGAAGCTTCGGCAACCAAGCCCCTGTAGCACGGCCTCGACAAGGAGGATCCGTCATGGGTTTGCGGGCTGAACTGACAGTATTGGATCGCGAGAGCCGTCGCCCTGTCCGTCTGCGTGGCACCATCCGCCATGGCCAGGGTCCGGTGGACATGGAGATTCACGATCTCTCCACCACGGGCTTCCGGGCGGAAACGCCGGCGGAGCTGCGCGTGGGCGATCATGTCGCCGTGGGCGCCACCGCCTTTGGCCGCACCAAGGCCGAGGTGATCTGGCAGCAGGGCACGATCTACGGCTTCCGCTTCGATCGCGGCATCAGCGAGCTGGACGTGCGCCATGCGCGCGAGACGCCGAACGTGGTGATCGGCGATTTCGGCGAGGCGGGCCCGGCGCCCGCCGGCATGGCGCTGCCGGCGCCGCTGCCGGGCGAGGTCAAGCTGCCGGTGGGCACGCGCCTGATCGTCATCTTCGCGAGCACCGTCGCCTGCTGGGCGGCGCTCGGCGGGGTGGGCCGGATCCTGTACGGCGTGCTGGCGGGCTGAGCGGGCCCGCTCAGCCGCCCTCCACCCCGAAACGATAGAGGGTGGTGGAGCGGAACGTCTGACCGGGGCGCAGCAGCGTCGTCGGGAAGTCGGGATGGTGCGGGCTGTCGGGCAGATGCTGGGTCTCGAGCGCGAAGCCGCCATGGCGGCGATAGACGCGCCCGCTCGGCCCCGCATCGGTGCCCCAGGCGCTGTTGGCGGTGTAGAATTGCAGCGAGGGCTCGGTCGTCAGCACCGTCAGCGTGCGGCCCGAGGCCGGATCGCGCGCCTCGGCCACCAGGCGCGGCCGCGCGAAGGGGCGGTCGGCCAGAACATAGGAATCGTCATAGCCGCTGCCGCCCTGCGCCTTGATCGCCGCGATGCCGTCACCGATCCGGCGCGGCGCGCGCAGATCATAGGGGCCGGTCACCGGCACGATGCGGCCGGTCGGCAGCCCGGCGGCATCGCGTTCGGCCAGCCGATCCGCGCGGATCTGGATGCTCTGCCCGCCGACATCGCCGCTGCCTTCGCCCGCCAGGTTGAAATAGCTGTGGTTGGTGAAGTTGACGAAGGTCGGCCGGCTGGTGGTGGCGCGATAGTCGATCCGCAGCGCGTGATCGGGGCCGACGCTGTAGCGCAGCCGCAGCACCAGTCGGCCCGGAAAGCCCTGATCGCCGTCGGGGCTCACCAGTTCGAGCGTCACCCCGCTGCGGCCGCCGCGCGTGAAGGGGCGCGCCGCCCAGAGCCGCTCGTGATAATAAGGGCGGCCGCTGTGCAGCGTATTGGGGCCGTTGTTGGCGGCGAGTGCATAGCTCTGCCCGTCGATCGTCACCCGCGCGCCGGCGATGCGGTTGGCGAAGCGTCCCACCGGCACGCCGAAGAAATATTGGTTGTCGCGGGCGCGATATTGATCGGCCGTGGCGAAGCCGAGCACGATATCCGCCGTGCGGCCGGCGCGGTCCGGCGTCTCGATGGCGGTGATGATCCCGCCCAGATCGGTGACGCGCACCGTCAGGCCGGGGGTGCTGAGCGTATAGAGGTGGATCGGCCGGCCATCGGCCATGGTGCCGAAGGGCGCGACGTCGACCCCGGCCAGCGCGGCCTCGCTTCCGCCGCAAAGCGCGGCGAGAGCCATCACGTTTTTCAAAGCCTTGCCAGTCATGCCCGCTCCTGTTTCGGCGGTGCTGCGCGGCCGGCCCGGCCGCGTCAAGGCCGATCCCGCGCCGCCGCCGCGTCCGCTCAGCCCGCCGGTTGGGGCGCGGCCGGATCGGGCGCGGCGGCGGGCGCGGCGCGGGCATCGCTGATGATCTGCATCTGCTGCGGCGTGACGCCCAGCTCGATCCCGGCCGCCGGCAATTCGGTGAGCAGGCGGAAGAGGATCGCGCTGCGCGTGGAATAGACTTCGCGCGGGCTGCGGACATGGGCGAAGCTGTTGAGCAGCACGCGCCCATCGACGATGGAATCGATGAAGACGGCCGGCGCGGGCTCCTCCAGCACCGCCGGCGTCTCCGCATAGATGGCGAGCAGCCGGTCGCGCGCGGCGCCGACATCCGCGCCGAGCGGGATCGAGAATTGCAGCTGGATGCGGCCGAGCGGATCGCTCAGCGTCTTGTTGAGCACGGCCTTGGTGATGAGTTCGGAATTGGGAACGATCAGCGTCGAACGGTCGGCGATCTGGATCTCGGTGGCGCGCACGCTGATCCGCTTGATATCGCCCTCGTCGCTGCCGATCCGCACCCAATCGCCGATCTTCACCGGGCGTTCGGCGAGCAGGATCAGGCCCGACACGAAATTCTGCGTGATCGCCTGCAGGCCGAAGCCGATGCCCACCGACAGCGCCGAGAGCAGCAGGGCGATGCGCTCGATGCCGATGCCGAGCGAGGCGAGCGCCCAGAGGGTGGCGAGGATCAGCCCGCTATAGCGCGCGACCATGGCGATGGAGTTGCGCGCGCCGGCGTCCAGCTCGGTGGCGGGCAGATAGCGATCGGTCAGCCAGCGCTGCGCGGTGCGCACCACGAACAGCCCCGCCGCCAGCACCGCCAGCGCGCGCAGGATCGCGCCCGGCGCGATCGTCACCTGGCCGATGGTGAGGCCCTGCGACACCCGGTCGATAATGTCGAAGAGCGAGGTGATGTTGGAGCCGAACGGGCCCATCGCCAGGCTGAAGGCGAGCGCGACGAGGATCAGCCGGACCAGCGCCGACAGGAAGACGCCGGCCTGATCGACCAGGCTGCCGCGCACGCCGAAGCTCTGGTGCAGCGACAGGCCGAGCCGGCTGTCGCGCGCGATCAATCCCGTGCAGAGATCGTCCGCCGCGATCAGCAGCAGATAGAGCGCGGAGGCGACAACCGGCCACCAGAGCAGCATGCGCGCCACGGTGAGCGCGAGCGTGAAATAGCCCGCGAGCAGCGCGACGATGGTGAAGGCCACCGCCACCCAGGCGGCGAGCGCCACCGTGCCCCCGGCGATCACGCCGCCGCTCTCGCCCTCGGCCTCGCGCGCGGCCTCGGCGCGGCGGCGATAACCGGCGATGCTGCGCAGCACGCCGAACACCAGCGCCATGTCGAGCGCCACCGTCAGCCCGTCGGTGGCGATGGTGAGCGGGCTGCCGCTGCCCGCCTCGGCGGTGAAGCTGCCGAGCAGCGCGGTGGCGAGCACCACGCCCGCCGCCACCCGCGTCCAGCGGCGCAGCCCGGCGGCGGCGGCATCGCTGATGAGCGGCAGCCGCCAGGACGGCGCCTTGGGCTGGAGCAGGGCCGCGCCCAGCGCCACGATCGCCGCCGCGACGAAGCTGACCCGCACCAGAAAGCCGCCCAGCCGATCCCAGCTCGGCGCGATCATGCCCGCCGCGTCCAGCCCGTTGACCAGCGCGAGCGCGGCGAAGCCGGGCAGCAGCGTGCCGACCAGCGCCGTCCACAGCGCGAGGCCCGAGCGCCGCAGCCGGCTCGCCGGGGCCCGCTCGATCATCAGCCGCATGCCGGCGCGGGCCAGCATCCGGCGCGCCGGCCCCAGCAGCAGCAGCGCGGCGAGCAGGCCGAGCAGCGCCGGCCAGCGCGTCGGCCGCGCTAACCCCTGCGCGATCGCGTCGGTCTCCTCGCCGACAAAGCCGCGGATGCGACGCGCGTCGCGCGGCAGGCCCTCGGCGAACAGGCTCCAGAAGCGGCCGGTCAGCGGCGAGGGCGTGCGGGCGGTGATCCGCTCGTTAAAGGCGTTGACCGCGCTGTCGTCGATCTCGGCGGCGAGCTGCTGCGCTTCCACCGAGAGCAGCTTGCCGCGCTTGATCGCGGAATCGAGCGTCGAGCGGCTGATCGCCAGCTGGCGCCGCTGCGCGCGAATGTCGGGCGCCTCGCTGACCCCGGGCGTGACCGGGCCGAGCTGCGCGATCCGCGCGTCGACCAGCGCGATCTGCTGGCCGAGCAGCGCGACGGCATCATCCGCCGCCTGGCGCACGCCATTGGCGCGGTCTTCGAGCCCACGCCGCTCGGTCGCGTCGCTGCGCGCGGTGAAGGCGGTGTCGATCGCCTTATAGTCGCGGGCCGCCTGGGCGAGGCTCTCGATCGCGCCGTTGGCGGCGGCGACATCCTGGGCGCGCAGCGGCAAGGCGGGCAGCACGGACAGCAGCAGCAGGAGCGCGAGACGCAGGATCATGGCGGCCGGCTTATCGAAGCCGCCGCGGCGGTTCAACCAAGCCGCGCCGGCTTCAACCGTGGTCGCGGCCGGACGCGCGCGGCGCGGCGTCGAGCTGGTCGAGCAGGCGATCGAGATCGCGATCGGGCGGCGGCGGGGCGAAGGCGGCGCCGAGCAGCCCGCCCACCGCCTGCTCCGGCGCGGCGGCTTCGCCCCGGCCCATGCGCTCGAACAGGGTTTCGAGGAAGAAGCGCTTGCGCTCGCGCGCCTTGATCAGCTCGGCGCCGGGAAAGGTGACCGCCAGACGCAGCCCCGCCACCGACGAGGCGTTGCGCAGCGTGCGCCGCGCGGAGCCGAGAATATAGCCCATCACCGCGCGCCCCTCGACCGAGCCGGGCTCGTCGACCAGCGACAGGCGGTGGAGCGCGTACAGGCCGAGCAGGGCCGAGAGCAGGAAGAAGAATTCCCAATGGCTGAAGGCGACGCCTAACAGCTGATTGGGGCCATGCGGGCCGAACCAGGTGAGGTGTAGCTCCAGCCGACGGCGGCTGAAGAAATCCGCCGCCCAGCCGCCGACGATCGGCGCCAGCCCCGCCGCCAGCGCCCCGGCCAGCGCGTTGGTCGCCATGAAATTGGTGGCGCTGCCCGCCGGGCTGAGCTTCATCACGATATTGCCCGAGGCGAGGCTCACTCCGGCGCCCGCCGCGCCCATCACGACATGGAGCAGCACCAGCCACGCGCCCCGCGCCGCCAGCCCCTCGAAATTGGAGGCGAAGGCGATCGCGGCGATCGAGAGCAGGAAGACGGGCGCCGCCGCCGCCAGCACCGATTTGTTGGTGAAGCGGTCGCTCAGCCGGCCCCAGGCCCGCACCACCGCGATATTGGCCACCTGGCTGATGACGTTGAGCAGCAGCACAAAGCCCATCGAGAAGCCGAGCTCGCGCACGAAATAGACGGTGAAGAAGGGCGTCGCCAGGTTCACCGCGAATTGCCAGCTCGCTAGGAAGCGGATCATATTGCGGAAATTGCCATGGCGCAGCGGCTGCCAGAGCAGCCGGTGGAGCGGCACGCGCGGGCCGGGATCGGCCATCAGCGGTTCGGGCACGCGCGCGAGCGCGGCCGTGCTGACGAGCCCGAGGACAAAGCCCGTGAGATAGAGCGCGCTGAAGATGCGGTCGCCAAGCGCGTGCGAACGGCCCGCCGCATCCAGCGCATAGGCGCCGATCAGCGTCGCGCCGATGCTGACGCTGGTGCCGTAGAGCCCCCGGCGCGAGAAGAATTGCCCGAGCCGCGCCTCGGGGATGAGATCGCGGATCCAGCTGTTCCAGCTGCACGCGCCGACGGCGTTGAGCCCGTAATGCAGCAGGGCCGCGAGGATCAGCACCATGGCCGCGAGCCGCGCGTCCGGGATGAAGGGCACGCTGGCATAGATGGGCAGCGCGATCCGCGCGAGGAACACGCAGCTCACCGAGATCAGCCGCCGCCGCCGCACCCGCTCCACCAGCGTCACCGCCGGCGCCTGCAGCATCTGGGTGAGCAGCGGGATGGCGGCGAGCAGGCCGATCTGGATGTTGCTGGCGCCGATGTGCAGCGCCAGGGTGAGCAGCACCACGCCGCTGTTGATCGCGCCGATCGCGGTGGCGGCGGCAGCATCCACCATCAGATAGCGCATGCCCCGGGCGCGTTCGCCCTCGCTGAGTTCGGCCTGGGGGGCTAGCATCGCCTGTCCCGCTATCGGGCGCCGCGCCGGCCGGCGCGGCGCGCGCTCAGGCCGCCGAGGCGCGGAGCGGGCCGTCCGCCTCGATCTTGCCCGCGGGGCCCGCGGCGGCCGCAGGCGCGGTGACCGCCGCCGGCCGCACCCGCGCCTCTCCCGCCGCCGCCCAGCGCGCCGCCAGCCGCCGATGCGCGGCGAGCGCCTGGCCCACCACCTGATCCATATTGTAATAGCGATAGGTGGCCAGCCGCCCGACGAAGGTGACATCCGCCTGCGCCAGCGCGAGCGCCTCGTAGCGCTTGAACAGCGCCTGGTTCTCGGCGCGCGGAATGGGATAATAGGGATCGCCCTCGGCGCTCGGATATTCGTAGGTGATGCTGGATCGCGGCGCGCTCTGGCCGGTGAGATGCTTATATTCGGTCACGCGGGTATAGGGCGTGTCGGGCGCGGGGTGGTTGATGACCGCCACCTCCTGCACCCATTCGCGGTCCACCGTCTCGTGCTGGAAGCGCAGCGACCGGTAGGGCAGCTTGCCGAAGCGATAGCCGAAATATTCGTCGATCGGCCCGGTGAAGACCAGGTGATCGTGCGGATAGGCCTCGCGCGCCTCGGCATAGTCGACGCCGAGCAGCAGATCGATATTGGGATGATCGAGCATGCGCGCGAACATGTGGGTGAAGCCCTTGGCCGGCATCGCCTGATACTGATCGGTGAAATAGCGATCGTCGCAATTGGTGCGGGTCGGCACCCGCGCCGTCACCGATTTGTCGAGCTCGGACGGGTCCATGCCCCATTGCTTGCGGGTATAGCCCTGGAAGAAGGTTTCATAAAGTTCGCGGCCGACCGCCGAGATCACGACATCGGCCGAGCTGCGCACCACCTCCACCGGCTCGGCACGGCTGGCGAGAAAGGCGGCGGCGGCCTCGTCGCTGTCCAGGTCCAGGCCATAGAGGCGATTGAGCGTGGTGCGGTTGATCGGCATCGGCACCAGCAGGCCGTTCACATCGGCGAGCACGCGGTGCGCATAGGGGCGCCACTCCGTGAAGCGCGAGAGATAGTCGAAGATCTCGGCCGAATTGGTGTGAAAGATGTGCGGCCCATATTGATGGATGAGGATGCCGGCTTCGTCCTCATGGTCGAAGGCGTTGCCCGCGATGTGCGGGCGGCGGTCCACCACCAGCACGCGCTTGCCGCTTTCGCGCGCCAGCCGCTCGGCCATCACCGCGCCGGCGAAGCCCGCGCCCACCACCATCACGTCATAATGGCGCGGCGCCGGCGCGCCTCCGGCGGTGGGGGAGACGATCGGCTGGACATGCGCGCCGCGCGCCGTCGCTTCGGCGATCAGCGCCTCCATCGCCGCGAAGCTCCGGTCCCAGGAGAGGGTGGCGAGGCTGTCCGCCACCGCCGCGCGCCACGCGCCGCCGGGATCGGCCGCGCGCGCGAGCGACGCCGCGCAGGCGGCGACGAAGGCATCGGCCGTGTCGGCGATCTCCACCGCCTCGAGCGCGCCGTAATGGCGCACCACGTCGGTGATCGGCGTGGAGACGACGGGCCGGCCGGCGGCGAGATATTCGGGCGTCTTGGTGGGGCTGATGAAGCGGGTCGCGGCGTTGATCGCGAAGGGCATCAGCGCCACGTCCCAGCCGCGCAGATAGTCGGGCAGGGCGGCGTAGCTCTTGCCGCCCAGATAATGGATGTTGGGCCGGCGCGGCAGATCGGCCTCGCTGATCTTCACCACCGGGCCGATGATGACCAGCGACCAGTCCGGCCGCGCGGCGGCGACCGCATCGAGCAGCGCCAGATCCATGCGCTCGTCGATCACCCCGTAGAAGCCGAGGCGCGGCCCCGGAATGGCCGCCTGGTCGGCGGGCTCGGCGCCGGGCGCGCGCGCCTTGGCGAAATGCGCGGCGTCGACGCTCGACGGAAAGGGATGGACGGCAGGATGGCGATCGCGCTTGGCTTCGTACAGGCTGTAGCCGCCGGTGAAGACGAGATCCGCCTGCGCGATCAGCCGCTCCTCGAGCGGCAGCAGCTCGGGCGGCGCGTGATCGAAATTGGCGAGCTCGTCCATGCAATCATAGACGACGCAGTCCGCCGCGACATGGGCCGAGAAGGGCAGCATCATCGGCGTGTAATACCAGCGGATCAGCGGGCCGGAGGCGGTGGCGACGAGCGCGTCGAGCAGCGCCTTGAGCATGTCCGTCTCGCGTGTCGGATCGGCCTCGGCGGGGAGTTCGGGGGTGAGGATGGTGACGCCGGTCTCGGCGCAGGTCTGGCGATCGAGCCGGGCCTCGGCCAATCCCTCGATGCGGCGCGGCTCTTCCCAGAACCAGGTGCGGCGCGTCCGCGCGAAACGCATTATCAGATGCTGCGGCCGCTGGAACACAAAGGCCCAGCGCAGATGGCTGAAGCAGAGCAGCGTCGGCGCGGCGGCGTCCGCCTCCCCGCTCGGCGTGGCGGAGGGGGCGTGCGGCGGCTGGACCATGGGCGCTGACCTTGCTGGTAGATGAATGTCTCAATAACCCGAAACGACCCTGCTGGTTTCGCGGCTAACATAGGGTAAGTAGTTGTCTAACAAGGGTTTATGCCTGATCGGCAGGGGCTCGAAATGCAACCGCCGGCGGGCCGGGCCGTTGGCCGCCACGCGATCGGATCAGCCCGGCGGAGGTGAGCGTGCACGAGGCGGTGGAGCTTTGGGGCGGCCCGGAATGCACCATCAACCGGGTGGGCGACGGCTTTTCGGATCAGTTCGCGCGCAGCGGCCATGATCGCCGGCTGGACGATATCGACCGCTTCGCCGATTTGGGCCTGCGCACGCTGCGCTACCCCTTGCTCTGGGAACGCATCGCCCCCGCGCGCCCCGATGCCTGCGACTGGCGCTGGGCGGATGCGGCGATGGCGGCGCTGGCGCGACGGGGCGTCCGCGTCATTGCCGGGCTGGTCCATCATGGCAGCGGGCCGCGCTACACCAGCCTGCTCGACGATGCCGGCTTCGCCGCCGGGCTGGCGCGCCATGCCCGCGCGGTCGCCGAACGCTATCCCGAGATCGGCGACTGGACGCCGGTCAACGAGCCGCTCACCACCGCGCGCTTCTCCGCGCTCTACGGCCATTGGTATCCGCACGCGCGCGCCGAGCCGGAGTTCTGGCGCGCGCTGCTCAACCAGATCGACGGCGTGCGGCTGGCGATGCGCGCCGTGCGCGCCATCAACCCGCGCGCGCGGCTGATCCAGACCGACGATCTCGGCCGGACCTACGCCACCGCCGCGCTGCGCGACCAGGCCGCGTTCGACAATCTGCGCCGCTGGGCGAGCTGGGATCTGCTGACCGGCCGGGTGACGAAGGATCATCCGCTCTGGGCGCGGCTGGCGCGCTACGGC
This sequence comes from Sphingomonas morindae, assembly GCF_023822065.1. NCBI lineage: Bacteria > Pseudomonadati > Pseudomonadota > Alphaproteobacteria > Sphingomonadales > Sphingomonadaceae > Sphingomonas > Sphingomonas morindae. Next base: position 196,900 of record NZ_CP084931.1, read on the forward strand.
CTGGCCTCGCGGCTCGCGGCCATCGCCGACGATCCCTGCCCGCCCGATCTGATCGGCATCAACCATTATCTCACCAGCGACCGCTTCCTCGATCACCGGCTGCATCGCTATCCGGCGCGCAGCCATGGCGGCAGCGACACGCATCGCTATGCCGATGTCGAGGCCATCCGCGTGCTGGAACCGGCGCCGCCGGGGCTTGCGGGCGCGCTCGGCGAGGCCTGGGCGCGCTACGGCATTCCGCTCGCCATCACCGAGGCGCATAATGGCTGCACCCGCGAGGAGCAGCTGCGCTGGCTGGTGGAGGCGTGGGACAGCGCCGTCCGGCTGCGCGGCGCCGGGGTGGATGTGCGGGCCGTCACCGTCTGGTCGCTGCTCGGCAGCCATGGCTGGAACACGCTGCTCACCAGCCCCGGCCTCTACGAGCCGGGCGTGTTCGACCTGAGCGGCGGCACGCCCCGGCCGACCGCGCTGGCGGGGCTGGTGCGCGCCCTGGCGGAGGGCGCGGCGCCGCCGCCGCTGGCGGGCGGCGCCGGCTGGTGGCGCCGCCCGCTGCGGCTGGAACATCCGCCCGTGCCGCGCCCGGCGCCGCTCGCCGAGCATCGGCCGCCTGCACCGCGTCCGGCGCCCCCGCCGATGCTGCTGCTGGGCGGCGACAGCGCGATCGGACGCGCGATCCGCACCGCCTGCGCGGTGCGCGGTCTTGCCGTCACCGCCATCGCGACGGCGGATCTCGATGCCGCGCTCGCCGCCTCGCCATCGCCGCTGGCGCTGATCGACGCGAGCCCGGCGGCGGCGGGGGTCGGCGCGGCCGAAGGGCTCGCACCCGCCGCCCTGGTGGCGTGCGCCGCCGCCGCCGCCGATCGGCTGGCGCGGGCCGCCGCGCGCGGCGTGCCGAGCCTGAGCTTCACCACCGATCTCGTCTTCGCCCCCGTCGCCGACGCGGCCGAGGCGTGCGACGAGCAGGCCCGGCCCCGGCCCGCCACCCGCTATGGCGCGCTCCACGCCGAGATCGACCGCCGCGTCGCCCGTCTGGCCGGCCAGCATCTGCGCATCCGCCACGGCCCGCTGCTCGATCCCGCCGCGCCGCCCGCCTGGCTGGGCGCGCTGCGCGACGGCGCCGCCGTGGCGCTCAGCGACAGCGGTCTGGTGAGCCCCGCGCACCTTCCCGATCTGGTGCGCACCGCGCTCGACCTGCTGGAGGACGACGCCGGCGGCAGCTGGCATCTGTGCCATGCGCCGGCGCTGAGCTGGGCCGGGCTGGGGCGCCGGCTGGCGCGGGCGACGGGCGCCGATCCGGCGCTGGTGCGCGCCACCGCCGCGCCCGCGCCGGCGGGCGCGCCGCTCGCCAGCCGGCGGGGCGCACCGCTGCCGCCGCTGGACGACGCGCTCGCCGCCTTCGCCGCCGCGCTGGCCCCGGCCCCGGCCGCACGCCGGGCGGCCTGACCGGCTTTCTCCGCTTGTGTCCGCGCCCCGGCTTGGGCAGCTAGGGCGCCGGTATCAAGGAGAGCGCGCGATGCGGAAGACGGGGATCGGCCTGGCGTTGCTGGCGGGCGCGGCCATGGCGAGCGCCGCGCCCAAGCCGGGCTGGATTGTCAATCCCGCCTGGGTGCATGCCGAGGAGAGTTTCCTCGCCAGCGATGCGCTGCGCGGGCGCGGCAGCTTCACCCGCGACGAGGCGATCGCCGCCGCCTATGTGGGCAGCCAGTTCGAGGCGTTCGGCCTCAAGCCCGCGCCCGGCCTGACGGGCTATGTCCAGACCGCGCCGCTGATCCATACGCGCGTCGAAGGGGCGCCGCGGCTCAGCCTGGCCGGCCGCGCGCTGCCCGCGCCGACGCTGGTGGTGGGGCCGCTCGGCCCGATCGAGGGCAAGGTCGCGCTGGTCGCCTCGGGCGATCCCGCCGATCTGCCCGAGGACGCGCCGATCGTCGCCGTCGCGGCGCCGCGCGTGGAGCCGGCCGCCCTGTTCCGCGCCGCCCGGGCCAAACATATCGGGCTGGTGGTGATTGAGGCGAGCGCGGCCAGCGCGGCGTGGCGCGCCAGCCTGGATCCGGCGCCGGCCATGCCGAGCTATGTCGCGGGCGATCCGCCGGCGCGGCGCACCGCCTTCGCCACGCTCGACGCGGCGGGCTTCGCGGCGCTGCGCGCCGGCGCGGGCGCGATCGCCCGGCTGGACGTGACGGTGGCGCGCGATCCGGGCAGCACCAGCAACGCGATCGGCTATCTGCCGGGCACCGATCCGCAGGCCGGCGTAATCCTGCTCAGCGCGCATCTCGATCATCTCGGCCAGCGCGCGGACGGCACCATCTTCCACGGCGCCAATGACGATGCATCGGGCACCACCGCCGTGATGGAGCTGGCGCGCGCGCTCGCCGCCACCGGGCCGCACCGGCGCGGCCTGTTGTTCGTCGCCTATGGCAGCGAGGAGGCGGGCACCTATGGCTCGCGCTATTTCGGCGCGCATCCCCCGGTGCCGCTGACCAGCCTCGTCGCCAATATCGAGTTCGAGATGATCGGCGCGCAGGATCCGCGCCTGCCGGCTGGCGCGCTGATGATGACGGGCTTTCCCCGCTCCGATCTGGGCGCGGCGCTCAAGGCGGGCGGCGCGCTGATTGCGCCCGATCCCTATCCGGAGGAGCATTTCTTCGAGCGCTCCGACAATTACGCGCTCGCGCTCAAGGGGGTGGTGGCGCACACTCTGTCGGGCTGGGCGGTGGTGCCGACCTACCACCAGCCGACCGACGATCTCGCCCATATCGACTTTCCGTTCATGACCCGCGCCATCCAGTCGCTGGTCGGGCCGGTGCAGACGCTCGCCAATGGGCGCTTCACCCCGCATTGGCAGGGCGAGGGCCAGCCCAAGGAATAGCGCCGGCCGGTCAGGCCGTGGCGAGGCGGATCTCGGGCTCCACGGTGACGGGGAAGGCCAGCGAGCGGGCGATGAAGCAGAGCCGGTGCGCCTCCGCGTGCAGCGCGGCGGCGTGCGACAGATCGCTGCCCGGCGCCAGCGTGATGGCGGGGCGCAGCACCGCGCCGACGAACTGGCCGCCGCCATCGGCCTCCTCGATCATGCGCGCCTCGGCCGTGTCGCGATAGTCGAGCACGATCACGCCCTGGCCGGCGCACAGGCCGAGATACCAGAGCTTGTGACAGGCCGCCACGGCGGCGAGCAGCAGCTCCTCGGGGTTCCAGCGCGTCGGATCGCCCGCAAAGGCCGGATCGGACGAGCCCGGGATGGCGGGCTTGCCCGGCGCGGTGATGCTGTGCGCGCGCGCATAGGCGCGCGGGCCCGACGTGCCCGTGCCCTGATTGCCCGTCCAGCTGATCGTGACCGCATAATCGTGCGTGCGTTCGGCCATCCGCGCCTGCCCTCCCGCCGCCGCTCCTGCCGCGGCGACGGGACGGGGGCAAGCCTCAGTGGGTGCCGCCGGCGGGGGCGAGCGGCTCGGGCGCGTCGGCCACCACCGCCAGCATCGTCGTCCAGGCGGCGACATTCTGGCGCAGCTGCTCGGGATCGATCCGGTCGAGCGTGTCCTCGGGCGTGTGGTGCCAGTCGAAATAGCGCAGGCCCGACTGGTTGAGATCGACCCCGGTGGCGCCGGCCGCGATCGTCGGCTCGACATCGGTGCCGCCATGCACCGCGCCCGCGCCCGGCACGACGCCGAGCGGCGCCAGCGCGGCGGCGAGGCGATCGCCCACGGGCGCCGCCGCGCCGGTGAAGCCCGTCTGCACGCGCCAGACCCGATCCGCGCCGAAATCGCTTTCCGCGGCGACGACATGCAGCTCGCCGCGATGCGCGCGGGCATAGGCTTCGCCGCCATAGCCGCCAGTCTCCTCGTCGCCGAACCAGACGAGCCGGACGGTGCGGCGATGCGCGCCGCTGTCGAGCAGGCGCTTGGCGGCGGCGGCGGTGATGGCGACGCCGGCGCCATCGTCGATCGCGCCGGTGCCGAGATCCCAGCTGTCGAGATGGCCGCCGATCAGCACGATGCCGGCGGCGGGATCGGTGCCGGGCACGTCCGCCACGACATTGCCCGAGCGGCGCTGGCCGATCTGATGATCGTCGAGCAGCAGATGCACGCGCACCTCGCCGCCGCGCTTGACCATCCGCTCGAGATTCTCGGCATCCGCCACCGAGAGCGCCGCCGCCGGGATCGGCGTCACGCCCTGGGGGAAATTGGTGACGCCGGCATGCGGGCCGCGGCCATGATCGGTGCCGATCGAGCGGATCAGGATCGCCGCCGCGCCCTTGGCCGCCGCCATCGCCGGCCCGACGAAGCGCGCAGCCCCCGCGCTGCCATAGCTCGAGCCATCCTGCGTCGGCTGCATGGCATTGGAGACGAAGGCGATCTTGCCCTTGAGGCTGGCCTGTGGCGCCTCTGCCAGATCGGCATAGCTGGCGAAGAAGACGATCGGCGCGGTCAGCCCCTGCGGCGGCGTCGCGCCCGAATTGCCGAGGCCGACGATGCGCAGCGGCTGCGGATAGGGGCTGATCACCGCCGCGCTTTCGGCGCCGCGCGTCCAGACCGGCAGATCATAGGCTTCGACATGGACGTTGCGGAAGCCGAGCGCGGTGAGCCGCGCCACCGCCCAATCGCGCGCGCGCGCCTCGGCCGCGCTGCCGTCCATGCGCGGCCCGATCTCGGTGGTGAGACCTTCCACCAGATCCCAGGCGAGCGTGTCGTTCAGCGCCGCATCGCGCAAGGCCGCCACGCGCGGATCCACCGCCACCACCGCGGGCGCGGCGCGCATATGCGGCGCCGGCGCGGGCGGCTGGGCGCCGGCCATGCTCCCGATCAGAAAAGCCGCAGAAACCAGAAGCTTATTGCGCGTCATCGCCCATCCCTTGTTGCGTGCCCGCGCGCATCCTGGCGGCAAGCGCGGCGAATGTCACGGTGCTGCGCCCGCGTCGGCGCCCTCGTCCGGCCGTGGATTGCCAGCGCTGGTGCGCCTAGTAGGGGGTAGGCGAGACGGAGAGGTGCGGATGCGATGGGCGATCTCGGCCGTGGTCGGCCTCATCATCGTGCTGGGGCTCCCGCTCGTCATCGCGAGAACACAGGCGTTCGCGCGTCGCAAAAGACGCGCGCGCGGGATCGTCACCGGCATTGAGGCCGGCTTCGGCATGTGCGATCCTGCCCGGGCACGGGCTCGGCACAGCATCGAGATACGACAGGAGATCGGCCACGGCGACGAGGGCGATCAAGGCGATCTGCGCGATCGCCCTTCACGGCGCTGAAGGCCCCCCGAACGCGGCCGCATCCGCATTGCATCCGCTCAAAGCTGCGATAGGCTCAGGCCGGGTCCTGGTCCGCGCGATGGACAAGGAGCGACGCGCCATGATGCCAAAAACGACTCTTCTGGTTCCGCTGGTCGTCGCCCAATTTGCCGCGATGGCGCCCCTGGCGGCACAGCCGATCCTGGAGGATTGCCATGGCACGGAAACCGTGAAGATCGGGAATGGCGCCCCCCGAACCATTCCCTACGCTCTTAGCTTTAAAGCCGATTTGGCGGCCGGGACCTATTGTTACGGATCCTGCACCAAGGCGCAGACCTATCCGATTGCCGATGCCGCATCATCGCCGCTGAAGCTGTCCGACATGGCGAGCGGCGGCCAGGCGCGGCATCTCCTTTTCGATCGGGTGACGGGGAGGCTTACGGATGATCAGCAGTTCGACGCCGGGCTCGGCACCGTAACCCGCCGGGCCGTCGCGATCTGCAAGCCACCGGCCCGATGATCGCGACGGCAGCGTTTACGGCCTAGTTCCGCGCCAGCGTCAGCGTCGCCGCGCCGCGCGGGGCGGGGAGGGTGAAGGTGAGCGTGCCGGCGCCGGCATCGCCCTGCGTCGCGATACGCCGACCCTCCAGCCGGGCCTCGCCGCCGCCTTGCCAGCCATGGACGGTGATCGCGATATCGCGCCACCAGGGCGTGAACCGGCCTTCGCGCGCGGCGAAGCGGATGCTGAGCCCGGTCGGCGTCACGGTGCAGCGGACCGTCTGGCGAAGAAAGGCGCCGCGCCGATAGCCGAGGCTGTGGCCGTCATCGGCGTACAGCACGCCCGCGCAGTCGTCGCCCGGATAGACATCGAGCGCCAGCGGCCCCTGCGGGGTTTCGGACAGGCTCTGCACCAGCGGCTGGCGCGGGAGAATGGTGCCGGCGCGCACGAAGACGGGAAGACGATCCAGCCGGGGCTGCTCGGTAAGCCGCAGGCTGGCGGTGCGCGGCCCGGCCGCCGCCTGGGTGGCGGACTGGATCGGCTGGTCGGCGCCATCGGTGGTGCGTCCCGCGACGGGCTGGCCCGTCCAGAAATCATACCAGCCGCCCGCCGGCAGGCAGACATCGTAGCTTTGCGGCGACTCCATCTTGGGCGGCGCCGCCACCAGCAGCGCCTTGCCGAGCGTAAAGCTCATCGACTGATCGCAGCTGGCGTTGAGCGCTTCGGGATAATCGTAGAAGACCGGCCGCATGATCGGGTCGCCGGTGCGCGCGGTCTGGTCGGCCAGCGCGTAGAGATAGGGCATCAGCCGGTAGCGCGTCTCGACGAAGCGGCGGCGGATGGCGAGGTGCGCGGGGCCATCCACCCAGGGTTCGGCGCGCGGCGTGCCCTTGGCGCTGTGATCGCGGAACACGGGGGTGAAGGCGCCGATCTCGAACCAGCGCGTGAGCAGGTCCGCGCTCGGGCCGCCCGCGAAGCCGCCGACATCGGCCGCGCCATAGGCGAAGCCCGACAGGCCGAGATTGACGAGCTGGTGCACCGAGAGCCGAAGATGATCCCAGGTGGAGAGATTATCGCCCGTCCACGTCACCGCGTAGCGCTGGCCGCCGGCATAGCTGGCGCGCGTCATCACGAAGGGCCGTTCGTCGGGGCGCAGCGCGAGCAGCCCCTCATAGGTGGCGCGGCTATTCTCCATGCCGAAGACATTGTGGATCTCGGCATGGCTGGCGTCGCGCGGGGCGAAATCGTCGCTGGCGACGCGGTGCACCGTGTCGAGCGGCATCGTCTTGGTCGGCGTCTCGAAGATCGCCGGCTCGTTCATGTCGTTCCAGAAGCCCGCCACGCCATCGGCGACGAAGGGCTTGAACAGCGTGCCCCACCAGCGCCGCGCGCTGGTTTCGGTGAAATCGGGAAAGACCGAGGGGCCTGGCCAGACCGGCGCGACATAGAGCGAGCCATCAGGCTTGCGGACGAAATGATGCCCGGCCAGCCCGCTCTCATAGGGCGCATAGCCGGCGCCCGGCAGGGCCGGGATGTGGAGATCGGTGATCGCCACGATCTTGAGCCCTTCCGCGCCCATATCGTGGATGAGGCCGGCGAAATCCGGAAAGGCCTGGCTGTTGACGGTGAAGGGGCGGTTGCGGTCCTGGAAATCGATGTCGAGCCAAATCACGTCCGTGGGCACGCGCTCGGCGCGCAGCCGCGCCGCCAGCGTGCGCACTTCCGCCGCGCTCATGTAGGAATAGCGGGATTGCTGATAGCCGAGCGCCCAGAGCGGCGGCATCGGCGACGGGCCGGTCAGCGCCGCATAGCCGCGCACCACATCGGCGGTGCTCGGGCCGGCGATGAGATAATAGTCGATCGGCCCATCGGGCGCGCCGAGCGCGATGGTGTCCGCGTCGCGATGACCGAAATCGAAAAAGGCGCGCCAGCTATTGTCGAGCAGCAGGCCGTAGCTGCCGCCCGCGCCGCCGACGCCGATGAAGAAGGGGATCGACTTGTAGATCGGATCCTGGCTGCTGGTGAAGCCGAAGGCGTCGGTGTTCCAATCGACATAGCTGTTGCCGCGCCGATCGAAATCGCTGCCGGTCTTGTCGCCCAGGCCGAAGATATGCTCGCCCTGCGGCAGCGCCTTGCGGAGCGTGAAGCCGCGCCCGTCCCGCGTCAGCGGCTGGTCCGCATCGGCCGAGATGACATGGCCGTCGCGATCCTCCACCACCAGCCGCGCCGGGCTGCCGACCAGCCGCACGCGCAGCGCGGCGGTGGCGAAGCCATCGGGCGCGGCGGTGACGGCGGCGCCCTGCGCGCGCACCGCGGCGGGCACCGCCCAGCTCGCATCCTCGGGATAGCGCCCGTCGCGCGCCACCCGCACGCGCAGTATGCGATCGGTGAGCGCGTCGACGCGCATCCTCCGATCGCCTTCGCGCAGCTCGACGCCATGGGGCAGGGGGGTGAGGGTGGCGGCGGAGGGCCGTTCCACGGCGGCCGGCGCCGCCGGTTGCGACCAGGCCAGGCCCGGCGTGGCGACGCCCGCGAGCAGCGCCGCCATCCCGGCCGAAGCGCGCAGTCCGATCATCTCCATCTCTCCCCTTTGGTTCGTCGCGCCTTGCAATGCTGCGCGCCGGCGTTTGATTGTTTCAGCAATTACGGTAAACGTTTACGCAGTGATGCGGCGCTTGGGCCGGCCGGTCAAGTCACCCCGATTGGCGCCGCACCAGCTCCAGCGGGATCACCACCGAGCCGGGCGTCTCGCCCTGGATGCGGCGGAACAGCAGATCGAGCATCGTCTCCGCCGCCACCCGCAGATCCTGGCGGATGGTGGTGAGCGCCGGCATCATGTGCGAGGCGAGGCTGACATCGTCATAGCCGACGACCGAGACCTGATCGGGCACGCGGCGCCCGCAATGGTGCAGCGCCTTGATCACCGCCACCGCGATCATGTCCGAGGCGGCGAACACGGCATCGACATCGTCATAGCTCGCCATCGTCTCGTGGAGCAGCATTTCCGATGGTTCGAAGGCGAGCGGCACCGCGATGCGCGGGCCGGGCTGGACACCGGCGGTGAGATGCGCCTCCAGATAGCCCTGGTAGCGCGCCGCCAGCTCGGGAATGTCGGTCATGCCGGCAAAGGCGATCTTGCGGCGGCCCTGCGCGAGCAGATGCTCGGTGGCGATCCGGCCGCCCGCACGATTATCCGTGCCGACGCAGCAATAGCCGTCCAGATCATGCTGATTCTCGCCCCATACGACGAGCGGGCGATAGGCGCGGCCGGCGGCGCGCAGCACCGCATCCTGATCCGACTGGCAGAGCACGATCACGCCATCCACCCGGCCGCTGCGCGCGATGTTGGACAGCCAGCTGCTGCTGTGCGGCGTGACGGCGGACAGCAGCATGGCGTGGTCGCGCCGCGCCAGGCCTTCCATCAGGTTGCCGATCAGCGCGGTGTAGAAGGGATCGGAGACACGCTGCGCGCTCTGGTGGCCGAGCGGGATGACGACGCTGATCGCCTGGGTGCGCCCCAGCCGCAGGTTGCGCGCGGTCTGGTTGAGTTGGAAGCCGTGGCGCTCGGCGAGATCGATCACCCGCTGCCGCGTCTCGGCGCTGATCCGGACATTGCCGGCAAGCGCGCGCGAAACGGTCGCCGGCGTGACGCCGGCCAGCGCCGCCAGATCGGCGAGGGTCTTGGCTCGATCGGTCATATCCTCCCCTGGCTTCCGGACGATCGGCAGGCGGTCCGCCGCTGCTCTATAGGGTGTTTCCGTCCGGAAGTACCGCAGGCACACGGAGTGCAGGCGATGCGCAATCGATAACCGCGCAGAATGCACTCTGCAACCCCGGGTGTTGCAGAAAAGATACGGACCTAAGTCCGTCTTCTCCGGAGATTTTGAAGGTCAGCAACCCGCTTGACAGCGAAATGCAGTGAAACATAGATGCGCAATCGCTTGCACAAAGCGGACCGGGAGTTCCGAGTCCGCTAATTCAGGAGAGGGGTTTCCGATGCGGTTTCCGTCCATGTCGGCGCGCGTGCGCCTGGCCGTTCGCGTAAGTAGCGTGGCGCTGTGTGGTGCGGGCAGCCTGTTCGCCGCCGCCGCTTCCGCCCAGACGACGCCAGACGCTGCGCCGCAGCCCGGCGCCAGCGCCGCCGGTGTCACCGCCGATCCCACTGCCGAGGCCGCCGCGCGCGCCAACCAGGTCAGCACCGAGCCGGTGCCGAGCCCCGACGGCCAGACGCCGGTCCAGCCGGCGGGCGCGCAGGCCAATGGCGGCGGCGACATCGTGGTGACGGGCATCCGCGCCTCGCTGGCCTCGGCGGCGCGGATCAAGCGCAACTCGACGCTGATCGTCGATTCCATCTCGGCCGAGGATATCGGCAAGCTGCCCGACGTCTCGATCGCGGACTCGCTCGCCCGGCTGCCCGGCGTGGCGGCGCAGCGCGTCGAGGGACGCGACCAGAATCTCTCGATCCGCGGCCTCGGCCCCGATTTCTCGACGACCTTGCTCAACGGCCGCGAACAGGTGACGGTGGGCGATAATCGCGGCGTCGAATTCGATCAGTATCCGTCCGAATTCTTCCAGAACGTCAACGTCTACAAGACGGCCGACGCCTCGCTGATCGCGCCCGGTATCGCCGGCACCGTCGATCTGCGGATGCTGCGCCCGCTCGCCCAGTCCAAGCGCGTGCTGGTCGTCTCCGCGCGCGGCGAGATGAACCAGCTCAAGGCGCTCAATCCCGACAGCTCGCGCTACGGCTATCGCGCATCGGCCACCTATGTGGACAAGTTCGCGGGCGATACGCTGGGCGTCGCGCTGGGCGCCTCGCTCACCCGCACGCCGACGCAGAATGAGCGCTATAATAGCTGGGGCTATCCCACCGACGCGGCCGGCGATCTCATCCTCGGCGGCGCCAAGCCCTATGTCGAATCGGCGACGCTGAACCGCTATGGCGTGGTCGGCACGCTGGAATGGCAGCCGAGCGACCGCTTCCACTCCACCTTCGACGCGCTGTATTCGCACTTCACCGATACGCGCCGGCTGCGCGGCATCGAGTTTCCGCTCGCCTATTCGAACCCGACCCTGGTGAGCGCGACGGCGAGCAACGGCATTGTCGATCAGGCGACCTTCACCAACGTCTATGGCGTGCAGCGCAACGATTATCAGAAGCGCCGGGCGAACAGCTTCTCGCTTGGCTGGAACAACCAGTTCAGCTTCACCGATACGCTGCATCTCAATGTCGATGCCAGCTGGTCGCACGCCAAGCGCACCGATTACCTGCTCGAAAGCTACACCGGCACCGGCTTCGCCAAGTCTGGCATCCCGGACACGCTGACGATCACGCGCCAGAACAACGGCATCTACAATATCGCCACGACGCTCAACTATGCCGATCCCACGCTCTTCCGCAGCACCGATCCGCAGGGCTGGGGCTTTGCGGCGGATCAGGGCGCGATCGTCCAGGCCGGCTATTACAACCGTCCGAGCTTCAAGGACGATCTCAAGGCGCTGCGCGGCACGCTGACCGGCGATATCCAGGGCTCGGTGCTGAAGAGCTGGGAGATCGGCGGCAATTACAGCCGGCGCGAAAAGACCAACGACTTCACTTCCTATTTCCTCTGCCCGCAGGGCGGCGGCGCCACCTGCGCGGTGCGGGACCAGACCCCCACCTCGGCCGCCATCCCCGCGAGCGCGCTGCTCAAGAATACGGTGTCGCTCGGCTATCTCGGCATCCCGCAGATGCTGACCTATGATCCCACCGATCTGGTCGGCAGCTTCTACAAGCAGGCGCGCAACCTCAATCCGGGCGAGTTCGGCCGCCGCTTCACCATCACCGAGAATGTCTGGACGGGCTATGCCAAGCTGAACATCGATGGCGAGGTCGGCGGCAAGGCGGTGAAGGGCTCGCTCGGCGTGCAGGCGGTCCATACCCAGCAAAGCTCGACGGGCGTGCAGGCCGGGCTGGACCCCGTCACCGCGGGGCTCACGCTCGCCACCATCCAGGGCAAGCACAGCTATTGGAACGTGATGCCGAGCGCCTCCTTCTCGGTGGAGCTGCTGGAGGCGACCTATGTGAAGCTGGGCGCGTCGCAGACCATGGTGCGCCCGCGCATGGACCAGGAGAAGATCACCCAGACCTTCTCGATCAACACCAGCAATGTCGGGCGTGGCAATCCGGCGCTCTTCCCGGTCTTCTCGGCGACGGGTGGCAATCTCAACCTCGAGCCCTATCAGTCGACCAATATCGACGTTTCGCTTGAAAAATACTTCCCCGGTGGCGGCTATGTCGCGCTCTCGGGTTATTTCAAGAAGCTGTCCGATTACGTCGATCCGAACAACAGCCTCGCCTTCGACTATTCGCGATTCGTCTCGCTGCTGCCCGCCGCCCAGCAGGCGCTGCTCGCCCCGGGCGAGGAGATCGGCTTCGCCACCGCGCCGGCCAACACCGGCAAGGGCTATCTCCAGGGCCTGGAGGGCACGGTGTCGCTGCCCTTCAAGATGCTCAGCCATTATCTGGATGGCTTCGGCGTCTTCGCCACCGGCACGATCACGGACAGCGCGATCCGCTACAGCAGCAATCCGACGGTGAACCTCACCGTTCCGGGCCTGTCCAAATATGTCTACAGCCTCACCGCCTTCTACGAGAAGAACGGCTTCCAGGCGCGGCTGAACTATCGCTACCGCTCCAAGTTCCTGGCGGAGATCCAGGGGCTCTCGGCCGATCCGACCCAGGTTCAGGCCAAGGCCGAGGCGATCCTCGACGCGCAGATCGGCTATGATTTCCGCGAAGGGCCGCTCAAGGGCCTGTCGGTGCTGCTGCAGGGCAAGAACCTCACCGATCGCCCCTTCGTCACCTACTACAATAATGATCCGCGCCAGATCCGCGACTATCAGCGCTATGGCCGCGATTTCTTCGTGGGCGTCACCTACAAATTCTGATCCGCGACGGGGCGTCGCGCGTGCGGCGCCCCGATCGTGCCTGACCGGGAGAGACGATGAAAGCCGCCTCGCTCCTGCTCGCGCTGCTGGCGCTGGCGACCCCCGGCCTCGCGCCCGCCGCCGCGCCGGCCGCCCCCGCGTCCGAAGCCGCGCCCGATTATCGCGCGCGCCTGCCCCAGGACGAGATCATCTATTTCCTGCTGCCGGACCGGTTCGCCAATGGCGATCCCGCCAATGACCGGGGCGGGCGCACGGGCGATCGCCTCGCCACCGGTTTCGATCCCGCCGCACCCAATTTCTACCATGGCGGCGATCTTCAGGGCGTGATCGACCGGCTCGACTATATCCAGGGTCTGGGCGCCACCGCGCTCTGGGTCGCGCCCATCTTCCGCAACAAGACGGTGCAGGGCGCGGGCGATCACGCATCGGCGGGCTATCACGGCTATTGGATCACCGATTTCGAGCATGTCGATCCGCATTTCGGCACGGATGCGGATTTCGCGCGGCTGGTCGCGGCCGCGCACGCGCGCGGCATGAAACTGTATATGGACATCGTCGTCAACCACACGGCCGACATCATCCAATATCGCGAATGCGTGGCGACGCCCGATTGCCCCTATCGATCGCGCGCCGATTATCCCTATCTCCGCGAGGGCGGCGTGCAGGGCCGGCCGATCAATGCCGGCTTCGCGGGCGATGCGATCGCCACCACGGCCAATTTCGCGCGGCTCACCAACCCCGATTATGCCTATCATCCCTTCGTGCCGCCGGCCGAGGCGCGGGCCAAGAACCCCGCCTGGCTCAACGATCCGCGTTTCTACCACAATCGCGGCAACTCGACCTTCAAGGGCGAAAGCTCGACCATGGGCGATTTCGGCGGCCTCGATGACGTGATGACCGAGGATCCGCGCGTGATCGCGGGCATGATCGCCATCTATGGCGGCTGGATCGATCGCTTCCATGTCGATGGCTTCCGCATCGATACCGCGCAGCATGTCGATCCCGCCTTCTGGCGCGCCTTTGTGCCGGCGATGGAGGCGCGCGCCCGCGCCGCCGGCATTCCGCACTTCCATATTTTCGGCGAGGTCGCGACCGAAGGCGATCCCGCCGCCGATGCCGCCAAGCTCGCGCAGCATACGCGCGTCGATGGCCTGCCGGCGGTGCTGGATTTCGGCTTTCGCGACGCGGTGCTGGCGAGCGTGGCGGGCGAGGGCGGCACCGATGCGCTGGCCCGGCTCTTCTTTCTCGATCCCCTCTATGCGGGCGGCGAGGCCGGCGCGGCGATCCAGCCCACCTTTGTCAGCAACCATGATGCCGGCCGCTTCGCCATGGTGGTGCGGCGCGCCTTTCCGCTCGCCCCGGATGCCGAGATCCTCGAGCGTGTCCTGCTCGGCCATGCGCTGATGCTGACACTGCGCGGCGTGCCCACCGTCTATGCGGGCGACGAGCAGGGCTTTGTCGGTCACGGCGGGGACCAGTTCGCGCGCGAGGACCAGTTCGCCAGCCTCACGCCCGCCTATCTCGATCAGGCCCTGATCGGCACGCGCGCGGGCCATGAGGTGGCGCATTATGATCCCGCCCATCCGCTCTACCGCGCGATCGGCGCGCTGGCGCGGCTGCGCACCGCCACGCCGGCGCTGCGGCGCGGCCGCCAAGTGGTGCGCGCGGCGGGCGAGACGCCCGGTCTGTTCGCCGCCTCGCGCTTCGATCCCGAAAACGGGCGCGAGGTGCTGCTGCTGTTCAACACCGCCTCCCATCCGATCCGCGGGCAGGTGGCGGTGGAGACCGGTTCGGTGCGCTGGCGCGCGCTGGCCGGGGCCTGTGCGCCGCAGGCGAGCGCGCCCGGCAGCGTCGCGGTGGCGCTCGCGCCGTTCGGCTATGCGGTGTGCGCGGCGGAGTGAGCGGGCGGCGGCTTTTCAGCGCCGCCGCTTTCTGGGAGAAGACGGCATGACCATGTCACGACGATCGCTGCTGGTGGGGCTGGCCATGGCAGGCGCGCTGGAGCAAACGGGGGCCGCCCGTGCGGCCGGACAGGCGGCGGCGGACGAGCCCTGGTGGCAGCGCGCCACCGGCTACCAAGTCTATCCCGCGAGCTTCGCGGACAGCAACGGCGATGGCGTGGGCGATCTCGCCGGCATCGTCTCCAAGCTGGATTATCTGCGCGATCTCGGCATCGGCTTCATCTGGCTCTCGCCCGTCTATGCCTCGCCGATGGTCGACAATGGCTATGACATTTCCGACTATGAGGCGATCAACCCGCGTTTCGGCACGCTCGCCGATATGGACCGGCTGATCGCCGAGGCGCGCCGCCGCGACATCGGCATCGTCATGGATCTGGTGGTGAACCACACCTCGGACCAGCATCCCTGGTTCCAGCAGGCGCGCGCCGACCCGCATTCGCCCTATCGCGATTACTATATCTGGCGCGAAACGCCGCCGGCCAAGGGCGCGCCCGACGATCTCGGCTCGAATTTCGGCGGCTCGGCCTGGACGCGCGATCCGGTGGCGGGGCTCTATTATCTGCACCTGTTCGCGGCGCAGCAGCCCGATCTCAACTGGGCCAATCCGGCGCTGCGCCAGCAGGTCTATGCGATGATGCGCTGGTGGCTGGCGCGCGGCGTCGCCGGCTTCCGCATGGATGTGATCGATCTGATCGGCAAGGACATCCCCCGCGGCATCACCGCCAACGGCCCGCAACTCCATCCCTATCTGCAGGAGATGAACGCCGCCGCGCTGCGCGGGCATGATTGCGTGACGGTGGGCGAGGTGTGGAGCGCCACGCCCGAGAACGCGCCGCTCTACAGCGATCCGGCGCGCCACGAACTGTCGATGGTGTTCCAATTCGAGCATGTCACCCGTTTCCAGGACGAGAAGCTGGGCAAGTGGAAGCCCAAGCCGATCGATCTTCCCGTGCTCAAGGCCAGCTTCGCCAAATGGCAGGCCGCGCTCGAGGACAAGGGCTGGAACTCGCTGTTCTGGAGCAACCACGATCTGCCGCGCGCGGTATCGCGCTATGGCAGCGACGGCGTCCACCGCGTCGCCTCGGCCAAGATGTTGGCGACGGTGCTGCACCTGATGAAGGGCACGCCCTATGTATATCAGGGCGAGGAGATCGGCATGACCAATGCCGGCTTCACCAGCATCGATGCCTATCGCGACGTGGAGACGCTCAACTTCCACCAGATCCAGCGCGCCGCCGGGATGAGCGAGGCGGATTTCCTCGCCGGCGCGCGCGCCAGCAGCCGCGACAATGCGCGCACCCCGATGCAGTGGAGCGCGGGGCCGGGGGCGGGCTTTACCACGGGCACGCCATGGCTCGCGATCAACCCCAATCATGACCGCGTCAATGTCGCGGCGGACCGCGCCGATCCCGAAGGCGTGTACCAGCGCTATCGCCGGCTGATCGCGCTGCGCAAGGCGATGCCGCTGATCCGCCACGGCCGCTTCCGCCTGATCGCGCCCGATCATCGCCAGATCTTCGCCTATGAGCGCACGCTGCAAGGCGCGCGTCTGCTGGTGGTGGCGAATTTCACCGACAGCCCGGCCAGCCTCACCCTGGCGCCCGACGACGCCATCATCGGCACCGATCCGCTGACGCGCCGGCCGGCGCGGCTGGCGGGCGCGGTCGCGCTCGCGCCGTTCGAGACGCGCGTCGTCCATTCGGGGCCGGGCGCCGGCTGAGCCGGGCCGTCCGGCGCGGCTAGCGGCGGGAGCCCAGCACGGCGAAGCCGATAAAGGCCGCCTGGAGGTGGCTGTCGCTCACCCGCGCGACATCCGCCTTGACCGTGGCCACCAGCCGGCCGGCGTCCGCGCTGTTGCAGGCGTGGCGGAAATTCATCGACCAGTCGCCGAATTCGGCGCGCGCGATGGCGCGATTGACCCGAATCTCGACGGCCTCGTGCCGCGCATCGTGCAGGATCGCCGTCATCAGCGTCGCCAGCGCCTCGGCTTCGCCCTCCAGCGCCTGGATGAAGCGCTGCCCATCATAGACGAGCAGGCCGGTGACGCCGAGCCGCGCGTTGCGGCGCTCGGCGAGCCGGCGCAGCGCGATCAGCGCGGCATCGTCAAGGAGTGTCCGGCGGACGCTCGTATAGACAATCTGACGCATCGCCCCCTCCTCGCCCCATCTCGACAATAGCGCCATTTTGCCCGTGGCTTAGGAAAAGATGTCCAAAATGGATACAATCCGGCCCGGCCAGTGCCCGGCGAGCGTCAGCGCGGCGCTGGTGACTTTGCCGCCCAGCGCTAAGCCTTTGTAGCACCACGCACTTTAGCCGCTCGACCGCAGGCGTGCGCTTCATCGCAGGATGGCGGTGCGGCCTTGGTCGGTTTACAAGTCGCTAACCATCTCTGTCCTAGCAGCGTCGCGGGGAGACGGATTATGGGCGAAGCGCCGAAAGTATCTGGGGCGGCACGATTTCTTATCGCGGCGGTGCGCCACAGCATGACCTTGCGGCCGCGCCGCGCGCGCGCCGCCGCCGCCGCGCTGCTGCTCGCCGCGGCCGTGTTCGATTTCGTGTCCGGCCCGGTGGTGAGCCCGCTTCTTCTTTACATGCTCGCCACTTGCGGCGCTGCCTGGCTGCTGGGCGAGCGCGCCGGCTATGCCGTGGCGCTGCTGGCCGAGACGCTGATGATCCTCATCGGGCTGTGGCATCCGCTGCCGGCGGCGATGATCGGGCTGGGGCCGATCATCTGGAACATGAGCGGCCGCCTCATCCTGCTGCTGCTGCTGGCGCTGGTGGCGCACGCGCTGCGCACGGCGCTGGCGCTTGAGCGCTGGTCCGCCGAGACCGACAGCCTGACGGGCGTGCTCAACAAGGCCGCCTTCTTCACCCGGCTGGCGCCTAAGCTCGCCATGGCGCGGCGGCGCGGGCGGGCGGTGCTGCTCGCCTATATCGATCTCGATGGCTTCAAGCAGATCAACGACAAGCACGGCCATGCGGCGGGCGATCGCGTGTTGCAGAGCTTCGCCGGCGTGGCCGCCGCCGCGCTGCGGGGCGACGATCTGTTCGCGCGGATCGGCGGCGACGAGTTCGTCGCCCTGCTCACCGTGCGCCACTGCGACGAGGGCGAGCAGGTCGCCGAATCGCTGCACGACCGGCTATCGCGCGCGCTGGCCGCGACGGGGTTCCAGGTGACGTGCAGCATGGGCGTGCTGCTGCTCCCGAACGAGCGCATCGATCCCGCCGACAGCTTCCTCGATTGGGCCGACAAGCTGATGTACGAGGCCAAGCATGGCGGCAAGAACTGCCTGCGCATCGCGCGCGCCGATCTCACCGGCCGCCTGCTGCGCGACGCCTTCCCGCTGCCCGTGGATGCCGCCTTCGACGCGCTGATCGACGCGCTGGATGACGCGCCGCCGGCGGTGGAGCGCGCGGCATGACCGTGCCCTTCTTCTCGGCCGCGCCGCGCCCGGCCAACGAGGCCGAGCGCCAGCGGATGGTGGAGCGATCGGGCGTGCTCGGCCTGGTGGCCACGCCGGCGTTGGACGAGATCGTGGCGGCGGCGGCGGCCCTGTGCGCGACCCCCGCCGCCGCGCTCTCGATCATCGACCGGGATCGCCAGTGGTTCGTCGCCTCGCACGGCATCATGGCGCGGCAGACGAGCCGCGCCTGCGCCTTCTGCGCCCATGCCATCCTCACGCCCGAGCAGCTATTCTGCGTGCCCGACGCGCGCGAGGATGCGCGCTTCGCCGGCAATCCGCTGGTGCTGGACGGGGTGCGCATCCGTTTCTACGCGGCGGCGCCGCTCGCGGTGGCGCCCGGCCTCGCGCTGGGCGCGCTGTGCGTGTTCGATGCCGCGCCGCGCGCCTGCGTGCCCGACACGCTGGCGACGCTGGGAACGCTCGCCGCGCGCGCCACCCGGCTGATCCTTCCGCGCGCGTGAGGGCGGCGGCGCTCGACACGCCGCAGCCCAGCCGCCATAGGGGCGCCAGGAGGAATTGCGCCCATGTCGTCACCCTGGTCCGGCCGTGTCTTCGAGGCCCTGTTGTTCGACATGGACGGCACGCTGTTGACGTCGATCAAGGCCGCCAACCGCGTCTGGGGTGCCTGGGCACGCGCCAAGGGCCTCGATGTCGAGCCCTTCCTCGCCACCATCCATGGCGCCCGCGCGGTCGACACGGTGCGGAGCCTGGGGCTGCCCGGCGTCGATGCCGAGGCCGAGGCGGCGCGCATCACCGAGGCCGAGCTTGACGAGCTGGACGGGATCGAGGCGATCGGCGGAGCGGTCGCGCTGCTCGCCAGCCTGCCGGCCGAGCGCTGGGCGATCGTCACCTCGGCGCCGCGCGCGCTGGCGCTGCGCCGGCTCGCGGCGGCGGGCCTGCCGCTGCCCGAGGTGATCGTGACCGCCGACGATGTCGCGCGCGGCAAGCCCGCGCCCGATGGCTTTCTGCTCGCCGCCGAGCGGCTCGGCCATGCCCCGGCGGAATGTCTCGTCTTCGAGGATACGCGGGTGGGGCTCGCCGCCGCCGAGGCTGCCGGCATGGCGACCTTGCTCATCACCGCCACCCACAGCCATGCGGTGGAGAGCGCCTCGCCGCGCATCGCCGATTATGCGGCGCTGCGCGTGGAGGCGCTGGCGGACGGGCGGCTGCGGCTCGTGGACGGCTAAGCCGCCGGCGCCCATCCCTTGTGGGGTGCCCGCTAAAATCGATCGGCGCTGAGCCTTAGCGGCGGTCGCGCGTTGGCCGGGCGATGATCGATCTTCCCCATGCCGCCCTGCTCGCCGGTCTGGGCGGCATGCTTGTGCTGGCCACCTGGCTGCCGCTGCTGCTGCGCCACCTGCCGATTTCGCTGCCGATCCTGTTCCTGGCGGCGGGCTATGGCCTGTCCTTCACCGGCTGGGTGCATATGGACGCCCGCCAGTTCGGGCAGAGCGCGCTCGCCGAGCAGCTCAACGAGGCGGTGATCCTGATCGCGCTGATGGGCGCGGGGCTGCGGCTGGACCGGCGCTTCGGCGTGCGGCGCTGGGATCCGGTGTGGCGGCTGCTGCTGATCGCCATGCCGCTGACGATCGGCGCGCTCTTCCTGGCCGGCCAGGCGCTGCTCGGCCTCGCCGCGCCGGCCGCGCTGCTGCTGGCGGCGATGCTGGCGCCCACCGATCCCGTGCTCGCCGCCGATGTCCAGACCGGGCCGCCCGGCACCGGCGATGGCGGTCATAGCCGCTTCGGCCTCACCGCCGAGGCGGGGCTGAACGACGGGCTCGCCATGCCCTTCGTCGCGCTCGCGCTGGCGCTGCAGCAGGGGCGGCTCGATCTCGGCCATTGGCTGGGGGTGGATATCGCGCTCGAGCTGGTGGTCGGCGCGGCGATCGGGCTGGTGCTGGGGCGCGGCTTCGGGCTGATGATGTTCAAGCTGCCCCGGCTGAAACTCTCCGACACGGGCGAGGGGCTGGCGGCGATCGGCATCGCCTTTCTGATCGATGGCATCAGCCAGATCCTGCACGGCAACGGCTTCATCGCCGTGTTCGTGGCGGCGGTGGCGATCCGATCGACCAAGCCCGAGGATGCGTTCCACGGCGCCATGGCGGATTTTTCCGAGCAGGTGGAGCGCGTGCTGGTGATGCTGGTGCTGCTCCTGTTCGGCTGGGGGCTGGGCAAGGTGGGGCTGCACCGGCTGGACTGGGGCATGTTTGGCTTCGTCGCCCTGCTCATGCTGGTGGTGCGCCCGGCCGCCGCGATGATCGGCTTTCTCGGCGCGCCCTTGCCCTGGGCCTCGCGCCTGCTGATGGCGGCCTTCGGCATTCGCGGGATCGGCACCTTCTTTTATCTGCAATATGGCCTCAACCGTGCCGAATTTCCGCAAAGCCAGACGATCTGGACGGCGGCGTCGCTGGCGGTGCTCTGCTCGATCCTGCTGCATGGCATCAGTGCCACGCCGGTCATGCGTCGCGCCGATGCCTATCGCGCCCGGCTGGAAGAGGAGGCGGCGGCCGAGAAGGCCGATGCGGACGCCGGCGCGCGAGGCTAAAGCTTGGAACAGCTTGCCTTATCGACCGTAGGCGCGAAGCCTTGCCGCCTTTCCCTCATGCGGAGCCGCTATGTCCGATCTTCCTGTCCTGCATCTCGTCCGCCATGGCGAAACCGCCTGGAGCCTGTCCGGCCAACATACCGGGCGCACCGACATCCCGCTGACCGAGGCGGGCGAGGCGGCGGCGCGCGCGCTGGCGCCGCGGCTTGCGGATCTGCGCGTGGCGGCGGTGTGGACCAGCCCGTCCAGCCGGGCGCGCCACACCTGCGCGCTGGCCGGCTTCGGCGATCGCGCCGAGGTGCGCGAGGATCTCGCCGAATGGGATTATGGCGCCTATGAGGGCCGCACCACGCGCGAGATCATCGCCGAGCGCGGCGATTGGCGCCTGTTCCGCGATGGCTGCCCCGGCGGCGAGACGGCGGCGGATGTCGGCGCGCGCGCGGCGCGCATGGTCGCGGCGGCGCGCGCGCTCGATGCGGATGTGCTGATCTTCTCGAGCAGCCATTTCCTGCGCGTCTTCGCCGCCACCTGGCTCGGCCAGGCGCCGGAATTCGGCGGCGCGCTGATCCTCGGCACCGCCGCCGTCAGCCGGCTGGGCTATGAGCATGATCGTAGCGAGCCGGTGATCCGCCTCTGGAACGGCTGAGCCGGCCCGGCGCCGGCGCCGCCGCCCCTCCGTCGCCATCGCCCGCCGATGGTTGACTCCATGCGCGTTCGAGAAGAACATAAGGAGAACAACGGAGTCGTGTCCTCGTCATGTCGCTTAGTCCCGCCTCTGCCCGGCTGGAAGCCCTCAAGGCCGAAATCCGTGCGCTCGCGCCGGTCGGCCGGGGCGAGGGGGCGAGCCTTGGCTTCGATCTCCCGGAGATCGATTCGCGGCTCGCTGGCGGCGGGCTGGCGCGTGCCGCGCTGCACGAGGTGGCGGGCGAGACGGTGGCGATCGGCGATGATGCCGCCGCCACCCTGTTCGTCGCTGGTCTCGCGGCCCGCGCCGCCGCCGCGCCGGTGCTGTGGATCATGGCGCGGCCCGATCTCTTCGCGCCGGGCCTCGCCGGCGCCGGCCTGCCCGCCGGCCGGCTGATCCAGATCGAAGCCGGTCGCGATGCGGATGCGCTGGCGGTGATGGAGGATGCGCTGCGCCATGGCGGCGCGGCGGCGGTGGTGGGCGAGGTGACGCGGATCGGCATGACCGCGACGCGCCGCCTCCAGCTCGCCGCCGAGGAGGGCGGCGCGCTGGCGCTGCTGCTGCGCCGCTGGCGTCGCGCCGCCGAGGATCCGCTGGCCGAGCCTTCGGCCGCCGTCACGCGCTGGCGGATCGGCTGCGCGCCTTCGGTGCCGCTGCCGGTGCCGGGGGTGGGGCGCGCCTGCTGGCGCGTGGCGCTGGCGCGGCAGCGCGGCGGTGCGCCCCATAGCTGGATAGTGGAGGGATGCGATGCGCAGGGTCGCCTCGCTCGTCCTGCCGAGCCTCGCGATCGATCGGCTGCGCCGCTCGATGACGCGGCCCGGCGGGCGGCCTGATCAGGCCGAACAGGCGCGCGGCGCCGGTCCCGCGCTCGCCGCCCTGGCCGAAACGGGCGAGGCGGAGAGCGACGCGGCCTGTTCCTGCCCGCGCGGCGGCGGCTGGCGGCCCGGCGCGCGCTGGGCGCAGGCGGAGGCGGCGGCCGCCGGCGGCGCGATGCGCGAGGCGGGCGAGACCGCCGGCAGCGTGCGGCGCGCGCTGCGCGATGCCGAGATTGCCGGCCTGCCCGCGCATCAGCGGCCGAGCCCGCGCGAACTGGGGCGCCGTTCGGAAGCGGCGGACAATCCCTTCAAGGGCCGGTTCGCGCCCCGTCCCGACGCGGCTTCGGCGCTGTCCGCTCCGGCCCCTGCCCCGGCGCCGGCGGCGCCGCTGGTGACGGCGCGGGCGGAGCGCCAGCGCATGGTGATCGCCGCCGCTTGTGCCGCCGCGCGCGCGCTGGGCCTGATGCCGGGCATGGCGATCACCCATGGCCGGGCGCTGGTGCCGGATCTGGTGGTGGAGCCCGAGGATCCCGCCGGCGATGCCCGGCTGCTCGCCCGGCTCGCCACGCTCGCCGCGCGCCGCTGGACGCCCATCGTCCAGATCGATCCGCCGGACGGGCTGCTGCTGGATCTCACCGGCGTGGCGCATCTTCATGGCGGCGAGGAGCGGATGGCGCGGCGCATCCTCGGCCTGTGCGCGCGGCGCGGGCTGGAGGCGCGCATCGCCATTGCCGGCACGGTCGGCGCCGCCCATGCGCTGGCCCGCTTCCGCGCGGCGCCGCTCTGGCTGTGCCCGCCCCAGGGCGAGGCGGCGGCGCTGGCGCCGCTGCCGATCGAGGCGCTGCGCATCGCCCCGGCGGAGCGCGATGCCGCGCGGCGGCTGGGGCTGGAGCGGATCGGCGATCTGGTGGCGATGCCGCGCGCGCCGCTGGGCCGGCGCTTCGCGGCGCCGCTGGCCCGGCTGGACCAGGCGCTGGGCCGGAGCGCCGAACCGATCGCGGCGCTGCGCCCGATCGAGCCGGTGATCGCCGAGCGGCGCTTCGCCGAGCCGATCGCCGCCGCCGAGACGATCGCGCGCGTGCTGGCCGAGCTGGTCGCCACCTTGGCCGAACGGCTGTGCGCGCGCGGGCTGGGCGCGCGGCTGGTGCGGCTGGTGTGCCAGCGCGTGGATCGGGCCGAGCAGACGGTGCATATCGGCTGCGCCCGCGCCACGCGCGAGGCGGCGCATCTGCTGCGGTTGCTGGCGATGCGGATCGAGACGATCGAGCCCGGCTACGGCATCGAGACGATGCGGCTGGTGGTGCTGCGCGCCGATCCGCTCGCGCCGGTGACGGCGGCCGATCTGGCGCGTGCCGCGCTCGCCGGCGGCACCGGCCTGGCGCCCGATCTCGCGCCGCTGGTGGATCGCATCGCGGTGCGGCTCGGCCCGGCGCGGCTCTACACGCCCAGCGCGCTGGAAAGCGACGTGCCCGAGCGCAGCGTCGGCCGGGTCGCGCCGCTCGCCGAGGCGGTGCCCTGGCCCACCCGCTGGCCGCGCCCGGCGCGCATCCTGCGCCGGCCCGAGCGGCTCGATCATGTCCTGGCGGGCCTGCCCGACGAGCCGCCGCGCCGCTTCGTGTGGCGCGGCGTCACCCATCGCGTGATCTGCGCCGACGGGCCCGAGCGGATCACCGGCGAATGGTGGCGCCGCACCGCCGAAGCCTATGCCGTGCGGGACTATTTCCGCGTGGAGAATGAACGCGGCGAACGCTTCTGGCTGTTCCGTCGGGGCGATGGCGCGCATCCCGGCACGGGCGATCTGTCGTGGCACATCCATGGCATTTTCGCATGACGGGCACCGCCTATGTCGAGCTGGAGGTGACGACGCACTTCTCCTTCCTGCGCGGCGTCTCGTCGTGCGAGGAGCTGTTCGCCGCCGCCGCCACGCTCGGCCTGCCGGCGCTGGGGGTGGCGGACCGCAATTCGGTGGCCGGGCTGGTGCGCGCCTGGGAGGCGGCGCGCGCCACCGGGGTGCGGCTGATCCCCGGCTGCCGGCTGGATCTCGCCTGCGGCGCCAGCCTGCTCGTCTATCCCACCGATCGCGCCGCCTGGTCGCGGCTGACGCGGCTGCTCAGCCTCGGCAAGGCGCACGCCGGCAAGGGCGGCTGCACGCTGGACTGGGACGATCTGGCGGCCTGGTGCGAGGGGCTGATCGGCATTTTGCTGCCCGACGCCGCCGATGCCGCGACCGAGGCGGCGCTGGCGCGCATGGCGGCCCTGTTCGGCCCGCGCGCCTATATGAGCCTGGCGCTGCGCCGCCGCCCCGACGATGCCCTGCGCCTGCACGGGCTGGACCGTATGGCGCGCGCCAAGCGGGTGCGCCCGGTCGTCACCGGCGATGTGCTCTACCACAGCCCCGAGCGGCGGCTGCTGCAGGATGTGGTGACGGCGATCCGCCATGGCTGCACCATCGATGCGCTCGGCTTCCGCCGCGAGCGCCATGCCGATCGCGAACTCAAGTCCGGCGCCGAGATGGCGCGGCGCTTCGCCCGCTATCCCGACGCGCTCGCCGCCACCGCCGAGATCGCCGCCCAATGCCGGTTCGATTTCGATCAGCTGCGCTATCAATATCCGGAAGAGGCGAGCCCGGGCGAAACCCCGCAGGCGCTGCTGGCGCGGCTCGCCGCCCAGGGCGCGGCGGAGATGTTTCCGCAGGGCGTGCCGGACGCCTATGGCCGCCAGATCGCGCACGAGCTGCGGCTGATCGAGACGCTCGGCTACGCGCCCTATTTCCTCACCGTCTACCGCATCGTCGCCGAGGCGCGACGGCGCGGCATTCTGTGCCAGGGGCGCGGTTCGGCCGCGAACAGCTGCGTCTGCTTCGTGCTCGGCATCACCTCGATCGATCCCGTCAAGCACGAGCTGCTGTTCGAGCGCTTCATCTCGGGCGAGCGCCGCGAGCCGCCCGACATCGACGTGGATTTCGAGCATGAGCGGCGCGAGGAGATCATCCAGTGGATCTATGAAACCTATGGCCGCACCCGCGCGGCGCTGACCGCCGTGGTCAGCCGCTATCGCGCGCGCGGCGCCGTGCGCGAGGTGGGCAAGGCGCTGGG
This sequence comes from Sphingomonas morindae, assembly GCF_023822065.1. NCBI lineage: Bacteria > Pseudomonadati > Pseudomonadota > Alphaproteobacteria > Sphingomonadales > Sphingomonadaceae > Sphingomonas > Sphingomonas morindae. The sequence continues at coordinate 222,106 of NZ_CP084931.1, forward strand.
CCTGCCCGAGGATATGACGGGCGCGCTGGCCGGGCTGGTGTGGGGCTGGTCGGTGGAAGGGGTGGGCGAGCGCCACGCCGCGGCGCTCAACCTCGATACCGGCGATCCGCGGCTGGCGCTGACGCTCGATCTCGCCCGCCAGCTGATCGGCACGCCGCGCCATCTCTCCCAGCATCCCGGCGGCTTCGTGCTCACCCAGGATCGGCTCGACGATCTGGTGCCGATCGAGCCGGCGGCGATGGCCGACCGCCAGGTGATCGAGTGGGACAAGGACGATATCGACGCGCTGCGCTTCATGAAGGTGGATGTGCTCGGGCTGGGCATGCTCGGCTGCATGCGCCGCGCCTTCGCGCTGCTCGCCGAGCATCGCGGCCTCGTCATGGATATGGCCGCGCCGGTGCTGCAGGAGGATGATCCGCAGGTCTATGCGATGATCCAGCGCGCCGACACTTTGGGCGTGTTCCAGATCGAGAGCCGCGCGCAGATGTCGATGCTGCCCCGCATGAAGCCCACGCGCTTCTACGATCTGGTGATCGAGGTGGCGATCGTGCGGCCGGGGCCGATCCAGGGCGATATGGTCCATCCCTATCTGCGCCGGCGCGAGGGCAAGGAACAGGCCGAATATCCGCTTGAGGAACTACGCCCCGTGCTGGAAAAGACGCTGGGCGTGCCGCTGTTCCAGGAACAGGCGATGAAGGTGGCGATCGTCGGCGCCGGCTTCACCCCGGCCGAGGCGGATGCGCTGCGGCGGGCCATGGCCACCTTCAAATTCACCGGCGGGGTCAGCCATTTCTACGACAAGCTTGTGGAGGGCATGGTGGCGCGCGGCTATCCGCGCGAGTTCGCCGAACGCACCTTCAAGCAGATCGAGGGGTTCGGCTCCTACGGCTTCCCCGAAAGCCATGCCGCCAGCTTCGCCAAGATCGCCTATGCCTCGTCCTGGATGAAATGCCATCATCCCGATATCTTCTGCGCGGCCCTGCTCAACGCGCAGCCGATGGGCTTCTATGCGCCCGCCCAGATCGTGCGCGACGCGCGCGCCCATGGCGTGGAGGTGCGGCCGCCCTGCATCAACCGCAGCCGCTGGGATTGCACGCTGGAGCCCGGATCCGGCCCCTATCTGGCGGTGCGGCTGGGGCTGCGCCTGGCGCGCGGCCTCGCCAACATGCATGGCGCGCGGATCGTCGCGGCGCGGGGCGAGGCGCCCTATGAGAGTGTCGAGCAGCTATGGCGCCGCGCGGGCGTGCCGCGCGCCGCGATCGAGCGGATCGCCGAGGCCGATGGCTTTCACGCGCTCGGCCAGGATCGGCGCCAGGCGCTGTGGCGGGTGAAGGGGCTGGCCGAGGCGCCGCTGCCGCTGTTCGCGGCGGCCGCCGCCCGCGCCGGGGAGGCGGGCGCCGGCGACGAGGCGGAGGAGCCGCTGGTGACGCTGGCGCCGCTCGCCGAGGGCCGCGAGGTGATCGAGGATTATCGCAGCATCCAGCTGTCGCTGCGCGCGCATCCGCTGCATTTCCTGCGCGCCGCGCTGCGCCGCCAGGGCATCCGCACCGCGGCCGAGCTGGACCGCGTTCCGGATGGCCGCGCGGTGGAGGTGGCGGGGATCATCCTGGTGCGCCAGAAGCCGGGATCCGCCAAGGGTGTGTTGTTCATCACCATCGAGGACGAGACCGGCGTCGCCAACGGCATCCTCTGGCCCGACCGGTTCGAGGCGCAGCGCCGCACCGTCCTGTCCTCGGCGATGGTCGGGCTGCGCGGGCGGTTGCAGCGCGAAGGCATCGTCACCCACATCATCATCGATCGCGTGATCGACTATACGCCGATGCTGCGCGCGATCGCCGATCAGGGCCTGCCCTTCCGCCCCGGCCCCGGCGATGGCGCCACCCATGGCGGCGGCCGCGATCCGCGCGATACGCCGCGCCTGCCGACCGCGCACAACGGCTATTATCCGCCGTTCGGCGGCGGCGCCGATCCCGAGACGCTGATCCGCCAGCGCAGCCGCGATTTTCACTGAGCCCGCTCATTCCGCCGGCGCGGCGACGGGATCGGCGCGTCTCGGCTCGAGCGCGTCATAGCCTTTCCAGCGATAGATGGCGAAGCTCAGCGCCCAGCAGGCGGCGAACAGGCCGATAATGGCGAAGCCGAGCAGGTTGAAGCGGCCGCCCAGCGCGGTCGCCACCTCCCAGGTGCCGCCCCGCAGCCCGAACCGGCCCGCGATCAGCGCCAGCGTCTCGATCCCGCCGATCACGATCGCCACCAGCGCCGACACGGCGGTGATGGTGATGTTGTAATAGAGTTTGCGGATCGGGCGCACGAACGCCCATTCATAGGCGCCGAGCATCAGCAGCCCGTCGGTGCTGTCGATCAGCGCCATGCCGGCGGCGAACAGCGCGGGGAAGACCAGCACCGGCGCCAGCGCCACGCCCTGCGCCGCCTGGCTCGCCGATAGGCCGAGGATCGCCACCTCGGTCGCCGTGTCGAAGCCGAGCCCGAACAGAAAGCCGAGCGGCGCCATGTGCCAGCTCGCCGAGACCAGCCGGAAGAGCGGTCGGAACAGCCGCGCCAGCGGTCCGCGTCCGGCGAGCAGCAGATCGAGATCCTCCTCGGCATAGGTGCCGCCATGGCGCACCACCCGGAAGCTGCGCCACACGCCGCGCAGGATGACGAGGTTGATCGCCGCGATCGCGAACAGGAACCCCGCCGAGACGAGGGTGGCGAGCAGCGCGCCCGCCGCGCGCATCGCCGCGAAGCCGGCCAGCGCGGAGGCGGTGAAGGCGACCGCGCCCGAGGCGATCAGGATCACCGCGCTGTGCCCGATCGCGAACCAGAGCCCCACGGTGATCGGCCGTCGCCCGCGCTGCATGAGGGTGCGCGTCACATTGTCGATCGCGGCGATGTGATCGGCATCCACCGCATGGCGCAACCCCAGCCCCCAGGCGAGCAGCGCGGTGCCCAGCATCAGGGGCTGGCGGTCGAACAGCGCCAGCGCCCAGATCCAGGCGCCGCCATTGGCGGCGAGCAGCGCGATATAGAGCACGCCGATCCGGCGCTTGAGCAAAGATCCCGATGTCACCTGTCCATCCGTTCCGGCGTCGCGACCGGGCGGGGACAGACCGCGCGCGCGGCCGGGCGCGCGCCGGCGGCCGGACGCCTCGCGCCCGCCGGATCGCCCGTGCGGCCCCGCCGCCAGCGTCGCTCGAACGGACCAGCCGTGCCCGGGCCATCCCCTGGACCAAGGCGAGAGCGACCGAACGCCGGCAGGTCTCCTGGCTCGCAGGTCATCACGCGAGGCGCGCCTTCCCAGGGACGGGCGAACCCGCCTCCCAGTGGCCGGGCCGTCCCGAAGGACGGCGCCCTGCGCCTCGCGCTCACCGCTTACAGTTGCAGGGACAGCCACGGCCTTGGGCGGCGAACCGCCCGCACCGCATTCCCTCTTAGGCCCCGTGGGGCACCGGCGCGATCGGACGCCAGGCTAGCGGCGCGCGGCGGGCGAGGCAAGCGCCCGGCTCAGCCCGGCGGATCCGCCTCGGCGGCGGCGCGCATCGCCAGCCACAGCGTGCGCTCGGCCTCCGCATCGGCGCGGGCGCGGTGCGCGGGCGGGCCGGCGGCACGCTTCACCCTGTCGGCCAGCGCCTCGGCGGCGGCGATCCGCGCGTCGGGCGCGATCCGCGTGCCGAAGCCGGCGAGGATGGCGTCGCGGCGGATATCGTCGCTGTCGCGCAGCCGCAGCGCGTGGCGCGGCAGGCCGGCGGCGCGGAGCAGCACGCTCAGCCATTTCCCGTCCCAGGAGGGCGCGCTGGCGCACAGCATATGGCCCTCCAAGGCCGCCACCATGCGCGCCGCCACCGCCTCGTGCGCCGTGCCGTCGCGCTCCAGCGTGGCGCGGGGGATGCCATGGATCGCCTCCGCGCGCGCATCCCAGTCGGTCCAGTCGGGCGCGGGGCGGATGAGATGATCCTCGCCGCGTCCATCCTCGAACACCCAGCCGACCTCGATCGGATAGCTGTTCCGGCCGAGCGACGAGGCCTCGAAATCGAGAAAGACGAGCATCGCAGCGCCAACGCGCGAGCCGGGGCTTGGCTGCCGTCCCGCTTGCTCCCGCCTCGGTAGAGGCCTATATCGGCCTCAGCTGATGTGGAGATGGACAATGGCCACGCAACCGGCCTCGGTGGAGGCGCTGCTCGGCATGGCGGCGGGACGGCCCGCCTCGCGGCTCGCGCTCGCCGCCTCGATCGAGCATGGCCTGCCCGTCGCGGCGCTCGATCGGCTCGCCGATGCGGTGGCGCCCGATGACGCGCGCTTCAAGTTCCGGCTGGTGCCCAAGGCGACGCTGGAACGCCGCCGCCGCTCCGCGTCGCAGCGTCTCACCAGCGAGGAGGGCGATCGCCTGGCCCGGCTCGCCAAGGTGTTCAGCATGGCGATGGACATTTATGGGGAGTCGGCGCGCGCGCGCGAGTTTCTGGCGCGGCCGCATCCGATGCTCGACGGCAAGCCGCCGCTCGACGTGGCGCTCGCCACCAGCCCGGGCGCCGATCTGGTGGTCAACCTGCTCGGCCGCGCCGCCTATGGCGGAGGCGTGTGAGCGCGATCCGCACCGACCGGCTGCTCACCGCCTATCGCATCGGCGATCCCGACGGCGCCTATCCCATCTATGATTGCGAGGGCGCGCGGCTCTATCCCGGCCGCTGGAACACCGCCGCCAGCCCGCTGCTCTACACCTCGGAACATTATTCCACGGCGATGCTGGAAAAGCTGGTGCACGCCAACAGCGTGCTGCCGCCCAACCAGCATTTCATCCGCATCACCATCGCGCCCGGGGTTCGCTACGAGATGTTCCAGCCCGCCGCCTATCCCGGCTGGGACGGCAAGGACGAGAGCATCTGCAAGCTGTTCGGCGCGGCCTGGCACGCCGAACGCCGCTCGGCCTTGCTGCTGGTGCCCTCGCTACCCGCGCGGCCGGAGCGCAACATCCTGATCAATCTCGATCATCCCGATGCGGCGGGGATCAGCTACAGCTTGCCCGAGCCGGTCTGGTGGGACGAACGCCTCTATGGCTGAGCGCCGGCGGCCAGGAGCGGCCGCCGGCGCCCCGGCGGCTCAGCGCGCGCTGTAGACGAAGCGGTTGATGAGGTTCTCCAGCCGCTCCTGATGGCCCGAGACATGGGCGGGCGCGATGTCGTGCGCCACCGCGAGATCGGCGATCGCCGCCAGCGAGGCGCCCTCGCCGGTGATGGCGCGGCCGATCTCGCCATCCCAGCCGGCATAGCGCTCGGCCCGGGCGGCGTCGATCCGGCCGTCCTCGATGATCGCCGCCGCGGCGAGCAGCGCCCGCGCGATCACGTCCACCGCGCCGACATGGCCGTGCACCATGTCGACCGCGTCGATGCTCTGGCGCCGCACCTTGGCGTCGAAGTTGAAGCCGCCCGTGGTGAAGCCGCCGGCGCGCAGGATCTCGACCATGGCGAGCGTCATCTCTTCCACCGAATTGGGGAATTGATCCGTATCCCAGCCATTCTGATCGTCGCCGCGATTGGCGTCGATCGATCCGAACAGGCCGAGCGCGCGCGCCGTCGCGATCTCATGCTCGAACGTGTGGCGCGCCAGCGTGGCGTGGTTCGCCTCGATGTTCACCTTCACCTCATTCTCGAGGCCGTAGCGCTTGAGGAAGCCGTAGACGGTGGCGGTATCGAAATCATATTGATGCTTGGTCGGCTCGTGCGGCTTCGGCTCGATCAGGATGGTGCCGTTGAAGCCGATCTTGTGCTTATGCTCCACCACCATGGTGAGGAAGCGGCCGAGTTGGTCCAGCTCGCGGCCGATATCGGTGTTGAGCAGCGTCTCATAGCCTTCGCGGCCGCCCCAGAGCACGTAATTCTCGCCGCCGAGCCGGTGCGTCGCCTCGAGCGCCGAGCGCACCTGGAGCGCGCCGAACGCCACCACCTCGGGATTGGGATTGGTCGCGCCGCCCGCCGCATAGCGCGGATGGCTGAACAGGTTGGCGGTGCCCCAGAGCAGCTTGCGCTTGGACTGGCCCTGCAGCGCCTCGAGATGGTCGACCGCCTCGGCGAACAGGCGCTGATAGTCCGTCACCGTCTCGGCGGCGGCCATCACGTCGACATCGTGGAAGCAATAATAGGGCAGGTCGAGCTTGGAGAAGAAGTCGAACGCGACCTCGCGCTTGGCATGGGCGGCGGCGGAATCATTGGCGCCCGCGTGCCAGGGGCGGTTGAAGGTGCCGGCGCCGAACACGTCGAAGCCGTTCCAGCAGAAGCTGTGCCAGAAGCAGACGGCGAAGCGGAGATGATCCTCCATGCGCTTGCCGAGCACGACCCGGTCCTTGTCGTAGAAGCGGTAGGCGAGTTCATCCTCGCTGTCCGGGCCCTTGAAGGTGACCGGCGCGATGTTGGCAAAATAATCGGTGGCGCTCATCGTGTCTCTCTCACTTGGTCTTGGGGGTGATATGCGGATAGGCGGCGCGGAAGGCGGCCAGCTTGGGGGCGAGACGCGCGATATCGGCGGGATCGGGTTCGACCACCCGCTCCACCGGCGGGGGCAGGCAGATGGCGCGCGGATCGCCGCCCTCCACCATCAGCTGCGCCAGCCGCGCGCCGCCCAGCGCCGGGCCGACCTCGCCGCCGCGCAGATAGACCAGCGGCACCGCCAGCGCCGCGCTGAGGATGCGGCCCCAATAGGCCGAGCGCGCGCCCCCGCCGATCACCGACAGGCGCTCCACGCGCGTGCCGGCGCCGCGCAGCGCGTCCAGTCCGTCGGCGAAGGCGAAGGCGACGCCTTCCAGCACCGCCTGCGCCAGCCGCGCGGGGTCGCTGTCATGATCGAGCCTGAGGAAGGCGCCGCGCACCAGCGCATCATTGTGCGGCGTCCGCTCGCCCGACAGATAGGGGAGGAAAAGCTCGCCGCCGCCGGCGGGGCCGACCGTCTCGGCGCGGGCGAACACCGCCGCCGGGCCATCGGCGCCGGTCAGCCGGGCCACCCAGTCGATGCAGCTGGCGGCGCTGAGATGCACCGCCATCTGGTGCCACAGCCCCGGCAAACAGTGGCAGAAGGCATGCACCGCCCCTTGCGGATTGGCGCGATAGCGATCGGTCGCGACGAAGATCACGCCCGACGTGCCGAGCGAGAGCAGCGCGTCGCCATCGGCCACCACGCCGACGCCGACCGCGCCGGCGGCATTGTCGCCACCGCCGCCGGCCACCGGCACCGTCGCCATGCCCCAGCGCGCCGCGACATCGGCCCGCAGCCGCCCGGCCTCGTCGGGCCCTTCCACCAGCCGCGGCATATGGCTGCGATCGAGCCCGGTGGCGGCGAGCAGCGCGTCGCTCCAGTCGCGCTGCGCCACGTCGAGCCAGATCGTCCCGGCGGCGTCCGACAGGTCGGAGGCCTTGTCGCCGGTCATGCGCAACCGCACGAAATCCTTGGGCAGCAGCACGGTGCGCGTGGCGGCGAAGATATCGGGCTCGTGCCGCCGCACCCAGAGCAGCTTGGGCGCGGTGAAGCCCGGCATGGCGAGATTGCCGGCGATGGCGTGGAGATCGGGCACCGCCGCCTCCATCGCCGCGCATTCCTCATGGCTGCGCCCGTCATTCCACAGAATGGCGGGGCGCAGCGGCCGGTCCTCGGCATCGAGCAAGGTGGCGCCGTGCATCTGCCCGGCAAGGCCGATGCCGCGCACCTCGGCGCGCAGCGCGGCCGGGATGGCGCCCACCGCCGCCTCGGTCGCCTGCCACCAGGCTTCCGGATCCTGTTCCGACCAGAGCGGATGGGGGCGCGACACGGTGAGCGGCGCGCTGCCCTGGCCGAGCACCGCGCCGGCGGCGTCGATCACCACCGCCTTGACGCCCGACGTGCCGATATCGATTCCGAGATACATAAGCGTCAATCCTTGAAGGGATCGATGGTCTGGATGCCGCCATCGGCGGTGAAGTGCAGCTCGGTCATCTTCACGTTGCGAAGGTGGTTCTTGTTGGACAACTGGCTGTCCGCATAGAAGAGCCACCATTTGCCCTGCCACTCGACGATCGAGTGATGTGTCGTCCAGCCCTGCACCGGCAGCAGGAAATGGCCGCGATAGGTGAAGGGGCCATAGGGGCTCGTCCCGGTCGCATAGGCGAGGAAATGCGTGTCGCCCGTGGAGTAGGTGAAATAATAGGTGTCACCCTTGCGGAACATCCACGATGCCTCGAAGAAGCGGCGCGCATGATCGCCGCCGAGGATCGGCTTGCCGCTCGCATCGATGATGCGCGCGTCGCGCGGCGGCTCGGCGAACTGCTTCATGTCGGCGCTCATCTTCGCCACCTTGGGCATGAGCGCGGGCTGATCGTCCTGCTTGAGATCGGTGATCGAGCCCTTGACATATTTGCCGGTGTGCCAATTCTCCAGCTGGCCGCCCCAGATGCCGCCGAAATACATGTAGCTGGTGCCGTCGCGATCGGTGAAGACCGCCGGATCCATGCTGAAGCTGCCCTTGATCGGCTGCGGCTCGGCCTTGAACGGCCCCATCGGGTTGCGGCCCGTCGCCACGCCGATCCGGAAGATGCCCTGCTTGTCCCAGGCGGGGAAGTAGAGATAATAGGTGCCGTTCTTGTAGGCGGCGTCGGGCGCCCACATTTTCTCCGAAGCCCAGGGCACCTGCTTCACGTCGAGCGCGACGGGACCGACGGTGACGGGGCCGCCCGGCCGATCCATGCGCAGCACGCGATAATCGTGCATGGCATATTCGCTGCCCAGATCATCGTCGGGGATGTTGGTCGGCACATCGTGCGACGGATAGATATAGAGCTTGCCGCCAAAGACATGCGCCGAGGGATCGGCGGTGTAGATGGAGCGGACGAGCGGCTGCGAAAGATAGTGGCGGCCATTGGGCGCGCGCGGCCCGGCGGCGCTGGCGCCGGCCTTGGCGGGCGCGGCGGCCTGCAGCAGCGCGGTGCCGCCGAGCGCCGTGGCGGCGGCCAGCGCCGCGCCGATGATGATCCTCTTCCTCATGAGTCCCCTCCGTTTATCGTCGTCATTGGCAAAGGCTGGCAAGCCCGGCGCCGGCATATTCCGCATCCTCGGGCGCGATTTCGGGGCTGGGCAGATGATGCTGGAGCGCGTCCGCGTCGAACGGCCGGCGCGGATCGCGATCGCTGGCATAAGCGGGATCGCGCTCGGCCGCCGCGAGCGTGGTGAAGCGCACGCCGGCGCGGCGATATTGATCCAGCAGCCGGGGCAGCATCCGCGCATCGAACGCGCCGGCATGCATCAGCAGCACATAGGGAATATCGCGGCCGTAGCGGGCCTGGGCGGCGGCGCGGGATTGGGCGAGCGCGCTGCGCGCGGCGGCGAGGAAGCTGCGCTCCAGTCCGGCGATCGCCGCCTGGTCGCCGCGCGCCAGGCAGCGCGCATAGGGTTCGTTCCAGCCATAATCGCCGAAGCTCATCGTCACCGCCGCGATGCGATAGCCGTGCCGCGCGAGAATGGCGCGGGCCGCATCGCGGCGCGCGGGATCCGCGCCCTCGTCGAGAAAGGGGAAGCGGAACCATCGCGCGCGCTGATCCGCGAGCAGCGGCGCGTTGCGGGTAAGCTCGCGCTCGAAGGTGGCGGGATCGATCTTACTCAGGCCGAGATGCGACCAGCCATGATTGCCGAGCGGATCGCCCGCCGCGCGCCAGGCCGCCAGCGCCGCCGCCGAGCCCGGCTCGCGCTCGGTCTGCACGCCGTTGACGAAGCCGTAGAGCGGCGGCGATCCGGCCGCGCGGGCGGCGCGGGCGATCGCCTCGGCGATGCCGGCGCGCGTCTCGCCCGCGGGCAGCGGGCCATGGGCGGGCAGATCGTCGAAGGTCAGGGCGATCGCGGGGCCGGCGGCGCGCGCGCCGCCCGCCAGCACCAGGGCGGCCGCCGCCAGCGCCGCGAGGCCGTGGCGCCGTGCGGATGCCCTTTTGCTCCGCGGAAAGCGCCCGCCGGCCTCGTTCATGCCCTCTCACCGCCGCTTGTGTGCTGGTAGCGCTACCATCCTCGCTCGCGGCGATCCTGTCAAGCGCCCCGGCTCAGCGCGTCGTGCCGTCGCCCAGATCGATGGCGTCGTGGACCAGTTCGAGCCAATGCGCGCCTTCGCTGATGACATATTCATTCTCGCCCCAGAAGAAGGGCCAATCCTCCTTGTTCTCCGGGAAATCGGGCTTCACCAGCAGCTCGCCCGGCACCACGCCGCCGGCCAGGAAGGTGAAGTCGGCGCGGTTATTGCCATAGGCGACCTCCTTGGAGCGCGTGCCCACCGCCGAGACGAAGCTGATGTCCGAGCCCGGATGGTGGCCGGTGAGATAGGCGATCGCCCGCGCGACGCCGCCGCTGTCGACCAGCTCGGGATAGGCCTTGTGGAGCGCGTAGCTGTCCAGCCCATAACCGAGCACCGCGCCATTGCCCGCCCAGCCGCCGGTGGTGATCGGCACGCCGAACGGATTGGTGGCGATCATCCGGTCGGTCGCGGCCTTCCAGGCGCGCACGCTCGGCGCCACGGTGGCGCGGAAGGCGGGCGGCATCAGCGGCAGCGCCGCCGCCACCGCCTGCACATTGCGGAAGAAGACGGGCGCGATCTGCGGCCAGAGCGCCGTCACCTGATCGGCATAGCGGCGATCGCCGGTGGTGCGCAGCAGCTCCACCGCCGCCCCGAACTGCTCGTCGATCAGCGGGCCGCCGGTGGTGTTGCCATGGTGGAAGAGATCGGGCGCATGGCTCTGCTCCTCCGCCCAGGTGCTGATGGCGAGTGCCCGCGCCCGCGCCGCCAGCTGATCGTCAAAGCCCGCCAGCGCGCGGCTCGCCGCCGCCAGCGTGGCGATCGAACCATAGTTGAGCGCGCTCGATTTGGTGGTGAAGGCCCAGCGATCGTCCGGCCAGCCGCTATGCCCGTCGCGCTCCTCGCCGGGAGCCAGTGCGGGATCGTAGATGAGGCCGTCGGTCTTGCTGCCGGCGTCGCCGAGATGCGTATATTCGCCGACATCGGGTTCCATGATGCCGTTGATGGCATGACCGACGGCATCGAACTGGGCGACGAGCTGGAGCGTGCCGTGGCGGATCTGCTCGAGCAGATCGGGCTGGCCGTCGGGCACATGGATCTCGACCCGGCGGAGCCGCTCGTCGACGCTGGTGGTGTCGCGCATCGGCCGGGCGCGCTCCCAGGTGCGCACCATCGAGAGCAGCACGGCATGGTGCGTTTCGGTGCGGATGTCGAAATCGCCGGCATCGAACCAGCCACCCACGTTCAGACCGGGAATATGCTCGCCGGGCTTGTACTTGTCGTCGGTGCTCGGGCCCTGCGCGTAGAGATCGATATGCTCGTGGTTCACCGGCGCCTGGCGGGCATCGTCGCGATGGGAATCGCCGTGCCATACGCGATAGGCTTCGTTGACGCGCATATGATCCATGGCGATCGGAAAATAGACGTCGAGCGTCGGCGTCCACGCATCCGCATAGAGATCGGCGGCGATCCGGAAGGGCGCGGTGCGCACGCCGTCATAGTCGAGCACATAGCTGCCGGGGGTGCGCACGGCGCTGAAATCCGCGCGGCGGTAGCGATAGCGCAGATAGCGGCCGGCATCCTGGGTGGGGCCGATCGGCACCGGCGTGAAGCGGCCATCGGCCTCCACCCGGAACAGCTTGACCGCGCCGGCGCCCGGATCGTGGCGGTCCAGCTCGACCGTCGCGATCTTCTGGCCGCCCGGCAGATAGCCGAGCTGCGAATGGGCGATGCTGGGGCGGCGGCGCCAGCCGGGTGCGGTCTGGGCCGCCAGCGTCCAGCGCAGCACCGTGCCGCTGCGCCCCGCCGGCAGCGGCGCGCGCAGCACGAACCAGCCATTCTGGGCCTGGTTGCGGCCGTCATACAGGGCGATCTCGCCGGCCTCGGCGGTGACGGTGACGCGGTGGGTCGGATCCTCCGGCGCCATCACGAAGCGATGGCCGTGCGCGATCGGCAGCGGCTCGGCGCCCGGCCCCTCGCTGCGCCCGCTGGCGGCGTTGCGCGTCGCGGTCGCGGTCATCGCGCTGGCGGGATAGAGCGGGAAGATGCCGGTCCGGTCATCGGCGGCATAGCTGTGGTGGAAATAGGCGGCGGGCAGGAATTCCAGATTGAATCCCGCCTTGCCGACGAGCGCCGCGGGCAGCGCTTCGGGCAGCACCACTTCCACGCGCAGCGTATCGCCCTGCGGCACCGTGCGGGTCATGTAGCGGAAGCCGCTGTCCGGATAGGCGAGCGTGGTGGTGACGGCGCCGCTCGCCTTGTCGATGGTGCGCGACACGAACTGCCCGGCCGGATCCCATTGGCCCGGCGTCGCCGCCAGCCGCACGTCGCCATTGGTGACGGTGCGCACATCCTGCTGGATGAGTTCGATCCCGCTCATCTTGGCGTCGGCGAACAGGCCCTCATTGGCATTGTTGAACGACAGCCAGTCGACGCCCGGCGCTTCATAATAGCCCTGGTCGTTGAGGGTGAGCGATGCCGGGGCGGGGGGCGCGGCGGAGGCGAGGCTGGCGGCGGCGGCAAGCGCGAGGGCCAGCGCCGCCCGCGCGGTCGAGCTGAAAAGGGGCATGGCGATCCTGTTCTCGAAAATAGCGGATAGCGGGGATCAGGCGGCGGCGCGGCCTGCGGGCGCGCGGCGGACAGGCACCGGGCATGGCGGCATCGAAACATCTCCCCGACGATCGCGATCTTGTCGTCGCGTCGCCGCAACTATGCGTCGCCGCCGCGGGGGGCGCAATGATTTATCTTTTATCTCAATCGATTGCTTCTCGTCATTACGATCTCCGCCGGCTTTTCCGCGGGGTTCAGGGCACCAGATGGGCGGCCGCGGAGTTTCACCCGCCTGGCGATCGCACGGCCCCTCCGCGCGCCGCCGCCCCAATGCTTGCCGGAGACGCCGCATGTCCGATGATCGTACCGATACGCTTTCGCGCCGCACCGTGATGGGCGCCGCCGCCGGCATCGGCCTCGCCGCCGGCGGCAAGGCGGCCGCTGCGCCCGCCGCCCAGCCGGCGGCGTCCGGCGCCGCGCTCAAGGATCCGACCACCGCCTACCCCAAGCCGCCCTTCGCCGAACAGTCGCAGCCCTTTCCGGGGCTCGCCGGCAAGATGGATCCGCGCCCCGATCATGGCGAATCCAGCTATCGCGGCAGCGGCCGCCTCACCGGGCGCCGGGCGCTCATCACCGGCGGCGACAGCGGCATGGGCCGCGCCGCCGCGATCGCCTTCGCGCGCGAGGGCGCCGATGTCGCGATCAGCTATCTGCCGGAAGAGGAAGCCGATGCGCGCGAGGTGATCGCACTGATCGAGCAGGCCGGCCGCAAGGCGGTGGCGCTGCCGGGCGATATCCGCAGCGAGGCGCATTGCAAGACGATGGTGGCCGAAACCGTGCGCCGGCTCGGCGGCCTCGACATCGTCGTCAACAATGCCGGCCGCCAGCAGCAGCGGCAGTCGCTGCTCGACATCACCACCGAGGATTTCGACGCGACCTTCAAGACGAACGTCTATGCGATGTTCTGGATCACCAAGGCGGCGCTGCCGCATCTCCAGCCCGGCTCGGCGATCATCCAGACCACGTCCGAACAGGCCTATGATCCGTCGAAGAATCTGGTCGATTACGCGATGACCAAGGCGGCGATGATGAATTTCACCAAGTCGCTGGCCAAGCAGCTCGGCCCCAAGGGCATCCGCGTCAACGGCGTCGCCCCCGGCCCGATCTGGACGCCGCTCCAGGTCGCCGGTGGCGCCACCATGGAGGATCTCAAGCAGTTCGGCGGCAAGACCTCGCTCGGCCGCCCGGGCCAGCCGGTCGAGCTGGGCTCCATCTATGTCCAGCTCGCCGCCGCCGATGCGAGCTACGCGACCGGCCAGGTCTATGGCGCGGCCGGCGGCACCGGCCAGCCCTGACCGCGCTGCGGGCGGCGGTCGCGCTCAGAGCGTGATCGCCGCCTTCATCCCGAGCACGCCGACATCGTGCATGTGATGATAGCCGCCGGGATTGACGATGTACTGGAAGTTGGGCCGCAGCTCGAGCCATTGGTACGGGTGGACGGCATAATAAAGCTCGCTCGCATATTCGGCGTCCTGCGGCTCCTGGCCGGGCGCGGCGAGCAGCTCGGCCCGCGCCACCTTGCCGTTCACGTTGGTCCGCGCCACGGCGAAGCCGATCACGTCGCCCGGCACGCGCGGCAGCAGTCCCTTGTGGAACAGGCCGATCGCGATCTGATTGTCGGTGACGGCGGTGCGCCGGTCGGCCTGGGTGATGTTGAGGAACACCGTCAGCCCCTTGGTGGACTTGCCGTCCTTGGCCTCGCCGGTGAGCTGGCGCTGGAGATTGACCCAGAGCCCGTAGCGCGCGTTGCGCTGCAGCGGCTCGAGCCCGGTGACGAGCCGCGGATTATGGTTGATGTCCAGCCAGACATCGTCCGCCTTCACATTGCTGTACCAGGCGCCGATCTTGTACGAGCCGACCAGTCCGCGCCCGCGCGTGGCGCTGACCATGCCGATCTCGACCGGCACCAGCACCCCGGTCGCGCCGCCGAAATGGCCGATGGTGAAGGTCTTGTTGAGATTGCGCGGGTTGATCTCATAGACGCCGATCTGGCCATAGACATCGCCATGCTCGACGCGCAGCCGCGCGCCCCATTGGCCGATCGGCCAATTCTGCCATAGGTCGCCGATCAGATTGCCGGGCTGCGCGCCGCAGAAGCTCAGATTCATGAAATGGCACGAGAAGGCGGCGAAATCCTCGCCGGGCGAGGTGCGGCCGAGCTTGATGTCGAACAGACCGTCGGCCAGCGATTGCTCGTACCAGAATTGGGTGAGGCGCAGCGTCTGGCCACGGCCATAGACTTCCTGCACCTGCTGCAGCACCGGCAGCCCGGCGCTATTGTCCAGATTATAGCCGCGCCGATAGGTGAGCACCGTCTGGAAGGCGCCGCCATTGAGGCCGATCGCCTTCTCGAGATCGACCTTGGCGCTGACGTCGAACTGGCCGGTCTCGCGCCACACCTTGCGATCGCCGCCGGCGACATTGTAGCCGCTTTCCGAGCCGTAGCGCGCGGTCACATCGACGCCGCGATCGCCCAGCCAGGTGCGGATGCCGCGCCAGTCGCCGAACAGGCCGGGCGGCGGACGGTTCTGCGTGTCGGCGGTCTGTGAGGAGGGGGATTGATCCACCCGGCCGTGGCGGCGGGGCTTGCTGAGCCCCTGCGGGGGCGCCTTGGCGGCATCGTCGGCGCTGCCGAAGGTGGAGCCGCCGGCATCGGTATCGGCCTTGACCTGCGGCTCGGGCGGCTGCGCCGCCGCCGCGCCGGCCATCGCCGCCCATCCCAGCATGGCTGCCGCCCATCTGCCGCTGCCGATCATCATCAACCCCATACGCCACCTGACCCTGGGCCTTGCGCTAACGCCATTAAGCGAACCGGTCCATCCTTCTCGCGGCTCGGGTCCAAAGCGGATCGGCTTGTTTAACCGGCCGTTATCCATAGGCCTCCTAGAAGCGGCCGCGGATCGAGAACGGGATTTCCGCACATGGCCGCCGGCTTGGATATGATGTTCCGCAAGGCGCGCGGCGCCGAGAAGCGCGGCGATCTCGCCGAGGCGCGGCGGCTGCTGGCGGCGGTGCTCGCCAGCCATCCCAATAACAGCACCGCCCGCCAGGCGCTGGCGCGGCTCGAGGCGGCGCCCGCGCCTGGGTCCGCCCGCGTCGCGGCGCCCGCGTCGGCCGGCCTCACGCGCGAGGCCGCCACCGCGCTCGAGCAGCTGGTGACGGCGCACCAGCGCGGCGATCATGCGGTTACCCTCAGGCTCGCCGCGCCGCTCGCCGCGCGCTTTCCGGGGCTGGAGGCGGTGCACACGCTGCGTGGCGCCGCCGCGCTGGCGCTGGGCGATCATGTCACCGCCGCCCAGGCCTTCCGCGATGCCGTGGCGGCGGCGCCGGCCAATGCCGCCAACCACAATAATCTCGGCGTCGCGCTGCGCGGGCTGGGCGATGCGGAGGGCGCCGCGCGCGCCTATGCCGATGCCCTGGCCCGCGCGCCCGACGATGCCGATACGCTGTTCAACCTCGGCAATCTCCACCGCGCCGAGGGCCGTCTAGGCGAGGCGGAAGCGGCCTATGGCCGGCTTCTGGCGCGGCAGCCCGCGCATGTCGGGGCGCTCTACGCGCGCGCCGCGCTGCACCGCGAGGCGCGCCGCGACCAGGCGGCGGTGGAGGCCTATCTCGCGCTGCTCGCGGTCGCGCCCGATCATGCCGAGGGGCTGACCGATCTGGGCGGGCTGCTCAAGGCGCTCGGCCATCTCGAGGAGGCGCTGCGCACGCTCGCGCTCGCCACCCGCGCCGGGCCGGACCAGGCCAATGCCTGGTTCGCCTATGCCCATGCGCTGGTCGTGGCGGGGCGCGGCGAGGAGGCGGTGGCGGCCTTCGAGCGCACCGTCGCGCTCGCGCCGGACAAATATGTCGCCTGGGGCCAGCTGCTGTTGCAACAGGCCTATCTGTGCGACTGGCGCATGCGCGACCGGCTCGCCACGCTGCCGATCGGCGCGGCGCGCGGCGGCGGTGCGATCGTGCCCTTCGCGGCGCTGCCCTTCGAGGATGATCCCGCGCGCCAGCTGGCGCGTTCGCGCGCCTTCGCGGAGGCCGAGCTGCTGCCCGCGCGCACCCGCTTCACCGCCCCCGCGCGCGCCGCCGGCGGCCGTATCCGGATCGGCTATTTATCCGCCGATCTCTACGATCACGCGACCATGCACCTGATCTCGGGCCTGTTGCGCTGCCATGATCGCAGCCGCTTCGAGATCCGCGCCTATGATTTCAGCCCCGCCGAGGGCCATGCCACGCGCGCCCGCGCGGATGTGGAGGCGCTGGTCGATCTGCGCGGGCTCAACGATGACGCGGCGGTCGCGCGCGCGCGCGCGGATGCGCTGGACATCGCGATCGATCTTAAGGGCTATACCAAGGATTCGCGAGCGCGCCTGTTCGTCGAGCGGGTGGCGCCGGTGCAGATCGCCTATCTCGGCTATCCGGGCACGCTCGGCGGCGATTTCATGGATTATCTGGTCGCCGATCCGGTGGTGGTGCCGCCGGGCGCGGAGCCCGGCTATGCCGAGAAGCTGATCCGGCTGCCCTTCAGCTACCAGCCCAACGACGATCAGCGCCCGATCCTGCCGCTGGACGCGTCGCGCGCCGCGCTCGGCCTGCCGGAGACGGGCTTTGTCTTCTGCTGCTTCAACCAGGGCTATAAGATAGGCCCGCGCGAATTCGACATCTGGACGCGGCTGCTGCGCGAGGTGCCGGGCAGCGTGCTGTGGCTGCTGGATTGCGGCGCCACCGCCACCGCCAATCTCCGCCGCGAGGCCGATCGGCGCGGCATCGATCCCGCGCGGCTGGTGTTCGCGCCCAAGCTCGCCCATGGGCTGCATCTTGGCCGGCAACGCCATGCCGACCTGTTTCTCGACAGCTTCGCCGTCAACGCCCACACCACCGCCAGCGACGCGCTGTGGGGCGGCCTGCCCGTGCTGACGCTCGCCGGCCGCCAGTTCGCCGCGCGGGTCGCCGCCAGCCTGGTCGTGGCGGCGGGGCTGGACGAGCTTGTCGCCACGTCCGAGGCCGCCTATTTCGAGACGGCGCTGGCGCTCGCGCGCGATCCGGCGCGGCTGGCGGCGCTGCGCGCGCGGCTGGCGACGCGGCGCACCACCTGCCCGCTGTTCGACACCAAGGGCTATACGCGCGCGCTCGAAGCCGGCTTCGCCGCCGCCTGGCAGCGCCATGTCGAGGGCCGGGCGCCCGATCACATCTGGATCGCGGCGCCCGCCGAGGCCGGCTGATCCGCCGGCGCGCGCGCCATCGGTCGCGCCGTGCGGAGGCGCCGGCCCCCGGGGCGCGGCGCCGCCCTCAGCCCCGCCAGCTCGCCGGATAGAGGCGGCGGAGCGCGGCGACCTTGGGCTGGTCGTTGATCACGATATAGGGATCGTCCGGATTGCGGGCGAGATAATTCTGGTGGTGCGCCTCGGCCGGGTAGAAGCCCTTCGCCGCCTCGATCCGCGTCACGATCGGGCCGGGGTAGAGATGGGCGCGGCCGAGCTGGGCGATATAGGCCTCGGCGACGCGCTTCTGCGCCGCCGATTGCGGGAAGAGGGCGGACCGATATTGCGTGCCCTCGTCCGGCCCCTGCCGGTCGCGCTGGGTGGGATCGGTGATGACCGAGAAATAGATGCGCAGCAGATCCGCATAATCGACCTGGCGGGGATCGAACACCACGCGCACCGCCTCGGCATGGCCGGTGGTGCCGGTGGAGACGAGCGCGTAGCGTGCGGTGGCGGCGTCGCCGCCGGCATAGCCGGCCGTGGTCGCCACCACGCCCTTCACGTGACGCATCACGCCTTCCACGCCCCAGAAACAGCCGCCGGCGAAGATCGCCGTCTCGCGCGGGGCGTCGGCCTGCTCGCGCAGCGCGGCGGCGGGTGCCTGCACCACCGGCTCGGCGCGCAGCGGAGCGAGGGCGAGCAGGGCCGCGCCGCCCAGCGCGAGGCCGAGCGCGGTGCGGGCGAGAGCGGGGCTGGTCGCGGTTTTCATGGCCGGAAAATAGTATCGCGCGGGGCGCTTGCCAAGCGCGGCCAGGGCCCGCTACCCCATTTGTCAGACATTGCAAAAGCAAAGGGGCAGGGGATGAACGGGCGCTTCGCGGGTGGGCTTTTGGCGATGCTGCTGGCGAGCGGCGCGGCGCAGGCGGCGGCGGTCGATCTCCGCTCGCCCGATGGGCGGGTGACCGCCCGTTTCGAGATGGTGCCCGGCCGGGGCGTGTCCTACGCGCTCCGCTATGCCGGCGAGACGGTGATCGCGCCGTCGCCCGCCGGGCTGCTCTTCACCACCGGACCCGATGCCGCGCCGGCTCCCGCCGCCGGGCTGCGCCTGCTCGGCAGCGAGCACCGCGAGGGGCGCGATCGCTATCGCCCCGCCCATGGCAAGGTGGCGGCGGTGGATCATGGCTATGACGAGGCGGTGCTGCACCTCGCCGCCGCCGATGGCCGCCGCATCGATCTGGTGGCGCGCGCCTATGATGCGGGCTTCGCCTTCCGCTTCCTGCTGCCCGCCGGCGGACCGGGCGGCTTTGTCGGCGGCGAGGAGACGCGCTTCGCCTTTCCCGCCGATTATGCCTGTACCGGCCTCAATCTGGGGCGGTTCGAAAACAGCCATGAGGGCGAGTTCGACGATGTCGCCGCCAGCCATATCCACGCGCACAGCCTGTATGACGCGCCGCTCGTGTGCCGCACCGGCACCGCCACCTTCGCGCTGGCCGAAAGCGACATCGAAGGCTTTCCCGGCGCCTATTTCAGCGGCCGCGCCGATGGCGGCCTGGGTGTCGAAACCCGGCTGACGCCCGCGCCCGGCGCCGCCGAGCCCGCGATCGCGACCGGGGCGGCGGCCGTGCGCACGCCCTGGCGCGTGGTGATGCTGGCCGACCGGCCGGAGCGGCTGATCGAATCCACGCTGATCGACGATCTCGCCACGCCCGCGCGCTTCGCCGCCGATGCCGAATGGATCAAGCCGGGCAAGGCCTCGTGGGACTGGTGGTCGGGGCCGATGGTGCCCAAGCCCGGCTTCGACACCGCCACCTATCGCCGCTTCATCGATCTCGCCGCCGCGCTCCACCTGCCCTATACGCTGATCGATGAAGGCTGGGCCAAGGGCGCGGGCGGCGGCGGCCGGGTGCGGCCGGACAGCGACATCACCCAGACGGCGCCGGGCATCGATATGCCGGGGCTGGTCGCCTATGCCCGCGCCAGGGGTGTGGGGCTGTGGCTCTGGGCCAATTGGAAGGCGATGGACCGCCAGATGGCCGAGGCGCTGCCGCTCTACGCGCGCTGGGGCATCAAGGGCATCAAGGTGGATTTCATGGATCGCCAGGACCAGGGGATCGTCGACTTCTACCACAAATTGCTGGGCGCGGCGGCCGCGCAGCATCTCATGGTCGATCTCCACGGCGCCTTCGCGCCGCGCGGGCTGGAGCGCACCTATCCCAATTTCATGACCCAGGAAGGGGTGATGGGGGCCGAGTATAACAAGTGGACGCGGCGCATCACCGCGCACCACAATGTCAGCCTCGCCTATACGCGCGGCCTTCTGGGGCCGATGGACTATACCCCAGGCGGCTTCCGCAACGTCACCCCGGCCGCGTTCGAGCCGCGCGTCGTCGGCCCCGAGGTGATGACGACGCGCGCCCAGCAGCTGGCGCTCTATGTCGTCTATCTCAGCCCCTTCGCCTGCCTGTCGGACGCGCCCTCGGCCTATCTCGACAGCGCCGGCAAGCCGTTTCCGGGCGTCGATTTCCTGATGAAGGTGCCGACCAGCTGGGACGAGACGCGCGGCATCGCGGGCGCGTTCGGACACTATGTCGCGGTGGCGCGGCGGTCGGGCAAGGCCTGGTATGTCGGCGCGATCACCGACGAGACCGCGCGGCGCATCAGCATCCCGACCGATTTCCTCGGCGGCGGCCGCTGGACGGTGCGGCAGTGGAGCGACGGCGCGACGCCGGAGGCGCTCGGCGTCACCACCACCACCATCACCGCCGGCACGCCGATCCCCGCCGCGCTCGCGGGCAGCGGCGGCACCGCGCTGATCTTCGAGCCGGCGTCCTGACGCGCGCGCCGGCTCAGCGCCAGAGCGGGCGCTGGCTGTCGAGCAGGTTGCGGATGGTGGTGGCCGCGACCCCGGCCTCGCCCATGGCGTGGCTGATCTGATCCAGCCCCTTTACCACGTCGCCGGCCGCGAACAGGCCGGGAACGCTGGTGCGCTGGTGATCGTCCACCTCCAGGCAGCCGTCGCCGCTCGCCCGCGCGCCCGCCTCGATCGCCAGATGCGAGCGGATGCGCGAGCCGAGCGCGGGATAGACGCTGTCGAACGCGAGGCGGCCGGCGGCGGTATCGAGCGCGAGCCGATCGCCCTCGATCGCCCAGCCGCCACAGGGTCCGTCGATCCGCGCGATCCCGGCGGCGTCGAGCCGCTCGGCGCAGGCGGGATCGAGGCTGTGCGCGGCATCGGGCGCGATCAGCGTCACGTCGCGCGTGAAGCCGCGCAGGAACAGCGCCTCGCGCATGCCATGGTCGCTGGTGCCGATCACCGCCACGCGCCGGTCGGTCACCTCATAGCCGTCGCACACCGGGCAATAGCGCAGCAGGCCGCGCGCCAGCGCCGGATCATGCACATCGGGGAGCAGCGCCTTGGGCCGATGGTTCACCACGCCGGTGGCGAGCAACACGGTGCGCGCGCGATACTCGGCCGTGCCGGTGCGGACCAGGAAGCCCGCCTCGTCCGTGGCGAGCGCCTCCACACGCACCGGCTCGCACCGCGCGCCGTAGCGCGCGGCCTGGGCGCGCATCCGCTCGAGCAGCGCCACGCCGCTAATGCCATCGGGATAGCCGGCATGATTATGGGTGCAGGGGATCATCGCCGCCCGGCTCGAGCCGCTGTCGAACAGGCGGATGTCGAGATGGTAGCGCGCCAGATAGATGGCGGCGGTGAGCCCGGCCGGCCCGGCACCGATGATGATGCAATCGTCCATGGTGCGCCGACAAAGCGCGAGCGCGCGCGCCGTTCCGCGCGATTGACGCGGCCCCGGGCCGCCGCCTAGCCTCGCGCGCGGGGGTTTTGGTGGCGTAGGCATGAGGAGAGGCCCGATGGGCAAGACGCGATGGGGCGGACGGATCGGGCTGTGCGTGCTGGCCGCCGCCTGCGGGTCGGCACAGGCGCCGGCGGACGCGCCGCGTGCGCACGCGGCGGCGGCGCGCGGCGGCTGCACCGGCGATAATGGCGGGCTGGTGCTGCCGCCCGGCTTCTGCGCCACCGTCTTCGCCGATGGGCTCGGCCATGTCCGCCATCTCGCGGTCGACGCGGCGGGCCGGGTCTATGCCAATAGCCAGGGCGGCGCCGAGGGCGGCGGCCCGGCGGGGCTGATCCTGCTGCGCGACGCCGATCGCGACGGCCATGCCGAGGCGATCGAGCATATCGTGCAGGCGCCGACCGGCGGCACCGGCCTCGCGCTGCATGACGGCTATGTCTATCTGGAGGATGGCGACGCGATCCGCCGGATCCGCCTCGATCCCGCCGCCGGCCGCGCCACGGGCGCCGCCGAAACCGTGGTGCGCGGCCTGCCCACCACCGGCGACCATCATTCGCACAGCATCGCCATCACCCGCGCGGGCGCGCTTTTCGTCAATTCGGGCAGCGCCACCAATGCCTGTCAGCGCGACAATCGCCAGCCCGGCTCGCCGGGGCTGACCCCCTGCGCCGAGCTTGCGACGCGCGCCGGGATCTGGCGCTTCGATGCCGCCGGCCATGATCAGCCCTTCGCCCCGGCCGCGCGCTACGCCACCGGCATCCGCAACGCCGTGGGCCTCGCGCTCGACGGGCGCGACCGGCTCTTCGCCACCCAGCATGGCCGCGATCAGCTGCACGAGAATTGGCCGCGCCTCTACACCGCCGTCCAGGGCCAGGAACTGCCCGCCGAGGAGCTGGTGGCGGTCGGCCCCGGCAGCGATTTCGGCTGGCCGCGCTGCTATTATGATCCGGGCCAGAAGAAGCTGGTGCTCGCGCCCGAATATGGCGGCGATGGCGGCCATGCGGTCGGCGCCTGCGCCACCAAGGTGGCGCCGATCGCCAGCTTCCCCGCGCATTGGGCGCCCAACGCGCTGCTGCTCTATGGCGGCACGCAATTTCCCCAGGCCTATCGCGGCGGCGCCTTCATCGCCTTTCACGGCTCGTGGAACCGCGCGCCGGGGCCGCAGGGCGGCTTCAACATCGTCTTCCAGCCGCTCCGGGACGGCCGCGCGAGCGGCGCCGCGATCGTGTTCGCGGACGGCTTCGCGGGCGCGGATAAGGCCAGCGGCGGCGCGGCGCACCGGCCCTCGGGCCTCGCCATGGCGCCGGACGGATCGCTCTATGTGGGCGACGACAAGGCCGGACGGATCTGGCGCATCCATTATTCCGGTCCCGCCGATGCCGCGCTCACCGGCGTCGCCGTCGCGGCGCCGGGCCCCGTGCGCGCACCGGCCGCCAGCGCCGCCGCGGCGTCGGCCCCGGTGCCGCCGGGTGCGACCGCCGCGATGGTGGCGCTCGGCCGGCGCATCTATGCGGGCGCGGTGGCCGATGGCACCTGCGCCGGCTGCCATGGCCCCGGCGGCGAAGGCTCGGCGGTGGCGCCGCGCCTGTCGGACGGGCAATGGCTGTGGGGCGATGGCTCGCCCGCCGCGATCCGCCGTGTGATCGTCGCCGGCGTCCCGCATCCCAAGAAATATCCGGCGCCGATGCCGCCTTATGGCGGCGCGACGCTGACGCCGGCGCAGACGGACGCGGTCGCCGCCTATATCTGGTCGATCGCGCACGGCGGCCGCTGACGCGCCACTCTCCGCTCGCGCCCGGCGGCCGCCCGTCCTATGAGCGGCGCCGGGCATGAGCGGAGGAGCGGCGGGTGACGCCAGAGCAAGCGGTCTTCACCAGAAGCGAGGCGCGGCAGACGCGGCGGGTGCTGATCGCCAGCCTGGTGGGAACGGCGGTCGAATTCTACGATTTCTATATCTACGCCACCGCCGCCAGCCTCGTCTTCGGCCCGCTCTTCTTCCCCGCCGCCTCGCCCTCGGCGCAGCTCCTTTCCGCCTATGCCAGCCTCGGCCTCGCCTTTCTGGCGCGGCCGCTGGGCGGCGTGCTGTTCGGCCATTTCGGCGATCGGATCGGGCGCAAATCGACGCTCGTCGCCTCGCTGCTGCTGATGGGCGGATCGACCGCCGCGATCGCGCTCCTGCCCAGCTACGCGACGATCGGCTGGTGGGCGCCGCTGCTGCTCTGCCTGCTGCGCTTCGGCCAGGGCTTGGGGCTGGGCGGCGAATGGAGCGGCGCAGCGCTGCTGGCGGTGGAGAATGCGCCGCCCGGCTGGCGCGGCCGCTTCGGCATGGTGCCGCAGCTCGGCGCGCCGGTCGGCTTCATCCTCGCCAACGGTTTCTTCCTGCTGCTCGGCGCGCTGCTGAGCCCGGACCAGTTCCGCGCCTGGGGCTGGCGCGTGCCCTTCGCGGCGAGCGCGCTGCTGGTGGCGCTCGGACTGTGGGTGCGGCTGACGCTGACGGAGACGGCGGTGTTCGCGCGCGCGCAGGCCGAGGGGCCGCCGCCGCGCGTGCCGATCGCCGAGGTGCTCGGCCGGCACGGCGGCGCCGCGCTGGCGGGCACGCTCGGCGTCGTCGCCTGCTTCGCCCTCTATTATTGCGCGACCGCCTTCGCGCTCGGCTATGGCACCACCGCGCTCGGCTATGCCAAGCAGGATTTCCTGCGCGTCCAGCTCGGCGCGATCCTGTTCATGGCGGCGGGGATCGCGGCGGCGGGCTGGTGGGCGGACCGGCTCGATCCGCGCCGCGTGCTCATCTGGGGCTGTCTGGGGACGATGCTGGTCGGCGCGCTCTGGGGTCCGCTGCTCGGATCGGGGCGGCTCGACCTGGTGTTTGTCTGCCTCGCCCTAGCGCTGACCGCGATGGGCTTCGTCTATGGTCCGCTCGGCGCCTGGCTGCCCGGCCTGTTCCCGCCGCGCGTGCGCTACAGCGGCTCGTCGCTCGCCTTCAACATCGGCGGCATTCTGGGCGGCGCGCTGGCGCCGGTGATCGCGCAGACGCTGGCCGAGCGCCATGGCCTGGGCGCGGTGGGGGGCTATCTCGCGGCGGCGGCGGCGGTGAGCCTCGTCGCGCTGCTCGCGATCGGCCGCCGGCGCCCCGCCTGAGCGCCAGCGCGCCGTCGATCGCGCGCGTCCGCGCTCAGCCCAGCCCCAGTCCCTGCGCCTGCGCCCACAGCGCGAAGAGCGTCCGCCAGTTGCGCGCCGGCGCGCCGATCGGGCCCGGCAGCCCCAGCCCGTGGCCGCCCGCCGTGAACAGGTGCGTCTCCACCTTCACGCCTGCCGCCTTCAGCGCCGCGCGCATCTCGAGGCTGTTCTCCACGGACACCGTCCGATCATCCTCGGCATGGGCAAGGAAGCAGGGCGGGGTGGCGGGGGTGACGTTGCGCGCCGGGCTGTGCGCCGCCTCCAGCGCGGGGGACGGGTCCGGCCCCAGCAGCATGTCGCGCGATCCGCCATGGGCGAGCGGCGCCTGCATCGACTGGACGGCATAGATGGGCGCCGCCAGCGCCGGCCGCGCGCTCAGCCGGTCGGCGGGTTCGATGGGCGCATAGACGGGCGTGGCGAAGCGGGTGGCGAGATCGCCGCAGACATGGCCGCCCGCCGAAAAGCCCAGCGCGCCGATCTTCTCCGGATCCACGCCATAATCCCGCGCGCGGGCGCGGATCAGCCGCATGGCGCGCTGGGCATCGGCAAGCGGCACATCGGCGCGCCCGGCCCAGCCTTCGCCCGGCAGGCGATAATAGAGGACGAACACGGTCCAGCCCCGCGCGCTGAGCCAGGGGCCGATCTGATAGCCTTCCACGTCGATCACGATCACCGAATAGCCGCCGCCCGGCATCACCAGCAGCGCCGCGCCATTGGGCTTGGCGGGGCGGAACAGCTTCATCCGGGGCCGGGCGATGCCCTTCACCATGCGGCCATGATGCGCGGCGGTGCCGGTTTCGATCACCTGTTCCACCGGCAGCACCGCCGGCGCGCCGGGCGGGGTGCCGGGCCAGAGCGCGATCTCCTCGGCGGGATAGGCGGGCCAGGCGCCGGGCGCGGCGACGGGTGAGGCGGCGGCGGCGGCACCGCCGAGCAGTCCGCCCGCCGAGGCGGCCAGCAAGGTTTCGCGTCGGTTCAACAAGCGCATCGATCTCTCCTGACCGAAGCCAGCATTCCCGACCGAAGCCGCCAAGTCAAAGCCAACAAGAACAAAGACTTGGCCGAGTAGCGCGAGGCTGCGAACCGGGGCGGGCGGCATCGCCTCCATTTTGGCGTTGCGTCGTCCGCCCAGGTGCCGCTAATGCGAGGCGTTCGCACCAGAAGGGGGGTGAGAGTGTCCGGTCATCGTGCGGCGCAGAGGATGCGCCTTGTGTTTGCGTGCGCCATTTTGCTGCCGTCGGTCGCCGGTGCGGCGACGCCCGCCGAGCCGGGCGAGGGGGAGGCGATCGTCGTCAGCGGCGAGCATGAAGGCTATGCGCCCGTCCGCACGTCCGCCGCCAAGATCCCGGCGGCGCTGCGCGACATTCCCCAGTCGATCGCGGTCGTCCCCGCGCAGCTGCTGTTCGACCAGCGCGCGCTGTCGCTTCAGGATGCGCTGAAAAATGTGCCCGGCGTCGCCTTCTCGTCGGGCGATGGCCAGCGCGATCAGGTGAGCATCCGTGGCTTCAGCGCGATCGCCGATCAGTTCGTCAACGGCTTCCGCGACGACGCGCTCTACTTCCGCGATCTTTCCAACACCGAGCGGGTCGAGGTCATCAAGGGACCGGCCGCCGTGCTGTACGGGCGCGGCTCTTCCGGCGGACTCATCAACCGCGTGCTGAAACAGCCCGATGTCACGATCACCTCGCTCACGCTCTCCGCCGGCGCCTTCGATCAAAAGCGCGCCGAATGGGATGTCGGCCGGTTCGATCGCCATGGCGGCACCGGCTTCCGGCTGACGGGTGCCTATGAGGATGATGGCAGCTTCCGCCAGCAGCAATTCCTCAAGCGCTTCGCGCTCGCGCCCTCGCTGCTGCTCGGCGCCGGCGGCGACACGAACCTCTATGCGACGGCCGACTATCTGCGCGACCGGCGGCTCACCGATTTCGGCATTCCCGCGATCAACGGCCGCCCCGTCGACGTGCCGCGCGGCACCTATTATGGCGCGGCCAATGCGCGCGACGCCGATGTGACGGCGAGCCGCGTGCTCTCGCAGACGCTGATCCTCACCCATCGCTTTTCCGACGCGCTCGGCTTCCGCGACGGCTTCCGCCATTATCGCTACGTCCTGAACCGCCGCAACACCTCCTCGACCGCGGTGGACGTGGGCGCGGGCACGGTGACGCTGCAACATGGCGGGCTGGATCGCGACGAGGAGGGCTGGTCCAACCTGGCCGAGCTGACGCAGACGCTGCACGGCGGCGGCATGGAGCATGTGCTGCTCTATGGTTTCGAGATCGCGCACCAGGCCAAGGATGCGCGGACGCTGCTGGCGCGCCGGGTGGCGACCACCTCGCTCACCAGGCCGGTGCTGCCCGTGATCGATCCGGCGAGCTTCACCGCGCTCAGCGCCGATACCGGCACCAGCCTCGATAATCGCGGCCTCTATGTGCAGGATCTCGCCACGCTCGGCCATGGCCTGAAGGCGCTGATCGGCGCCCGCTACGACTGGTTCATGCAGAAGACGGTCCAGCGCCTGCCCGGCCAGTCGCCGCTCGCACGCACCGATCGCAAGCTCAGCCCGCGTGCCGGCCTGGTCTTCCAGCCCGATCGCGCCCAGTCCTATTATGTCTCGTGGAGCAGCAGCTTCCAGCCCTCGGCCGAAAGCTTCGCGCTCGCCGCCAACAATGCCGATATCGCGCCGGAGCAGACGCGGAACACCGAGGCCGGCGCGAAATACACGCTGCTGGGCGGCCGGCTCAACCTCCAGGCGGCGGCCTTCCTGCTGCGCCGGACGCATATCAAGGGCAGCGATCCGCTCGATCCCACGCGGCTGGTGCCGATCGGCACCCAGCGGACGCGCGGCGTGGAATTGTCGGCCCAGGCCGATCTGCCCTCGGGCTTCCACGCCACCGCCGGCTATGCCTATCTCGATACCCGCGTCACCGCCTCGGCCAATCCCGGCTTTGTCGGCAAGCGCGCCACGCTTACCCCCAGCCACGCGGTCAACGCCTTCGTCACCCGGAGTTTCGCCGGGCGGTTCGGACTGGGCGGCGGCCTCAACTATGTCGGCGATCGCTGGGCCGATCCCGCCAACACCACCGTGCTGCCGCACTATGTGACGGTGGATGCGGTCGCCTGGGTGCTGGTCGGCCCGGTCCGGCTCCAGCTCAACGCCTATAATCTCGGCAATGCGCGCTACATCGTCGCGGGCCACGGCACCTCGCCGTTGCTCAACGTGCCGGGCGCGCCGCGCTCGCTTCTCGGAACCGCCCGCTTCAGCTTCTGAGCGGGGGCGCAGCGCGGATCAGAACAGGATGGTGAAGCCGGTATAGGTGCGGACATCGGGGCTTTGGGCATTGAGCCCGGCCACGGTCTCGGCCCAGAGCGAGATCCGCTTCGACGCCTTCACCGCCAGCCCCTCGCCCGCGAAGACCTGGGTCGTGTGGCCGCTCGGATCCTGATCGCGCACCACCTCCGCCTCGGTATAGAGCGTGACGCGCTTGACCGGGTGTAGGCTGGCGGTGGCGATCATGTCGCCGGCGAAATGGCGTCCGCTGCGATCCTGATCGACCGCGGCATCCGCCTCGGTCGTCAGGCTGAGCGACAGGAAATCGCTGACCTGGTAGGAGATGGGCACGTCGATGCTGGCCGCCCAATCGCCACCGCCGATCGCGCCGTGTCCGGTCGGCAGCGTCACCGCCCCTTCGATGCCGAAAGAGAGGCCTTTTCCGTCCGGATTGCGCAGATTCTGGCGAAAACCGAGCGAAACATCGCCGATTCCGTGCGTGCGCTGCACCGCGCCGCCGGGTTCGTCCACCATTTGGTCGCGGCCATAGGGGATCCAGCCGATCTGGATCTCGGTGCTGGGGCCGACCCCGACCCGGGCGAGGAAATCGCCGAAATTGGTGCTCGTGTCGCGCCCGGCGCCGCTGCGATCGCGCTGCCAGTCCACCGCCGAGACTTCGAGCTGCACCTCGCCCGGCTTGGTCGTGCAGGCGGACGAGCCGAGCGACGGGCGGCTGGGGCAGAAGCGCGGATCGCCATCCTCGGCGATGGCGGGCGCGGCCATCATCAGCGCGAGCGGCAGGGCGGCGCGTTTCCAGTCTCCCAGCGCTGGTCCAGCCGAAAGTGCGCCCGCCGCCGATCCGTCGACGCGGCTCACCGTCCGCCGGCGCGGCTCACCCGCCAGACGGTATTGCCGACATCGTCCGCCACCAAGAGCGCGCCGGTGCGGTCCAGCGCCACCTCGACCGGCCGGCCGCGCACCGTTTTCTTGTCCGGCGCGAGGAAGTTGGTGACGACCGGGATCGGGTTGCCGCTCGGCCGCCCGTTGACGAAGGGCACGAAGATCACCTGATAGCCGTTCAGCGGATCGCGATCCCAGCTGCCATGCTCGCCGACAAAGGCGCCATTGGCGAAGCGCGGCGACAGCGTCTGCCCCTGGCTGAAGGTGACGCCCAGCGCCGCGACGTGCGAGCTGAGGCCGTAATCGGGCTTGATCGCCTGCGCCACCTTGGCGGGATCCTGCGGGTGCACGCGCACATCCACATGCTGGCCCCAATAGCTGTACGGCCAGCCATAAAAGCCGCCCTCGCGGATCGAGGTGAGATAGTCCGGCACCAGATCCGGGCCGATCTCGTCGCGCTCGTTCACCACCGCGAAGAGCTGGCCGGTGCCGGGCTGGATGGCGAGATTGGTCGGGTTGCGCGTCCCCGTGGCGTAGATGCGCTTGGCGCCGGTCAGCCGATCCACCTCGTAGATGGCGGCGCGGCCCTGCTCGGCGTCCATGCCATTTTCGGTGATGTTGCTGTTCGATCCGACACCGATATAGAGTTTGGATCCGTCCGGGCTCGCCACCATGGATTTGGTCCAGTGATGGTTGATCGGGCCGGCGGGCAGATCCGCGAGCCTTTTGGGCGGCGCGGTGATCCGGGTCTGGCCCAGCGCATAGGGGAAGGCGAGCAGCGCATCGGTGTTGGCGACATAGAGCGTGCCATCCACCCAGGCGACGCCATAGGGCGAGTGGAGCTGATCGACCAGCACCGTGCGAAGCTCGGGCACGCCATCGCCATTGGTATCGCGCACCAAAGTGATGCGGTTGCCGCCCTTGGCGCCCGCGCCGGCGCGGTTCTTCACCTTGCCCTGGATATAATCCTTGGGGCGGAAAGGCTTGGACCCTGGGCTGTTGCTCTCGACGATCAAGATGTCGCCATTGGGGAGGGTATAGACGACGCGCGGATGCATCAGCCCGGTGGCGAGCGGCTGGATGCGCAGCCCCGCCGGCACGCTGGGCGCCTCGCCCGGCTTCCAGCCCACCGCCTTGGGCACACTCATGGGGGGCAGAAAGTATTGATGTTCGTCCGGCAGATAAGGGTTGGGCCCATATTGACGGGACGGATCGCCGCCCTTGCCGCTGCAGGCGGCGAGCACCGCCAGCGCGAGCAACGGGGCGGATTGGCGGACGGCGGTCGCGCGCATCAGTAATCTCCCCGCGTGATGACCGGATCGGCGGTGACGCGCCAGCCCCGGAGCCCGGCGATCAGCAGCAGGATGGCGGTGATCGCCGAGAGGGTGATGCCGCTCGGCACCACCGAGGTCCAGGCGTCGCGCGTGTGGATGAAGACGTTCGCGATCGAAAGCAGCGCGGCGACCGCGAGCAGCGCGAAATCGAGCCAGCGGATCGGCCCGGTGCGCCGCAGCGCCAGCTCGACCAGCAGGATGATCGTCGCCACCAGCGCCAGCACCAGCCCGCCGGTGATCAGCCAGGCCGAGAAATTGGCCCACTGCATCAGCGCGTTGCTTGCGTACATATAGTCGGTGAAGAAGGCCGCCATCAGCAGCGTGCCGCCGAGGCTGACGAAGAAGGGGTGGACGGGCCGGGCGATATATCCGGCGGCGGCTGGTCTCGCCATGATTCCTCCTGCGTCCGCCGCATCGCGACATGCGGTGGCAATGGACTGGACACACGAACCCGGCGGCCGCTTATTGGTTTCGTGAAAACCGCCGGGAATCGTAAGCCATTGTCCCAGGTTAGTGGCGATGCCCCCGATCCTGCGGACGGGCGTGGCCGCGCGCCTCCGCCGGCAGCCAGGCACCATGGATGCCGGGCGGGATGCGATGGGGCAGACGCACCGTCGCGACCGGCGGCGCCTCGATCCGCCGCGCGTCCAATATCTCCAGCGCGGTGGACCGGCCATCGGCCCCGATGACCAGGCCGATCAGCCAGCCCTCATCCTCGTCCGCTTCCGGAGAGGCGGGCACGAAGACGAACTCGCCCGCGATCCGCCCCGCGCCAAAGGCGTGCATCGCGCGCGTGCCGGCGTGGAGATCATGTTTGATGAGCGGCGCCTCGCCCACCAGCGTCTCGCTGGGCTCGGCGGGAAGGCCGAGCGCATAGGCGAACCGATAGGGGCGACCCTGGCGCCGCGCGTCGATCACCGGCAGCTCCTGCGGCGTGGGGTCGAGGATGGTCTGCGTCACCGTGCCGCCTTCGGGATCGATCAGCCAGCGTTCCAGGCCCCTGGGCTGTTCGTCGGGCGCCTCATTGTCGCCGGCGAACATGCGATCATAGCCGATCACGTCCAGCGCGACGCGCCCGTCGGGAAGATCCTGCGCGTTGACGGTGTGGAACACGAAGCAGGGCGGCAGCGCGATCCAGCGGATATCGCCGGCCTCCCCCTCGCGCGGCAACAGCCCCAGCCGGGCCGGATGATCCGGGTTCCAGCGATAGGGAAAGCCGCGACCCGCCAGCACCACCCGCATCGAGAGGGTGAGCGGCAGATCGAGCACGATCACGTAGCGCGCGGTGATCGCGCAATCGTGGATCAGCGGACCATGCGACACCGGGATCACCACCGATCGCCGCACGCGCCCGCCCTGATCGACCACATTGTAGCGGACGCGCTTGGGATCGGTCGCCTCGTAGCAGAGCGCGTGCAGCTCGCCTGTCGCGGGATCGCGGCGGGGATGGGCGGTGAAGGAGCCGGGCAGCGTGCCGGCGAAATCGTCATAGGCCTGCGCCTCGAGATGCTCGTCGAAGCGCACCGGCGTGCTGCCCGCCTCCACCAGCGCCCAGCCCGCGCCGGCATGGTGGAGGATGGAGGTGTTGACCGTGTCGAAGATATGGCGCGGGCCCGGCGCGGGCGTCACCCGCCGCGCCTTGGCGACCTCGGTGGAGCGGATCCAGCGATTGCGATACCAGAGCGCTCGGCCGCCGCGTAGCCGCACGCCATGGATCATCCCGTCGCCGGTGAAGAAATGGTAGAGGCGCGGGTCGGGCGCCACCGGATTGGGCCCGATCCGCACATAGCGGCCGTCCAGCGCCGCCGGAATCTGCCCCTCGACGCGGAGATCGTCGAGCGTCAGTTCCTCGGTCATCGGCGTATGGATGCCGGTGAGCAGCGGGTGCGGCGCATCGCGCGCGGGCACGCGGGCGCGGTTGAAGGCGGCGATGCCCGCAATGACGGGCGAGGCGATGGCGGCGAAGGCGCGCTCGGCGGCCTCCATCAGCCGCTCGGCCATGGGCGGGGAAGGGGCCGCCGCCCTGCCTTGCGCTTTGCCCATGCCGTGTCTCGCCTCCCTGTCGCCGAACAGGCTCAACGCGCCGGCGCGCCGGAGGTGACATGGCGGCGGCGGCGCGTCACACGATCAGCTGGATGGTCGCGCCTCCGAGCAGCGGCGGGGCGAGGCCGATCCGGCCCTGGTGCAGCAGCACCACCTGCCGCGCGAAGCTGAGCCCGACCCCGGTGCCATCCGCCTTGGTGGTGAAGAATGGCAGGAAGATCTCCTCCTCCAGCCCGGCGGGCACGCCCGGCCCGTTATCGCTGACGCTGAGCCGCACGCGCCCGGTTTCCTCCCCCGTCAGCGCCAGCGCCACCTCGGGCCGCGCCATTCCGGACACGGCCTGGCCGGCGTTTTTGAGCAGGTTCAGCACCACTTGGCCGAGCAGATCGGCATCGGCGGCGATCATCAGCCCCTCGGGCTCCAGCGCGCAGGCGAGCGCGACGCCCGCCGCCTGCGGCGTGGCGCGGAAGGAGCGGACCAGCTCGTCCAGCCAGGGCAGGGCCGCGAACCGCGCGATCCGCGCCGACGGCCGTTCGCTGAAGCTGCGGTAGGACTCGACGAAATGCGCGATTCCGCCCGCCCGCCGCGCCAGCGCCTCGACGGCGCGCCGCGCATCGCCGCGCGCTTCGGGATCATCGTCGCGCGCCAGCAGCCGCGCGGCGCTTGCCGCCAGCGAGGTGACGGGGGTGAGCGAGTTCATGATCTCGTGCGTCAATACCCGCACCAGATCGGTCTGGGTCGCCATCTCGGCTGCGTCCAGCTCGCCCTGGATGATCTGCACCGACAGGATGCGCCAGGGCTGCCCCTGCCGGTCCGCCACGGCGACCGCGAGCACCGCGCGCTGCCACAGCCCGTTCCACAGCAGCCGGCAGACACGCCTTGTGCCCGGCGCGGCGGCGCGCAGCGCATCCGCGAATTCGGCGCCATAGCGGGCGAAATGCGCGGCCGCGCGGCCGTCGCTCTCGCGGAACAGCCGTCGCGCCGCCTTGTTGGCGAGGTGGACCACGCCTTCGCCGGAAATGGCGAGCATCGGCGTCGGCGCCTCATCGGCGAGCACGGCGGCGAAGCGGGTTTCGTCCGCGCTCGCCAGCCGCTCCGCGCGCAGCCGCTGCAAGGCGCCGTCGAACGCGGCCCCGAGTTCGTCCAGGCCCGCGCCGCGATCGCGCGAACGGAAACCCTGGGTGAGATCGCCATGCTCCAGCGCCGCGACGAAGCGCGCGATCAGCTGGTTGGTCCGCCGCGTCCGCATCCAGAGCAGCCACAGCATCGACAGCGCCAGTAGCGCGACGAGCAGCTTGTCGGCGTAGAAGCCGCTACGCTGCATCAGCCAGCCGAGCAGCGTGACGGCGAGCGCGAGCCCGATCGCCGGCGGCGCGAAGCCGGCGGCCAGCCGCCGCTCAAAGCCCATGTTTCTCCATCCGCCGGTAGAGCGAGCCGCGGGTGAGACCAAGCTCGGCGGCGGCGCTGGAGATGTTGTAGCCATGTTTCTTGAGCGCGCGCTCGATCAGGCGCCGCTCGGCGCGGTCGAGATTGAGATCCGCGCCCTCCGCATCCTCCCCATGCGCCTGGGCCGGCGCCTGTACCGGCGGCGTGGGCGCGGGCGCCGGTCCGAGCGGAAAATCGGCAAGGGTGAAGTGGTCGCCTTCCGACAGGATCACCGCGCGCTCGGCGGCGTGGCGCAGCGCGCGGACATTGCCCGGCCAGTCGAAGCCGATCAGCCGATCCCGCACGGCCGCCGGCACCGGCTTGTCCGGCCTGTCATATTTGCGCGCGTAGAGGCGCAGATAATGATCGAGCAGGAGCGGGATATCTTCGGGCCGTTCGCGCAGCGGCGGCAGATGGATCTCCACCGTGTTGAGCCGGAACAGCAGATCCTGGCGAAAGCGGCGCTCGTCGGCGAGCTGGTCCAGCGCCATGTTGGTGGCCGAGATGATCCGCACGTCGATTCCCACCGCGCGCGTGCTGCCGACCGGCGTCACCGTGCGGCTCTCCAGCGCGGTGAGCAGCTTGGGCTGCAGATGCAGCGGCAGATTGCCGACCTCGTCGAGAAAGAGCGTACCGCCCTGCGCCGCCTGCATGCGGCCTGCGCGATCCGTCTTGGCATCGGTGAAGGCGCCCTTGGCGTGGCCGAACAATTCGGCGTCGAACAGGCTTTCCGCGATCGCGCCGAGATCGACCGAGAGCAGCGGCCCGGCGGCGCGGCGTGAGCGCTGGTGCAGTTCGCGCGCGACAAGCTCCTTGCCGGTGCCGTTCTCGCCGAGGATGAGGACATTGGCCTCGGTGGGCGCGGCCTTGTCGATCAGCGAGAGGACGCGCGCCATGGCGGGCGACGCGCCGAGCAGCGATGTCGTTGCCGGCGCCCCGGCCGGCGCCGCCGGGCTGCGCCCGCGCGACCGGCGGAGCGCGGCGGCGGTGCGGGCGGTGGCGAGCAGCCGCTCGTTGTTCCAGGGCTTGGACACGAAATCGGTGGCGCCCCGCTTCATCGCCTCGACCGCGATCTGCACGCCGCCATGGGCGGTGATGAGCACGATCGCGGCGGCGGGATCGCGCGCCAGAAAGGCCTGCATCCAGCGAAAGCCCTCGGCGCCATCGGTGGCGCCGCGCGCGAAATTGGCATCGAGCAGGATCAGGTCCGGCAGCGCCGCATCGAGCGTGGCGAGGCCCTGCTGCGGCGTCGTCGCCACCACCACGCGCCTGAACAGGTCGCGCATGACCAGCCGCGCCGAGAGCAGCACATCCTCATCGTCGTCGATGATCAGGCAGAGGTCGAACATATCCGGCATGGCTTGTCGTTCTTAGCGGGCGCGCCGCTGGGCTCAAGGAAAGGCGTCGGCATCGAGGCGGCCGGTGGCGTGGAGCAGCGCCGCCTGCGCGACCAGCATCGCGCTCTCGCTGCTGGCGAGCGCGAGCTGGGCGCCGCGCAGGCTCTCGTCGGCGACGAGGATATCGAGCGTCGAGCGCAGGCCGAACGCATATTCGGCGCGCACGCCCTTGAGCGCGAGTTCGGCGGCGTCGACGCTCTGCCGGTTCGCCTCCGCCTGGGCGCGGGCGCCCGCGAGCGCGGCCCAGGCGGCATCGGCCGATCGCACCGCATCGCGCGCGGCGGCCTCCATGTCGAACAGCGCCGCGCGATGCTCGGCGCGGGCCTGCCGCACCTGCGACGCGACCAGCCCGCCGGTGAGGATGGGGACGTGCAGCATCAGCCCCGCATTGGCGATCACCGGAAAGCCGCTGCCGGTGCGGCCGGCCAGATCATAGTCGCGGGCATAGCCGCCGCCCAGTGCCAGGCTGGGCGCGCCATTGGCGCGCGCCTGATCGATCCGCGCCGCATCGGCATCGGCGGCGGCCTGGCTCTGCCGGTAGAGCGGATTGGCGAGGAGCGCCAGCCGCCGCGCCTCGTCGCGCGAGGGCGGCAGCGCGGCGGGCGCGATGGCGGGCGGGGCGAGCGCGTCCGGCTCATGGCCCACCACCGCCCGGTAGCGCGCGAGATCGGCCGCGAGCGCCGTCTCCACGCTCGCCAGCGTGGCGTTGGCGGACGCGCGTTGCGCCTCGAGCCGCGCGACATCGGTGCGCGTCGCGTTGCCGAGCGTGAAACGCGCGTGCGAATCCGCCACCTGCGTATCGAGCAGCGCGATATCGGCGCGGGCGATCCGCATCGCCTGCTGATCGTAGAGCAGCGTGGCATAGGCGGAGACGACGGTCTCGAGCAGCGCGCCCTGCGTATCGCGCACCCCCTCCGCCCCCGCCGCGACATCGGCACTGGCGGCGCGCACCGCGCTCGACACGCGCCCGCCGGTCCAGATCGGCAGCTGCGCCGAGGCGCCGACGCCGACGCCCTTGCCATAGCCGAACTTGTCGTAGCCGCCCGCGCCATCCGCCGCGAGGGTGAGGCGGCCGCCGGCGCGCGCCTGTTCCGTCGCCTCGGCGCGCGCCTCCTGCCGGGCGCGCGCCGCCCCCAGCACCGGGTTCGAGGCATAGGCCGCCAGAACCGCGTCGCGCAGCGTCTCCGCCCCCGCCGGCCCTGCCAGCAGGGCGAGCATGAGCAGCGCCGGCTTAATCATGGCGGAGCGCCCAGGCCGGGGTGGCGCGCGCGGCGCGGAGCGACTGGGCGGCGACCGTTCCCAGCGCGACCACCAGCGCCAGCACGGTCGCGGCGACGAAGAAGAGCGGCGACAGGGCGATGCGATCCGCGAAGCCGGCGAGCCAGGTGTGCATCGCCAGCCAGGCGAGCGGCCAGGCGAACAGATTGGCGATCAGCACGGGCCGCAGGAACTGGCCGATCAGCAGCCGCACGATATCCGCCGAGGAGGCGCCCAGCGTCTTGCGGATGCCGATCTCCTTCACCCGCCGCGCGGTGTTGAACGAGGCGAGGCCCCAGAGCCCGACACAGCCGATCAGCACGGCGAGCAGCGCGCCGATGGTGAAAAGGCGCGCGGTGTGGACGTCACGCTTGTAGAATTTGTCGAGCGCCTGGTTGGCGGTCTCGGCCTGGAAGGGCACTTCGGGCGCGTCTTGCAGCCAGGCCTCGCGCGCGGCGGCGAGCATGGCCTGCGGATCGCCGCTGAAGCGGATCACGCCGATCACCATGGCGGGATTGCGCTCGACCGCGCTGTAGAGCGTGGGCGCGACCACCTGCCGGGGCGAATCGAAGCGCAGATCCTCGACCACGCCGATCACCGTCTTGGGCGTGGCGCCGCCAAAGCTCTTGCCGATCGCCGCCTGGGGCGACCCCAGGTGCAGCGCCGCGACCGCGCTGCGGTTGAGGACGACATTGGTCCGCAGCGGGCCGTTGGTGCCCTTCGGGTTCTTGGCATTGGGATTGAAGTCGCCGCGATGCGCGGTGTCGAACAGGCGCCCGGCGAGCAGGCGCGCGCCGATCGTCTCGAGATAGCCCGGCGTCACCTCGAAGAAATCCACCGAAGGTCCGTCGCCGGCGAGCCCCGGCACGGGAAAGTTGGAGGAGGAGGTGAAGAAGCCGTGGCCGGGCACCGTATTGGCCGCGCTCACCGCGCGCACGCCGGGCAGCGTGGCGAAGTGGTGGAGCAGGGTATCCCGCTGGCCGTCGCTGAGGCTCGATGAGGAGAGCGACTTCACCACGAGCAGATTGTCGCGCCGGAAGCCGAGATCGGCGGCGCGGACATGCCGTGTCTGCGCGACCAGCACCAGCGTGCCGACGATGAAGGCGATCGCCACCGCGAACTGGAAGATGACGAGCAGCTCGCGCACGCGCGCCCCGGCGCGTCCGCCACCCGGCGCACGGGCCGAGGCCAGCACCGCCGCCGCGGGAAAGCGCGCCAGCAGCAGCGCGGGATAGGCGCCCGCGAGCAGGCCCACGAGCAGCACCAGCGCGGCGAGCGGCAGCAGCACGCCATGGCTCGGGCCATAATGGATGACGAGCGCCAGCCCGCCGGCGGCGTTGACCAGCGGCAGCCCCGCCTCGGCGAGCGCCAGGCCGAGAAGCGCGGCGATGGCGGCGGTGGCGACGGCTTCGAGCAGATAATGGCGGAGCAAGGCGGCGCGGCTGGCGCCGAGCACCTTGCGCATCGCCACCTCGCGCGCCCGCAGCCCGGCTCGCGCGCTCGCCAGATTGACATAGTTCACGATCGCGAGAAGCAGGGTGAGCAGGCCGACCGTGCCGAGCGTGGTGACGGTGAGCCGCGATCCGGGCGTATCGAAATGGACCGAGGTGAGGCGCCTCGGCACGATCTTGATGTGATAGGTGGGATCGTCCGGCGTCTCGCTGGCGACATGGCGGGCGAGCAGCGCGGGCAGGGCGGCGGCGAACCGCTGTTCGGCCGCCTCGCTCGCGAACCGGACATAGGTCTGTGGGCCGCCATAATTCCATTCATGGTCGCGCCGGTACCGGTCATCGGCGGGATCCTCGGTAAGGATCCGGCGCGCGAACAGGCCGAAATCGTCCAGATCGGTGTTGCGCGGAAGATCGGCGACCACGGCGATGACGTGGTGGACATGGCTGACGCCGTCATAGACGAGCCGGATCGATTGGCCGACGGGCGACGCGGTGCCGAAATATTTGGCGGCGGTCTTGCGGGTGAGGACGATCGCGGTGGGATCGGCGAGGCCCGCGGCCGTGCTGCCCTCGAGCACGGGCAGCTCGAACAGCTTGAAGAAGTCGGCATCGACCTGGGCGAGCGTCTCGTTCACGCCGATGCCGTCGCGGACGACGATCGCGCGGTTGGCGTCGATCCGGGTGCCGAGCGTATCGGGCAGATCGCGCGCGATCGCGCTCCACAGCGCCATGGGCGTGCTCTGCCGCGCCTCCGGCCCATTATCGTCCGCCGCGCGGGTCTCGAGCAGCCAGATTTGCGACGCGCCGGGCAGCCAGCGCTCGAAACTCGTCTCGAACCGCACATAGAGGCCGAGCACGAGGAACACGGCGATGCCGAGCGCCAGGCCGCCGATATTGAGCGCGGCGTAGAGCTTGTGCCGCGCGAGCGCGCGGAGAAAGCCGGTCAGGGCGAGGCGATCCATCCCGGCCTCCTCAGAGCGCGCGCGCGACGGACGAGACGATGCGGCCGTCGAGCATGTCGATACGGCGCCGCGCAATATCGGCATGGGCCGGCGAATGGGTCACCATCACGATCGTCGCTCCCTCGGCGTTGAGACTCGTCAGAATGTCCATGACCTGCGCGCCATTCTCGGTATCGAGATTGCCGGTGGGCTCGTCCGCCAGGATCAGTTCGGGCGCGCCGACGATGGCGCGCGCGATCGCCGCGCGCTGCTGCTGTCCGCCCGAAAGCTGGTGGGGAAAGTGCCGCGCGCGGTGCGAAATGCCGACCCGGTCCATCGCCGCCGCCACCCGGGCGCGCCGATCGCCGCCGCCGCCCCGGCGATAGGCGAGGCCGAGTTCGACATTTTCCTGCACGGTCAGCTCGTCGATGAGGTTGAAGCTCTGGAAGACGAAGCCCAGGCTCTCCGAGCGGAACCGGGCGAGCGCCGCCTCGTCGAGCTGCGCGAGATCGCGGCCGTTGAACAGATAGCGCCCGGCCGAGGGCCGATCGACCGTGCCGAGCGTGTTGAGCAATGTGGATTTGCCGCAGCCCGAAGGCCCCATGATGGCGAGGAACTCGCCCGCGCGCACGTCAAGGTCGATATCGGCGAGCGCGGTGGTCTCCACCTCGTCGGACACGTAGCGGCGCTGGATCGATTGAAGCTGGATCAAAGAAGGTCTCCGGATCAGCGGATGTTGAGGGCGTCGCCCTTGATCGTGTCGGTGGCGGAGGTGACGATGCGGTCGCCGGGGTGGAGGCCGGCCAATATCTCCACCGCCCGGGGATTGCGCGCGCCGACGCGGATCGCGCGCCGCGCGGCATGGCGGCCGGCGCCGTCGAGCACGAAGGCCGAGACCCCGCCGCCGCTGTCCAGCCACGCGCCGGTGGGCGCGATCACCGCGCTCCGGCTCGCGCCGAGGACCACCCGGACGTCGATCGCCTGGCCCCGGCTGAGCGGCGGCGCGGCGCCCGCGAAGCCCAGCTCGATGCGGAAGCGGCCGTCCGTCACCGCCGGCAGCACCTTGATGACGGTGAGGCGGAGATTGCCTTCGCCCGTGGCGCTTTGGCCGACG
The DNA here is from genome assembly GCF_023822065.1 of Sphingomonas morindae. Taxonomy (NCBI): domain Bacteria; kingdom Pseudomonadati; phylum Pseudomonadota; class Alphaproteobacteria; order Sphingomonadales; family Sphingomonadaceae; genus Sphingomonas; species Sphingomonas morindae. Next base: position 262,033 of record NZ_CP084931.1, read on the forward strand.
CGGACGCGGCCGAGATAATATTCGTCGACATCGGCCACCAGCTTCCAGCGCCCCTCGCTGTCGATCTGGCCGGCCGGATCGCCGGGCTTCAGGTTCTGGCCGGGCTGGACGGTGAAATTGGTGAGCCGCCCCGCGACCGGCGCGCGGAGCGTCAAGGCATCGAGGCTCTGCTCGACCGCGGCCAGCGTGCCGACGAGCCGGGTGCGCGTATCGCGGAGGCGGCCGGCCTGGAGGGCGGCGATCCGCTGCTCCGAGGCTTGTCCGGCCTTGAGCTGCGAGAGCCGGTCCGCCTGATACCGGGCCTGTTCCGAATAGGTGGCGACGCCGGCATCCGAGACGAAGCCCTGCTCGTGGAGCTGCTGCTGCACCGAGAGATCGCGCCGCGCCTTGACCAGGTCATAGCCGGCGGCGGCGGTCTGGGTGGCGCGATCGAGCCGGCCCTTTTCCAGGGCGAGATCATCGGCGGAGACCGTGCCGAGCTGGCTGGCGATGGCCGCCTCGCGCGTCAATATGTCGAGCTTCAGCGAGGGGTTGAGCAGGGTCGCCAGGGGCTGGCCGGCCGCGACCATGCTGCCGTCCGCAACCAGCAGCCGCGCCACCTGGCCTCCCGATACCGCGCTGACATAGGTGGTGATCGCGGGCGCCACCGTGGCGCGCACCGGCAGCACATCGTCGAACGGCGCGCGCGTCACCAGCCCGGTCTCGACATCGGCGGCCGCCATGTCGGTGGAGCCTTTCGCGGGCAGCACGTGCCACGCCGCGAACAGCAGCCCGACGCCGGCGGCCGCGCCGGCGGGCAGACGCCAGCGGCGGCCGGCGCGCCGCGCGATGCGCCGGTCCATCGCCGCGCCCGGTGGGGTGGAGGATGCGGGCGCCTCGCTCATCCGCGCGCGCCCGCCCGCACCGCCGCGCCCGGGTGCTCCCTCATGCCGATCATCGCGCGTCGGCAAGGACGGGCGCGGCGGTGAGGGCGGCGACCCGCGCGTCGAGCGACCGCAAGGCCTCGGCGCGGGCGCGGGCGCGGCAGGTGGCACGCGCGAGATCGCGGCTGCCCTGGTCGTCGCAGACCTGGTCCGCGGCAGTGGCGATGCGGCGGCCGGCGGCCGCGCGCCCGCTGGCGGTGCGGAGGTTGAGATCGCTCAGCAGGACGATCCGCTGGAGGCCGGCGTCGGGCCCGGCGGCGGCGGCCGCCACGCCGGCGACCGCGCCGCCGCCGATCAGGGCGAGACCGGCCAGGCTGAGCTTGAGCAGGGTAGTGCGCATCCCGTCATCCTTTCACGAGACCGCCGGAACGACGGTCCTCCCCCACTTTGCAGGATGCATGCCAAGTGGAACGGGGCGGGAAAAGCGTGGCGACGCGGGGAAGCCGCTCCGTCGGCGCCGGTGCGCCTGTCCGGAAGCGGACAGAAGCCCTGTCCGGAACCGGACAGTGGCGGGGGTCAGGCGCCGGATCGGCGCGTCAGCCCTTGGGGCGGACCGCGGCGGTCGTCCCTCTCTCCCGCCGCTTGCTCAACCGGTCTTGCGGATCAGCCGGAAGGCCTCGCCCTCGGCTTGCGCAGCGCCGCGATGTCGATCCCGAGGCGTTTGACGCGATAGTAGAATGTCTCGCGCGGGATGCCGAGCGCTTCGATCGCGCGGACGATCTCGCCGTTGGCGGCGGTGACGGCGTCGATGATGGCGGCGCGTTCAAACTCGCGAACGCGGTCCGGCAGGGGCGCGTCGGTCCTTGCGCTGCCGGCATCCTCGCGCAGCCCCAGCACCAGCCTTTCCGCCGCGAGTTCGAGCTCGCGGATATTGCCCGGCCAGGTGCGCCGGCTGAGCAGCATCGTGGCGTCCGCCAGCGCGGGCGCGGGCCGGTGATGGGCCTCGGCAAGGCTTCGCAGGAAATGCGCGACGAGGAGCGGCACGTCCTCGGGCCGTTCCGCGAGCCTCGGCAGGCGCAGCGACACGGCCGCGAGGCGATGATAGAGCGCGACGTCGATCGAAACCTTCTGCCCTTCGTCGAGCGCGGCGACGATGCGGACATCGAGCGATCGAGGCTCGCGCGCGGCATGCCCGATCAAGCGATCCTCGACGAAGGGGATCAGCCGCCGCTGAAGCGCCGCCTCGGCGCGATCGAGATTGTCGAGGAACAGCGTGCCGCGATCGGCGCGGGCGATCAGGCCCTGCGCGCCGAACAGATCGGAGACGGCGGCGGCGGGCACGGTCGCGCAGTCGATCGCGACGAAGCGGTGCCGCGCGCGCCGGCCCGCGCGATGGATCAGCCGCGCGACCAGCGCCTTTCCGGTGCCGGTGGCGCCCTCCACGATCACATCGATATCGGTGTCGCCGAGCACCGGGATCATGTCGCGGATCCGCTGGATCGCCGGGCTGCGCCCGATCAGCCGGGCGGCGACGCCGTTCGCATCCCCATCGCGCAGCGTCCGATTCTCTCTCACCAGCCGGCGCGCCGCCGTCGCCCGCCCGATCGCGCCGAGCAGGATGTCGGGATCGAACGGCTTGGTCAGGAAATCCCACGCACCCGCCTTCAGCGCGTCGACGGCGGTGGCGACATCGGCGTGGCCGGTGATGAGGATGACGGGAAGATCCGCGTCGCGCTCGTGCAAGGCGCGAAACAAGTCGATGCCGGACATGCCGGGCATGCGGATGTCGGTGACGACGATCCCTTCATACGCCGCGTCAATTGCGGCCAGCGCGGTGCGTGCCTCGCCGAAGCGCTGCACGGCATAGCCGTTGAGCGACAGAAGCTGCGTCGTCGCCGCCGCAAGATCGGCGTCGTCCTCGACCAGCGCGACGGGCCGGTCGGTCATGGCCGCACCATCTCGATCTCGAACCGTGCGCCGGCGGGGCCTGGAACATGGCGGAGCGCGCCGCCGAACTCGATCATGATGTCGTGCGCGATGACGAGCCCCAGCCCGAGCCCGTCCGGCCGGCTGGTGACGAAGGGTGTGAACAGCCGGCGCGCCACATCCTCGCCGATGCCAGGGCCGTTATCCTGAATTCCGAGTACCAGCCTGCGCTCCTCGACCGCGAGATCGAGGGTGATCGCCGGCTCGGCCTGTCCGCGCGTGGCCTCCAGCGCATTCTGCAGCACATTGACCAGCACCTGTTCGAGCCGGACCTTCCCGCCCCAAACGGCCAGCGTCGGATCGATCGCCGGCGCCACCAGTCGCACGCTTCGAAGCTGCTCCTTGAGGATGAGGCGCGCGCCGTCGACGATGTCGGCGAGCAGGACCGGGCGCTGATGATCCGTCCTGCGGCGGGCAAAGCCGCGCAATTCGCTGGTGACGGCGCCGATCCGGTCCGCGAGCCGCGCGATCGCCGCCAGATTGGCGCGCACGGTTTCGCCGTCGCCCTGATCGAGCAGCGTGGCGCTGGTTTGCGCATAGGTGCGGATCGCGGCCACGGGCTGCGCGGTCTCGTGCGCCACGCTGGCCGTGACCTGGCCGAGCGTGGCCAGCCGGTTGGCCTGACGCAAACCCTCGCGAAGCTCGGCGGCCCGCACCTCGCTTGCGGCGCGCTCGTCCATCTCGCGGGTGAGTTCGGCGGTGCGCGTCGCCACGGCCTCCTCGAGTTCGGCGGTGCGCCGGCGATTGAGCAGGGCGCGCTGGCGCGATCCCCAGCCGAGCGCCGCCAATGCGATCACCGCCAGACCCGCGCCGATCGACGCGGCACGCGCGGCCGGCCGCTCGATCCCTTCGGCCGCGCGGCTCAGCGTCAGGGTCCAGCCCGGATAGGCGGTGGGCACCGTCTGCGAGACGCGCTCGCCGCCGATCCGCAGCGGGCGCACCATGCCGGCGGGCAGGCTGCTCTCGACATGCACGGCGGCGAGGTCCGCGCGCGACAGCGGCCGCGTCGCGGCGAAACGCCACGCCGGTCGGCTGGTGACGACGACGATGCCGCGCGCATCCTCGACGAAGGTATCGCCGCCGGCGCGCCGCCAGTCCTTCTCGACCCGATCGAATTCGAGCTTGATGACGATCACGCCGCCGCCATTGGTTCGGCGCGAGAGAAAGAGGCCCGGGCGGCGGCTGACCGTGCCCATGGCGTATTGCGCGCCGGACCCCGCGGCAAGCGCATCGCGAACATAGCGGCGAAACCCGTAGCGGGCGCCGACAAAGCTCGCGCGCGTGTTCCAGTTGCTGGCGGCGAGCGCGATGCCCTGTCGATCCACGAGGTAGAGCACCGATGCGCCCGTCGTCCGCGCGAGCGCCTCGAGCTTGCGGTCGAGCGCGTCCGCAGCACCCCGCCGCCCGGCGAGGGTGTCGACCACGTCGCGATCGTCGGCCAGCGCGAGCGGAACGAGCCGGTAGCGCGCGATCTCGCTGTCGAGCAGCGACGCGCGCAGCTGCGCATCGACGCGCGTCGAGGCGGCAAGCGCGGCCATGGCGCGATGCCTGGCGATCGCGCCCGCGAGCATGGCGACGGCCAGCGCGCAGACGAGCGTGCCCACCACCCAGAGCCAGTTCGATCGTGCGGGCCGCGCCATGGACCGCAAGCCTAGCGGGATCGCCGCCTTGTGCAAGGATTTGCACAAGGCCGCCGGAGCCTGTGCCGAATTCTGCATCACGGTGGCCGGGCAGGGGCAGCTAAGTCACTGACAGATATTGTTATTCAAATAATAGCACGGACGTCTTCGCCCGCAGGGGAAGAGGCGGATCATGGCGCATCGACACAACCGCCCGGCAGTGGCGGAGAGGAGAGGTGATGCGATGATCCGGAGAACCGACACGCAAGAAGGCGGGGGCGGTGCCGCTGCCAAGAGCTGGTACGCGCAACTCTATGTCCAGGTGCTGGTGGCGATCACGCTCGGCGTGCTGCTCGGCCATTTCGCGCCGGCCACGGGCGAGGCGCTGAAGCCGATCGGCGACGGCTTCATCAAGCTCGTCAAGATGATCATCGCGCCGGTGATCTTCCTCACCATCGTGACCGGCATCGCGGGCATGCGCGATCTCGCCGCGGTAGGCCGCGTGGCGGGCAAGGCCTTCGCCTATTTCCTGGTCTTCTCGACGGTGGCGCTGCTCCTCGGGCTGATCGTCGCCAACGTCGTCCGCCCGGGCGCCGGGCTCAACATCGATCCCGCCACGCTCGATACCGCCAAGATCGCCGACTATGCCGCGAAGGCGCACGAAACGACGCTCACCGGCTTCCTCATGGGTATCATCCCCGAAAGCTTCCTCACGGCGCTGACGGCGGGCAACATCCTCCAGACGCTGTTCGCCGCGATCCTGTTCGGCATCGGCCTGGCGCTGATCGGCCCGCGCGGGGACCGTATCCTGCGCGGGCTCGATGACCTGTCGCTGGCGATGTTCAAGGTCGTCGCGATCCTGATGCGGGCGGCGCCGGTCGGCGCGTTCGGCGCGATGGCCTTCACCATCGGCAAATATGGCGTCGGCACGCTCGCCAATCTCGCCGCGCTCGTCGGAACCTTCTACCTGACCAGCCTCTTCTTCGTGCTTGTCGTGCTCGGCGCGGTGAGCTGGTCGGCTGGCTTCTCCATCCTCAAGCTCATCGGCTATCTCAAGGCCGAGCTGCTGCTCGTGCTCGGCACCTCCTCCTCGGAGAGCGCGCTGCCCTCACTGATGGAGAAGATGGAGCGGGCGGGTTGCCCCAAGTCGATCGTCGGCCTGGTCGTCCCCACCGGCTATTCGTTCAATCTGGACGGCACCAACATCTACATGACGCTCGCCGCGCTGTTCATCGCGCAGGCGTGCAACGTCGACTTGACGATCGGCCAGCAATTGCTGCTCCTCGCCGTCGCGATGCTCTCGTCCAAGGGCGCGGCGGGCGTCACCGGCGCCGGCTTCATCACGCTGGCGGCGACGCTCTCGATCGTGCCGAGCGTGCCGGTGGCCGGCATGGCGCTCATCCTGGGCGTGGACCGCTTCATGAGCGAGTGCCGCAGCCTCACCAACTTCATCGGCAATGCGGTCGCCACGGTGGTCGTGTCGCGCTGGGAGGGGCGGCTGGATCGCGCGCGGTTCGCCCAGGCGCTGGCCGGTCAGGCCGGTCCGCGCGGCGAGCCGCATCCCGCCGACGCCGTTCCGGCCGAATGATCCCCTCGGGCGGGCGGCCGCGCCGCTTGCCCATGTCGAGGACTATCCCATGCAGATCCTGCCGCGACGCCGCATCGGCGCCGCCTCCCTCGCGCTCGCGCTCCTGGGCTGCGCCGCTCCCGCTCTCTCCCAAGTCATCGGCCCGTCCGATCGCCCGCGCCAGACGCTCGCCGCGCCGCTTTCGGAAAGTTACCCCGCCGAGGCGATCGGCCATGGCGTCACCACCGGCGGCTACAATCAGTCGCGCTGGGCGGAGGTCTGGCGGGCACCGCGCGAAGCGGCGCAGCGCAAGGATGTCCTGGACAGGCTCAAATATCTCCCGCTCACGCCCGATGGACTCGTCTATCTCACTTTGTCGGGTGAACTGCGGCTGCGCATGAACGTGACCACCAACCCCGATCTGCGGGAGAGCGAGGCGCAGCGCCAGGATATCGCCCGCATCGTCGGTGGCGCCGATCTTCACATTGGCGAGCACCTCCGCGTCTATGGCGAGCTTGCCCATGGCGGCATCAGCGGCGCCAATATCGGCGTGCCCTCGGGCAATCTGCGCAACACGCTCGTCGTCCAGCAATCCTTCGCGGATCTGACGGGGCGCCTCGCCAATACCGATGTCGGCCTGCGCTATGGCCGCCAGACCTTCGCCGACGGACCCAATTTGCTCACCGTGCCGCGCGACAACAACACCATCTTCCTCACCTTCAACGGGATCAGAGGATGGGCGCGGACCAGATCCGTCCGGATCGATCTGTTTGACTTCACCGTCACGCGCAACACCCAGGGCGGCACGGGCGACGACCTAAACTCGGACGGCCGCCGCTTCACCGGCATCTCGACCGGGATCGTGCTGCCGACGCACCTGTTCGGCACGTCGAAGCTCTATCTCGATCCGTTCGTCTGGCGGCTGCGCAACCGGGCCGCGATCTGGGGCGGGCGGTCGGCGCGCGAGGAGCGCCAATTCTACGGCGTTCATGTCTGGGGCGATATCGGGCCCGTCAATCTCGACTGGACGGTCAACCACCAGGCGGGCCATTTCGATGGCCGCCCGATCTCCGCCTGGCAGGCCTTTGTCGCGCAGAGCTATCGCCTGGGCAAGGGCCGCGCCGCGCCGCGGATCGGCGTCCACGCCGATTATGGCAGCGGCGGCGGTTCCTACGGCAAGGGACGGCTGAATGCCGCGCTCGCGCCGTTCGGCAACAATGTCTATTACAGCTACCAGCTCTACGCGACGCCCACCAACCTGATCGCGGCCGCGCCCAATCTCAGCGTCCAGCTCCTGCCCAAGGTCCGCGCGGCGATCGAGTATCAGTTTTCGTGGCGGGACAGCGTGAAGGATGCGGTCTATCGCGCCAATGGATCGGCCTTTGCGGGCACGCAGAATGTCCGCGCGCGCAAGATCGGGGAGACCGCGCGCGCGCAGCTCGTCTGGACGATCACGCCGCGCCTGTCCTTCACCGGCCGCTACGAGCATCTCCAAGCCGGCGGCGCCCTGACCCAGGCCGGCTTCCGAAGTTCCGACTTTGTCGCGGGCTGGGCGAGCTTCCGCTTCTGACGACACTGTGTGGCGGCGACAGCTGGGCGAGATGCTTGGACTCAAAACGAAGCTTAATGCCCTCCACGAGCTTGGCTTATGCCCGAGAACCACACTGGTTTCTCGTCGAGAACGCAATGCCTCGGGGTTCAAGTGGTGGGCCCTGAGTCGGTCAGGCTCGCCGGCGATGCATCGCTGCGCGCCCGGTTGCCAGTTCACGCGGCCGGTTGACGCTCGCGCCTGCTCCACCAGGGGGCTGGATGCGCTTCGATCCGGCAGAGCCGTCAAAACGGCGAATGGAACAATGTCCGCTTATGGGATCGTCCAAGCAGCGATAGGCCGCCTCAGTGGGTCCTTGCCCGACAGCTTACAACCAAATTGCTCTGTGCGTGTTGGTGGTGCTGAGCGGGGGCAGCGCGGTCCTCGGTAGCGCCTCCTCGATTGCCACCGGGAGCAATAATTACATGGCATTCTGCGCGATCGGCATTCTGGCGGGAATCTTCTCCGATCGCGTTGCCGCCCGGCTTTCGGCGCGGGCGAATGCCTTCTTCAGCGATGCCGCTAAGGTGTGAGAGGCAAGCGCTTTTAGGCCAAGTGGTGGCACGACCTATGTTAAGACGGCGCGGCCTTCGACGGCCATTACATCCGCGGATGGAGGCGTGGCCTCACAACTTGCAGGGAATCGGTCGGCACATTGGTCCTCATTTCTGACAGAGCGCCCGTCTCGCAATCGACGCCGTAGCCGTCGCTCGTACGCTGCGCCGGCTGTGGTTTCACCTGCTGCTCCAAGGCGTCCGCAACCGGAGGCGTGGCGAAGACCAGCGCCGAACATTTGTACGTTTGCAGCTTGTTGTGCCCGCTCGATCTTGTGTGGCTCTCCGCCACCATCCCCAGCCCAAGCTGCCGGGGGCGCGATGAAGACAAACGCCTGCCAGTTGCTTTTCCAATCTTTGAGACAGGCTCTCCGAGTGTGGCTTACCAATCGTGCCGCCGATCCACATGGCACGCATCTTCTGCCAGGGCTGCAGGAAGCGTTAATCGTGATTGATACTCAAGTGAGAGCTTGCGGCGCCGATCGGATGAAGAAGCGCGTGCCGACATCAAGCAGCTCGTATTATTCTGTGGTTTGAATTCTAGAAACTTGTTCATTGGCTTGGCTTTTGTACATACGCCTTCGGAGAACTGGGGCGGCGGACACTGTCATGAACCTGGCTTACACGTATGACCATCTCTCCGGCGGCGGCACTAGGCAATCGTTCGCTCCTGGATGCGGACCGGTAAAGGATCGAAGGATCGGTCGCACCTCCGGGTGTATTCGTACAGGAAGTCTGATGTCCGCTAGCATCTGACGGGGCCGCCTGCCCGGCAGGACGCATCGACCTCGTTGCGCTGCGCCCCTTCCGCTCCCAGCAGCAGCCGCATCGATCGGAAGTCGACCGTGTAGCGCCCCGCCAAGGCCAGGCCGGACTGGCCAAGATTGCCGAGCACCGGGTTCGTCCGGTCGCCGTCCAGCGCGATGGTCACGTCATGGTCGGTGATCGTCGCCGCGCCGGCCTTGATCGTGAGATCCGGCTCGACCAGCACCTCGCCGGCCTGGCCGCCGCCCAGCCCCAGCGCGGTCTCGCGCTTGCGCGACCAGCGAGGGGCGCGGTCGGCGAAGCGGGCCGCATAGCGTGCGTAGAGCGTGGTCCTGTTCGCGCCGGTGTCGAGGCTCAGCAGACCGCCACGGCCCGCTATCTCGACCTCGGCGACAGGCGTCAGCCGGTTCATGTAGAGCCTCGCGCCCGATCGCAGCGGCGGCGCGGCGCGATCGATTTCGACGCTGCCGTCCGGATCGATGCTGAAGCGGCCGAGCTGCGCCAGCGCCGGATAGCCGAGGATCGCCGCGATCTGATAATCGGCGCGGGGAGAGCGGATGCGCAGGGCCGCGTCCGGTACGACCAGCGCCACCAGGTTGCGGAGCGTGATGCCGCCGAGCGGCAGCCGGTCTATAACGGCGATCCGCGTCGCCGTCGTTCGCCCGGTCGTCCCCACGACCTCGTAGCCGGCGTCCCGGACGGCGAGGTTCATGCGCCGCGCGGCGCTCTCGGACACGGCCGAGATATTGGCGCCGGTATCGATCAGCCATGGCAGCGTGACGGCGCGCACCGTCAGATCGACCGTCCGTGTGCCCAGTGGGTTGAGATAGCTCCGCAGCCTGGCCATTGCGCGGCCGGTGACGCGCGGGCGGGGCACGCCGCGCAACGCCGCCGCCGTTCCGAGTTCGTCCCGAAGATCGGCGGCTTGGTCGGGCGCCGTGTCGCCCGCATGGGCGCGCAGCCAGCGCACGAGCAGATCATGGCGCCGCCGATAGTCGCCCTGGCGGAGGGCGGCATCGAGGAGCGCCTCGAAGGCCATGCGCGCATGGGAGGACCGTGTCTGCTCCAGCGTCGCCAGGCAGGGCGGAAGCGATCGCGCCGCCTGTTCGAGCCGGTTCTCCCGCACCGCGATCACGCCCTCGGCCGCGCATCGTTCGGCGCCGGGAGGCATGGCGTGCGCGAGCGCGCGCGCCCGGCTCATGTCCCAGTCGGCCAGGGCGGCGAAGACGGGCGGGGCGCTTGGCGGGAGCGCGGATGCGGTCCGATCGGCGGCGATGCCCGGATCGGGCCGGGCGACCGCCTGCATCGCGCGCGTCATCTCCTTCCACAAGGCGTCGCGGTCGCCGTCTTTCGCGTAGAGCATCGACAGGCTGTGCGTCGCGCCCGGCACGAAGCGGATGTCCGCCCGCGCGCCGAGCGTCCGCAGAAGCGCATCGAGCCGGTGCACGGGACCATCCAGACCATAGGAGTCGGCGGTGCCCACCACGACATGGATCTTGCCATCGAGCTGCCTCGCCGAGCGCGGCCAGGCGGCTTCGATCCGGTGCGCGATATCGAAATGCTCCCGCCAATAGGCCGCCACCCTCGGATCGACGGCGCCGGTCCGGCGGTCGAAGAGCAGGGCGGGCTCGCCGTCGCGGCCGCGCGGCGAGAAGACCGCTTCGAGCGAGCGGAGTTGCCCGCCCCTGGTGCCGAGGACGGCCTCGCGCCGCGCGGCGTCCCTGATGGTCGTGATCACGCGATCGTGATCGCGCTCCAGTACGCGCGGCGCGCCATCCGGCGCCCGGTACATATTGGCCCCCGGCGCATAGAGATCCACGCCGAGAAGATCGTGAAAGTCGACGGGATCGGGCGCCGACGCCCAGGCGCCGCCGAAAAGCGCCGGATAGCGGACCATGGCCCAGAGCGCGAACCAGCCGCCCGAGCTGTGCCCGGTGAGGAAGCGACCGCTCGGCCGCGCATCCATGCGGTAACGCCGTTCCAGGCTCGGCAGGACATCGCGGATCAGCGCCTCGCCCCAGGGCCCGTTGTTGGCACTGTCGGCAAATTCGGTCGTCCCGTTGGGTGTCGAATAATCGAGCGCCACCCAGATCACAGGCGGGATCGCGCCCGTTTCCATCAGATGCCATTGGCGGGAGAGCTGCTGGCCGTCGAGCTTGTGCGTCGCCCCGAACCCGCCGGCGGTGAACACGGTCGGATAGGTGATCCGCGCACCGGGGTCGTAGCCGGGCGGCGTCAGCACCCATGCCTTGATGAGGCGGCGGCCGCCGTGGAAGCGTGTGAGCGTCGGCGACGGGATGCGCTCGTCATGAAGATGCGGACGCGATGCGGCGATCTGCGCGGCCGCGGCGCGTGGAAGGCCGGTGGTGTCGAACTGGCCGGCGGGGGGCGGAAGGCGGCGCTCCAGGGCGATCTCAGGAGGCGAGGTGACCGGGAAGGCGAGGGTGACGACCTTGGAGACCAGGTCGCCCGCGCCGCGACCGGCGTAAGTATAGTCGCCATCGCGATCGAGCACCGCCTGAACCCGGTAGGAACCGGGCGGAAGCGCGGCGAAGCGCATGGGGTAGGCGTTCGCATCGGTGTCAATGATCGCGCGCCGGGCGGCGCCGAAGCCGGCTATGTCGCGCGCCGCCACGGCCACGGCGCCGGCTTGGTCATCGAGATCGATCTCGTCGGCCCCGGCGTTCGCGGGCGTCGCCCGTTCGGCGAACACCAGCAAGCGCCCGTGCACATTGGTCGGAAAGCGCTTGGGGAGGGTCACGGTGAGCGCCAGAGGCGCGGCGCGGCCCCGATCCGCGGTCGTCCCGTCGCCCGCCGCCGCCGCGGGCTGCGTGGAAGAGACGGCGAGAAGCGCGGCAAGCGCCGTCCGGAAATAGCCATAAGTCACGAGGCTCTCGTCTCCGGGTGAGAGGATGCGCGGAGGCGCGCGGTCGGCGACGTGCTCACCGGCTTTTCTTGGTCGCCTTGCGGGCGTCGCTCACCGTCAGCGAGAGGGCGGACACCAGGAAATAGAAGGCGCCGAAGGCGGCATAGGGCGCCACGTCGGCGATGCCGACCGCCTTCGTGCCGATCGCCATCTTGATCATGAAGCTGGCGGCGAGCGCGGATTGGGCGCCGCTGAGGATCATCGCCCATTGCGCGCCGGCGGTCTTCCACCGCTTGGCCGCGGCGGCGAGTTGCAGGACGCCCGAAAACCACGCCCACACGCCGAAGACGAACAGCACCGCGTGGGGGCCGCGGCCCAGCGCGACCGATACGGCGAAGCTGGTGACGAGGCTGACCGCGACGTTGAGCGCCTGCGCCCGGTTCCGCGCGAGGCCGCCGCTGCGGAGCGCATCGACATAATTGGCGAGCGCATCCCAGGCCGGGTAGCCGATCAGCATCACCGCGGCGAGCGGCGGCACATGCCGCGCAACGGCGAAGGCGAGCAGCACCCACAGCGCCGAGACGAGGAAGCGCGTGAAATAATAGCGCTTGAGCCAGTGGGACGCGGCGCCGGCGCGGGTCACGGGCGGTTGGCGTGTCAAACTCATGGTCATGGCGAACTCCAGATCGAGGCGGAAAGGGCGCGCGCCGTCCGATCCCGAGGCACAGGCTTCGAGAGACGAGCGCGCGGGGAAATGGCGGGCCGCGCGGGCGCGGCGCGGCGGGAGTCTAGAGGCGGAAGCGCTTGGGCAGGAGCCAGCGCGCGGCCGAGGCGACGGCGGCGACCCCGAGCGCGTACCAGACGATGACGTAGAGCGGATCGTTCATGGGGCAGCAGATCGTGAAGATCAGCGCGCCCGAGGCCGCGGCGGCCAGCCCGCACGCGAGCGCGCTCTGACGCGGCCGCACCGGCGCCGCGCGTCGCATCAGCACCGCCAGCGCCGCCATCATCGGCAGCGACAGCACGGTGATGGCGGTCGCGCAGAGCAGGCCGTGGACGGGCGAGAGACGCTGGAGCAGCGGCAAGCCGCCCGCTCCCGTCGGGGTGACGAACAGCCCCGCGACGACCGTCAGCGCCGCCAGCGCGAGCGCGGCCATCATCCCCCGCCGCGGCGTGGCGGGCGGGGCGAGCGAGCGCACCGCCACGAGGCCGGTCACGCCCGCCAGCAGCGCCAGGCTGCCGATCTTCCACAGCATGAAGGGTGTCGAGATCATCTGCGCCATGTCCGGACGCATCGCGCCGGCGGCCAGGAGCAGGCCCGCCTCCACCACGCCGACCGCCGCCAGCGCTGCCACCTCGCGCGGCACGCTTCGGCGCCTCACGGCGACGAGATCGGCGGAGAGGGTGCGGATCAGCGCGTCAGTCGACGTCATCTTTTGTCTCTAGGATCGAGGAAAGGCGAGCAAGGCCACGGTGGATATTCATCTTCACGGCCGATGCGGACAGGCCGGTCTCGCGCGAGGCATCCTCCACGCTGAACCCGTGCAGCTTGACGAGCGTGATGACCTGCGCCTGCGCGGGGCGCAGCTGGTCGAGCAGGCCGGCCAGCACCGAGGCGCTGGTCACCGCCGCCTCGTGGCCGGGGGTGGCGAGATCGGCGGGAAGGGCGTCGGCGGAGCGGCGCCCCATGCCGCGAAGCTGATCGATCCATTTGCGCCTGGCGATGCCCGCCAGCCAGGGGGCGAGCGGCAGGCGCGGATCATAGGTGTGGCGGCGGCGATGCACCGCCATCAGCGTCTCCTGCACCGCGTCGTCGATTTCTCCGGCTGGCAGGCGCCGGCGGAAATACTGCGCCAGCCAGGCCGAGATCTCGGTCAGGAGCCGCTGGTACGCGCCGCCATGGCCGGATTGCGCCGCCGCCATCAGCGCGCCCCAGGCATCGCCGCGCCCTGCGGCCGCCGCGTCGACGCGCGATCGAGGCAGGGCCGGGGCCGGCTTGGCGCTGAAGATCGGATCGATCACCATGCCCTGTTCTTCGTCGCTCGCGACGCGATGGTCACCGCCTAAAAAGATTTATTGCGAGAATGACTGACCGGATGAAGCGGCGCGATCCTCGTCCTGCCACCGGCGCAGGGCGGTGTGGTCGCGATAGGCCATGCGATCGGGCAAGGTGATGAACTCGATCGTCGTCCCCCAGGGCATGCGGCAGTAGCAGACCTTGTTTCTCTCGCCCTTTTCGGTGGCGTAGGGGATCGATCGCGGCGCGGTCAGCGCGGCTCCTCCCGCCGCGACGAAGCGCGCGACGGCCGCGTCGATATCATCGGTATAGACCCCGAAATGCGTGATCCCGAAATCGCTCGCCCGCGCCGGCGCGGCCTGATCGGGCCCGTGCATCTCGAACAGCTCGAGATCCGGCCCGGTCTCGATCTTCACCATCGCCTGCGCCCGGACCACCGTGCCCGGCGCGGCGCCGGTGGCGCGCTCGAACGCCTCGCCCTGCCGGGGCGGATCGGCCGGGCCGAAGGATTGGTAGATCAGCTGGCCGCCGAGCGCCGCCGCGAGGAAGGCCTTGGCGGCCTCGATGTCGGGAACGGTGATGCCGATATGGTTGATGCCGCGCACCGTCGACGGGGTAGACATGGTCGATCTCCTTGCATGTGTGGGGGGGTGGCCGAAACGCCTCACCGGCCCGGCGCTGCCCGGCCAAGGAAGCGGATCAGCGCCGCCGCCACCTCCTTCGGTCGCTCGTCCGCGACATAGTGGCTCGCGCGCGCGATCGAACCGCCGGTCACGTCGCGCGCGAACTCCTTGAGCATGTCGACCATGTGCGGGCCGAAGCGATGCTCGCCGCCAAGCGCTAGCACGGGCATTTCAAGCGGCTGGCGCTTCCATGCGAGCGCGGCGGGATGGTCCGCCGCAAAGGCGCGATACCATTCCATCGCGCCGCGGGTCCTGCCCGGAAGCGCCAGGGCGCGTGCGAAAATCTCGAGATCTTCCGGATCGAAATGGGTGTGATCGTACATCCGCTCCGCCACGAAGGCGGCGATATAGTCATATTCGCGCCCATGGATCAGGCGTTCGGGCAGATCGCGTTTGATATGGAAGCCGAAATGCCAAAGGCCGGCGGCGGTCGCCTCCCATTTGCTCCACCCGGGAAGCGGCACGTCGAGCACCGCCAGATGGGTGACCGTGTCGCGGTGGGTGGCCGCCACCGCCACCGCGACCATGCCGCCGATATCGTGGCCGCACACCGCATAGCGCTCATGCCCGAGCGCGCGCATCGCCGCGTGCACGTCCTTGGCCAGCGTGGCCTTGTCGTAGCCGTCCGCCGGACAGTCGGAGAAGCCCGCACCGCGCAGGTCCAGCGCCACCACGCTGAAACGATCGGCGAGCAACGGCATGACCTTGCGCCACTCCCACCAGCTTTGCGGAAAGCCATGGAGCAGGACGATCGGCGGCCCGTCGCCGCCGGTGACGCTATGAAGCGCTATTCCGTTCGCCGGGACCATCTGCTGCGTAAATCCGTCCAGAGCTGCGATCATCGCCTGCTCTCCTCAGTTGCTTGGAATTTGGGTGGCGGCGGGCGGCGGCGTCGCGCCGCCCTCAAGCCGGTGCGGGGCGCGGCTCTCCAGGCTCAGCTCGGCGAGGATCGACCAGTCCTTGTCTCCAAGGCCCGCCGCGACCGCTTCGCTCAATCGCGCGCGCACCGCTTCGAGCATCGGCAGCGTGCGGCCGGTCCGCGCGCTCGCCTCCGCCGCGAGTCTCAGATCCTTCAGCCCCAGCGCCGCCCTGAACTTCGGTTCGTAGGCACGGTCGGTAATCTGGGCGCTGTAGGTCTCGTAAGCGCGCCCAGAGAAGAGCGTGCCGAGCACGAGTTCGAAGAAGCGCGCGCGGGGGAGATCGACGCTTTCCGCGATCGCCGCGCCCTCGGCGAGCGCCTCGATCGCCATCGCGATCATCATGTTCGCCGCGAGCTTCGCGGCGTTCGCCCGCTCGGGCGCCTCGCCCAAATGCCACAGCCTCTGGCTCGTCGCGGCGAGCACGGGCTCGACGCGCGCGACCGCCGCGGCCGCGCCGCCCACCAGCATGTTGAGCGCGCCCCGGGCGGCCACGTCCGGGCGCCCCAGCACGGGCGCCGACACATAGCCGAGCCCCGCTTGCGCGTGCAGCTCCGCCAGCGCCTGCGCGAAGGCGACCGAGATGGTCGAGACGACGACATGGACCAGACCGGGCCGGGCGCGGCGCACAAGCCCTGGCTCGAGCACGACCTCCCGGATCGAGGCATCGTCCGAAAGGACAGTGAGCACGGCTTCGGCCTGGAAGGCGGCTGCCGGATCGTCGAGAAGGACGAGGCCGGACATGGCGTCCGGCGCCGGCGGGGTGCGGTTCCACGCGCGCACCTCGTGTCCGGCCTTGACGAGGTTGCGCGCGATCGGGGCGCCCATGGCGCCGAGCCCGATGATGCCGATCTGCATCTCATTCTCCCATGATCGGATCGGAAGGGGCGGTCCTCAGTCCACCGACGGGAAGGGGTCCATCGGCACGGGACGGGTGCGGATCGGCGTAAGGTCGGTGAAGCGCGGCACGTCCGCCATTACCGCCCGTGTCTCCGGAGAGGCGAAGGCGGCTTGCAGCGCCTCCTCGTCGCGGAAAATGCACTCGCAGATCACCAGCGTGCCGGCCGCACCGTCGGCAGCGTAAAAGGCCCTCGCGCTTTGCAGGCCATAGCGACCCCACGAATCCAGGCACAAGGGCAGATGATGATTGGTGTAGAAATCGCGATCGAAGCGCGCGTCGCTGGCGCCTTCATAATAGACGAAGGTGCGGACGGCCTGTTTGCCATCGTTCATGGTCACGTCTCCCGCTGTTGCATTTGACCTCCGTCGAGCGCGCCGATCTTGGGCGGCCCCGACGTCTTGCCTGTGCCTGGACGAGATAGGCGCGCGTCATGCCGCGAAAACTTACGTTTCTGCACATCGGGCGTTCAGTTGTGATCGCGCGGCCGAGGCGGTTGCGCGCCGGGCCTGTCGGTCCGGCGCGCCGGCGGTCTATCCGGCAGCGGTTCACATCTGTAAGGCGGAGCGATGGACTGGAGCGATGTCCGGATCTTCCTGGCGGTCGCGCGCGCAGGCACGCTGGGCGGCGCGGCGCGCGCGCTGCAGCTCAGTCACCCCACGGTCGGCCGGCGGCTCAAGGCGCTCGAGCAGGCAAGCGGCCAGACGCTCTTCCAGAGGACCGCCGAGGGCCTGGTCCCGACCGAGGAAGGGGCGTCGATCGTCGCGCTGGCGGAGCAGATGGAGGAGAGCGCGCTGGCGATGGCGCGCCGCCTCGCCGGGCAGGCGCAGGATTTCCACGGCACGCTGCGGATTTCGTCGGCCGACTGGTTCAGCGCCTATATGCTGCCTCCCGTCCTCGCCGATTATGCACAGGCCCATCCCAGGGTGGAGATCGAGGTGCTGACGGGGACGCGCTTGTTCAGCCTCGCGCAGCGCGAAGCGGACATCGCCTTCCGCATCGTTCCGTTCGACACGCCCGACATTGTGCAGCGACGACTGGTGGGCCTGCGCTACGGCGCCTATGTCGCCGCCGACGCGCCGGAGCCGGTGTTCGGCGACGGCCGCGGCTTCCGGCTCATCACCCACGACACGTCCACGGGCCAGTTCCCGGACATTGCGTGGCTGACGGAGAGCTTTCCGAACGCGCGCGTCGCGGTGCGATCGAACAATCGCAACGTGCAGGCGCGGCTCTGCGCACAGGGCCTCGGGATCGCGGTGCTGCCACGGCCGGTCGGCGACCAGCTGGCCGGCTTGCGCCGTCTGGACCCGCCCACGCCGCCGCCGGGGCGCGAGATCTGGATGGGCTACCATCGCGACCTCCGCCATCTCAGCCGCTTGCGGGCCTTTATCGAGCGGGTCGTCGCCCATGCGGCGCTGCACGACGAGAGGCGGCTCGACGAGGGCAGCGGCTGACGGGCCTGTCAAACAGCGGCCCATGCGGGCGTCGGCTAACCGCGACGCGGGCATGGCTGATGCGGTTCACGCGGTGATCCGCGGCGCGGGCGTTGCATTCCGGCGGCCGTGCCTCCGCGACCGGCGCCCCACGGAAGGGCGAGGCGCAGGTGCGAGCGGCTCACGCGGCCGCGATGACCTCGATCTCGACCAGCCATTCCGGCACCAGCGTCTCGACCACGATCGCGGTCGTCGGGATACGACGGTCGCCCAAGGCCTCGATGCGCGCCTTCTGGTTCGCCTCGGCATAGGCGGCATCACGCAGATAGCTTGTCAGCCGCACGATATGGCCCGTCGTCATGCCCGCTTCGGCGAGGATGCGGCGGATATTGGACCAGATCAGCGCGAGCTGCGCGTCCAGATCTTCGGGGGCGTGCCCTTCGCCATCAAGCCCCATCGTGCCGCTGACGAACAGAAAGCGGGCTGCGCCGATGACTTCCATCGCGTGCACATAATCGTCGGTGGCCGGGTAAATGCCGTCGCGGGGATTGATGGGGGTCATGCGCATGGGCCTGTCCTCTTGCCTGGGGGAAGCGGTTGTTCTTTCGCGGCCGGCGCGCCGGAGCGCGGCGTTCAGAAAGGCCGTCCAGCACAGGGCGATCTTCGACGCGCGGCACGCCTCGCCTCTTGTCGCGCAGCAGCGGCTCGAGCGTGCGCCCCGCAAAGCCTATCAAACCGAAGCGGCTCCTGCCGGGCGCGAGGCACAATTCTTGATGCCATTATAGAGGATCCGCCGGGCATCGACGCAGCCGAATACGCGCTGGCGGGACAGCTCGAAGGCGATGAGAGTTACGCGACGGACGAAAGCAGAAGCGGGGGAGCCGCACCGATGGCCCGACCGTCCGCCTACGGGTCCCATGCGCCTAGCTGGCCGCGTCGGCGGATCCCTTCAGCGTGCGTCCGAACAGGTCCAGCATCGCGCGCCACCCGCGTTCGGCCTGCGCGTGATCATAGACGGGGAAGTCGGGCTTCATCCAGCCATGCGCCGCGGGGTAGGTCTCGGCACGATAGCGCACGCCGGCCGCGTCGAGCGCCGCCTCGAACCGCTCGGCCATGTCCGGGGGGTAGGACGCATCGTCCTCGGCCGCCGCGACATAGAGTTCGGCCTCGAGCATGGGCGCGAACAGGTGCGGGCTGGTCGGCGCGTCGGTCGCGAGCCGGCCGCCATGGAAGCTCGCGACGGCCGCGAAGCGGTCGGGCCACCGGCCCGCCGCGGCGATCGCCATGCCCCCGCCCATGCAGAAGCCCAGGGCGCCGACCCGTCGCCCGACCACGTCGCCGCGCGCGTCGAGCATCGCCAGCAGCGCGCCGCTATCCTCGGCCGCCTTGAGGTTGTCCGTCGTCGCCACCAATGGGCCGAGCACCGCCCGGAAGTCGCCCGCGAACACCTGCTTCGGCACGAACGGGCCATAGGGGCCGTAGCGGTAGAACAGGTCGGGCAGCAGCACCACATAGCCGGCATCGGCCAGACGCCGGCTCATCTGCTCGATGGCAGGCCGGATGCCACCCGCATCCATATAGACGATCACGGCCGGCCAGGGCCCCTCGCCGATTGCCGGGGCGAAGAGCTGGCACGGGCAGTCGCCGTCGTCGGTGCGAACGTGCAGGCGCGCGTGGGTCATGAGTCCGTCTCCGTTGCCGTCCAGTTCTGATATCGCCAGCCGATCGCCGCCGCGACCAGGCCCGCCGCCGCCGCGACGCCCATCGACCAGCGTGGTCCGGCGTCGTGCGCGACCCAGCCGACCAGCGGTGCGCCGAGCGGGGTGCCGCCGAGCGCGATGGCGAGGCGGATCGCCATCACCCGCCCGCGCATCTCGGGGGCGCTCGAAAGCTGCATCAGCGTGTTCGAGCAGTTGGTGACGGTCAGGGCCGCGAGGCCGACCAGCGCCAGCGCACAGGCGAAGAGCCAGTAGCTCGGGGAGAGCGCGGCGGCGGCGCACGCCGCGCCGAAGAGCGCGGCTCCGCCGGTCAACGTCGCAAAACGGGGCCGGTCGCGGCCGGTGGCGATGAACGCGCCGGCGAAGGTGCCGATGGCCATGGCCGAGCTGAGCAGGCCGAAGCGCGTCGCGTCGGCGTGGAAGACGCCGACCGCCATGGTCGAGATGAAGATCGACGTGTTGAGGCCGAACGTGCCGATGAGGAACAGCATGACCGTGATCGTCCGCAGATCCCGCCGGCGGGCGACATAGCCGAAGCCCGCGAGCATGGCGCCCGTCGCGCGGGGGCGGCGCTCATGGCCGTGCAGCTGATCCGACCGGAGCCGGGTCAGCGACACCAGCACGGCGAGGAAAGACACGCCGTTGACGATGAACGCCCAGCCGGTGCCGATTGCGCCGATGCACAGACCCGCCGCCGCAGGACCCAGCATCCGGGCGGCGTTGAACGAGGTGGAGTTGAGCGCCACGGCGTTGGCAAGGTCCGCGTCGCCGACAAGGTCGCCGACGAAGGTCTGCCGCACCGGTGCGTCGAACGCCGCCGCCACGCCGAACAGCAGGGCGAACGCATCGACCTGCCACAGCCTCACCATGCCCGAGATGGTCAACCCGCCAAGGCCCAGCGCCAGGACGCCCATGACGGCCTGGGTGAGGAGCAGAAGGCGTCGGCGATCGAGGTGATCCGCGGCATGCCCCGTCCAGGGCAGAAGCAGAAACTGCGGAATGTACTGGAAGGCCATGACGGCGCCGACCGCGCGGGCGTCGTAGTGGGTCAGGATGGTGAGCACCAGCCAGTCCTGCGCGGTGCGCTGCATCCAGGTGCCGATATTGGAGACCAGCGCGCCGGCGAACCAGAGCCGGTAGTTGCGATGCGCCAGCGCGCGGAGATTGGCCGGAAGCGGAAACCGGGCCGGCAAAGTGTCGGAACGCGCCACGGCGCTCAGGACGCGCTCAGGCGGCGAAGAATGGCAAGCGCGCTGCCCAACGCCGCGCGCTCGGCGGGGGTGACGCCGCCCAGCGCCTCGGTCAGCCATTTATGCTTCAACAAGCGTCGCCGGTCGCGCGCGGCCTGGCCGGCGGGCGTGAGCCGGAACAGGAATTGACGCCCGTCGGTCGGGTGCGGTCGCCGTGCGACCAGCCCCTGCTGTTCGAGACCGGCCAGAGTGGCGCCCATCGACTGCGGCTTCACGCCTTCCGCGCGCGCCAGATCGGCCGTCGTCGCATCCCCCTGGCGTGCGAGGCGCCCCAGCACCGCCGCCTGGGACAGGCTCAGCTCCTCCGCCGCCGCTTCCGACCGGAGCCGCCGGAGCAGCATGCCCGTCGATTGCAGCAGGTCGTCCACCAGCGCGCCGAGTTCGGCGCCGGGAGGCTCGTTCGGTTTCGCCATGCGTCCGCCGTACCGATAAGAAGGCAGACTTGCAAGCCTGCCTTCTTACTTGAGGGCGGCGTCTATGATCGCGTCCACGAACCGGCCATCTATGGCCTCGCGCGAAAACCAGCGCCGGAAGAAGAGCGGGCCCACGAGGCGTGCGACGAGCTCGCTTGTGGCGCGCCCCTGAAGCGAAGCTTCGCCCGCTGCACAGGCCCGCTGCAGAACGGCCTCGAACGGTGCCATGAAGGCCGCGTGCAGCTGCTTCTGGACAGTGGCGATTTCCGGATCGCGCTCGGCCGCGTCCAAAATCGACGGATAGGCCTTGCTCCAGGGCGTCCCGTCCAGCGCGCCGGCCAGGCTTGTCAGCAAGGCATGGAGATCACCGCGAAGGCTACCCGTTCCCGGCACCCGCGCCGGCGCTCCGAAGCTCGCGCAGGCCTCCAGCAGGAGCGCCGAGCGGGACGGCCAGTGGCGGTAGATCGTCGTCTTGGACACGCCTGATCGCTTCGAGACCGCATCGATGCTGACCCCGCCAATCCCCCCCTCCGACAACTGGCGGTAGGTTTCCATGAGGACGGTCGCGCGCGATCGCGCGACCCGCTTGTCCAAAGTGGGGGAGACTTTTTCCGCCATGCCTTCGCCGCCGCCTTTCCCTCTCCTGCGCAATAGCTCTCTAGCATCGGGACAGGGCATCGTCCCCTCCGTCCGAAGCCTTGCGGCTTGAAAGTGCGGCTGATACAGCACGGCACAGTATCGTACCGTTATGATGCGGAGCGCCTGCTGGAGGGTGAAGATGCGGTTCGCCTACACACATGTCGTCACGGACGATGTCGCCGCTGTCGCCGGCGTCCATGCCGCGCCTCACCCTCTCGAGCCGATGAGCTTCGGCGAGCCCGACGGATGCCCGATCACTATCTTCAGCCCGCCGCCCGAGACGCTCGCGCAGGGCACCGCCCGATGAAGCTGCTGGTGTTCGGCGGCGGCGGACGCACCGGGCGGGACCTGATCGTGCAGCTTCTGGCGCGCGGCCACAAGGCGACCGCCTTGGTCCGCGACGCCCGAGCGTTCGGCCTCTCGTATGACCGACTAAGGGCGGTGAGCTGCGATGCGCTGGAGCCGGCTTCGTTCCAGGCGGCACTGGAAGGGCAGGAGGCGGTGCTGTCCGTGCTTGGGGTGACCGGTTTCTGGGCCTCGCTGCGGCCGATGACCTTCTACCGCGACTCCGCACGCGCGATCGTCACCGGTATGAGGGCGGCGGGCGTGGCCCGGCTGGTGCTCGTGTCCTCGATAGGCGTGCTGGACAAGCCTGCGGCGCCCGCCTGGTACCGCGCGCTCGTCAAGCCGTTGCTGCGGCACAAATATGCCGACATGCGGGCGATGGAGGCGTTCGTCGCGCGCTCGGGGCTCGACTGGACCATCGTGCGCGCCGCGCGTCTTATCGACGGACCGCTCACCCAGCATTACCGCGTCGGCGCCGGAGGCACGCTGCCTGATATCACGACGATCTCCCGGAGCGACCTCGCCGACTTCCTGGCGCGCGCGGTGGCCGACCCGGCAATGGCCGGCCAGATGTACGCGATCTCCCGTTGAACGCGCAGGCTGCTTGGCTGAACAATGCCCGCTCGCGCTCCCGCTACGTCTCGCTAGACGGGTGAGCGCAGGGGATTTACGGCACGTTTTGAACGGCATCTGATTGCGCCTGGGCAGGGGCGGCGAGCGGGGGATGAGCATCGGGATCTGGGTGGCCGCCGGTGCGAGGCTGCCGCCCCGAGCTGAGAGCGCCCGACGCGGCCCGCGCGCCTGGACGATCTAGGCCGAGACCTTGCGCGCAGCGGCATCCGCCTGGCGCGATCACTGATGGACGGACAGATGCTGATGACGTGCAAAATGTTGCTCACGGCGATCGCATCCAGCGCGCTGGCGCTCGGCGCCGCTGGGAAGGTCGACGCGCAGACGGGCAGCGCATCGGGCCCGCCGATCAGCCTGGCGGTGGACGCCACCGATACCGACCATGCCATCTTCACCGTCCATGAGACGATCCCCGCGACGCCCGGGCCGCTGACCCTTCTCTATCCGCAATGGGAGGCGGCCAGCCACGCCCCCACCGTGCCGATCCAGGCGCTGGCCGGTCTGGTCGCGACCGCCGATGGCCGCCGGATCGCGTGGCGGCGCGATCCCCGCAAGGTCCATGCCTTCCACCTCGCCATACCGCCGGGCGCGACCTCGGTGACGCTGGACTTCCAGATCCTGTCCGATGCCGACACGCTGCGGGAGGCGCAGGTCAATGTGCAATGGCAGAGGCTGCTGCTCTATCCGGCAGGAAGCGATGTCGCGCGGATCCAGGTCGCGGCGCGGCTGACCTTGCCCAAGGGCATGCACGCCTATGGCGCGCTCCGTCGGGCGGGCGAGGATGCGGGTGCGATCCGCTTCGCGCCCGTTGCCCTCGAGCGCCTGGTCGACGCGCCGGTATGGGGCGCCAAAGTGTCCCGCATCATCCCGCTCACGCCGGGCGCCGCGCAGCCGATAACGGTCGCGCTGCTCGCCGACGATCCCGCCGACCTCGCCCCCGCCGATGCCGCCGCCGGCCCGCTCCGCGCGCTGATCGTGCAGGCGGGCAAGATCTTCGGCGCGCCGCCCTTCACCCGCTACGACATGCTGGTGTCGCTCACCGACCGGCTCGGCACGGGCGGCGTCGAACATCGCGAGGAGGGCGAGAACGACCTGCCGGCAAACTATCTGCGCGAGCCCGGCAAGCAGCTCAACAGCGTCGATCTGATCGCGCATGAATATGTGCACGCCTGGAACGGACGGTATCGCATCCCCGCCGACCTGCTCGCGCCCGACTATAACACGCCCGTCAGCGACAGCCTCTTGTGGGTCTATGAGGGGCAGACCGAATTCTGGGGTCGGGTCCTCGCCGCCCGTGCGGGCCTGCGCGACCGGCAGCAGACGCTGGACAGGCTCGCGCTCGATGCCGCGCTGGTGGCGACCCGCAAGGGCCGGGCCTGGAAGAGCCTCGCCGACAGCGTCAACGATCCCGTCTACATGGCCGGGCACCATGTCGACTGGCGGGATTGGACACGGCGGGAGGATTATTACGCCGAGGGCGTGCTGCTTTGGCTGGATGTGGACGCGCGCCTGCGCGAACTGACGCGCGGCGCGCGCGGGCTCGACGCCTTCGCGGCCGACTTCTTCCATGTCGACGCGCCCGGCGCGCCCGCCCGCGCCTATGATTTGGAGGCGGTCTGCGCGGCGCTGGCGAGGGTGGCCCCGGCCGATTGGCACGGCTTCCTCGCGCGGCATCTCGACAGCCACGAGACGCAAGATGCCATGGCCGGGCTGGCCCGTGCGGGCTGGCGCCTGGTTTTCACGCCCGAGGCGACCGACACCTTCCGCCAGAACGAAACGGACGACGGCGCACGCGACTATAGCTTCTCGGTCGGGCTCAAGGTGGATGAGGGCGGGCGCGTGCGTGCGGTCTCCTGGGAAGGCCCGGCATTCCTGGCCGGGCTGGCGCCGGGGGGACGGATTACGCGGGTGGACGGGCTGCCTTACAGCGCCGCCGCGCTCGAACACGCCGTGGCGAACACCGTCACCACGCCGCTCGATCTCGTCGTCGATGATGGCACCCGAAGCCGCACCGTCCGCCTCGCCTATCGAGGCGGCGCACGCTACCCGCATCTGGAGCGCATCCCGGACAGGGCCGACCGGCTCGACGCGCTGCTGACGGGGCGCTAGCTGCCTCGAATCTCCACGACACGCGACCCGCTCAAAAGGACGGTGGAGCCGGTAGCAAAGCCGAAAAAGAGCGGGGATCGTCCGGAGCTGGGCCGCGCGCGCCGCATCTGGAACGCCATGCCGAGCTTGACGATCTCCTTGCGATCGTTCGGTATGTGGGCACCCGCAAAGGGGTGGATGATCCGGAGGTAGAGGTGGAGACGATTGGTCGCGATCTCGCCGAGATGCAGCGTGTCCCGCTCGCTCCCGCGCATGTGGCGGCGTTGCGCGCGGTAGGCGAGACGGTCCGCTTTGCCGCCGGCGAGATGGTGGCCGAAGCCGGCAAGCCCGCGGACCGGTTTGTGTATGTAGAGGATGGCGAGATCGAGGTGGTCGATCCCTATTCCGGGGAGCGCCGCGTGCCTTCGACGCTCGGCCCGACCCAGTTCATGGGCGAGATCGGCCTGCTGTACGGCGGCAATTGGTCGATGCCGATGCGCGCGGCCCGCGACACGACCGCGCTCGTCGTCCCGCGCGCGGACCTGCTTCGGCTCATGGCCGATATCCCGGAAATGTCGGACATCATCATCACCGTGCTTGCCGCCCGCCGCCGGCGTCAGCTTGATCACCAGGACGGAACGCTCGTCTTGATCGGCGAGGAAGCCGACCGGAGCATCGCGCGCATCGCCCAGTTCGCCGGTCGCAACCGGCTTCCCTACTCGTCCTACGCGCTTGGCAGTGCCGAGGCGCTGCGGGTCGCGGACAGCTGCGCTGTTCCGCCCGATCGTCCTGCGGTTGTCTATGGCCGCGGGCAGGTCGTGGCGGAGCCGACGCTCGAGACGGTGGCGCGGCTGCTCGGCGTCGTCCACGACATCGACGAGCGACAAAGGTTCGACGTTCTCATCGTCGGGGGCGGGCCGGCGGGGGTCGCGGCGGCGGTCTATGCCGGCGCGGAGGGTCTGAGCGCTCTGGTGGTCGAGGACACCGCCATCGGCGGCCAAGCGGGCACGTCGAGCCGGATCGAGAATTATATGGGCTTTCCGACCGGCATCTCGGGCGCGGACCTCGTCTGGCGCGGCGAGGTTCAAGCGATGAAATTCGGGTCGCGCTTCATCATGCCGCGGCGGGTGGCCGCGCTCGAGCCTCAGCCCGACGGCAGCTTCTGCGCCAGCCTCGACAATGGGCAGCGCGTGCTCGCCCGCGCGGTGGTCATCGCGACCGGCGTTCAATATCGGCGGCTGCCGATCGATCGCCTCGCCGAATTCGAGGGCGCGGGCGTCTATTATGCGGCGACCGAGCTGGAGGCCCGCTATTGTCGGCAGGGCGAGGCGATCGTCATCGGCGGCGGCAATTCGGCGGGTCAGGCCGCGATGTTCCTGTGCCGCACGGCGGCGCATACCCGCCTGCTCGTTCGGGGCTCGTCGCTCGCGGCATCGATGTCCAGCTACCTCTCCAGCAGGCTCGCGGCCGATCCCGCGATTTCGGTCGACTATGGCGCCAAGGTGGTTGCGCTGCACGGCACGGATCGGCTCGAGGCCGTCACGATCCAGAACGCGGACGACGGTTCGACGCGGACGATCGATGCGTGCGCCCTGTTCATCATGGTCGGCGCGGAGCCGAATACGGAGTGGCTGGCCGGGGTCGTGCAGTGTGACAGCAAGGGGTTCATCCTGACCGGCGAGGCGGCGGGAGGCAATTCGCCATACGCCACCTCTCGACCCGGCATTTTCGCGGTGGGAGACGTGCGCTTTGGCTCGGTCAAGCGCGTCGCCTCGGCGGTCGGCGAAGGCTCGGTCGTGATTTCCAAGGTCTGGGAGCATATCCACGGCTGAGGCACGGTGAGGCGAGCCGCCGAACCCGGCCATCAGCGCTGCATTCCTTGGCGCTTTGCCGACCGGCTCGGGCGCCGCCGTCCGCGCGCGCTTCGGTATCGGCATTCCGAGTTGGCGCGCAGTGATCGAGCAAGGGCGGCAACGGAATTGTGGCGGAAGCACGCGCTGCTATACCCGCTCATCATGATCGATCGTTCCGCAAAAGCCCTGCGCGCGGCAAGCGCCATCGTCATGGCCGCTTCGCTCGCGGGCGCCGCGGCCGCGGCGCCCGCCCGCTCTCCCGACTATGCCGCCGTCCAGGGCCGATTGCAGCGGGGCTGGAACAGCTGGGACACGAACACCATCGCGGGCCAGGTGCTGCTGCCCTACGGTCTGGAAATCCGCTTGGGCGTCAAGAAGGAAAGCGCGGAGAATACCAATGCCTTCCTGCCCACGGTGCTGATCGGTCGGAAAGCCGCGGGCGACGAGACGGTCTATCCGGGGCCGCATAGCTATGACGGCGCCTATACGGAATTCCGGCTGACGTGGCGCGGGGTCGCGCTGCGGCTCGAAACAGCGCATGCCGGCAATGATCTCGTGATGCTGGTCACGCCCCTGTCCAAGCCCAAGCCGGCGCCAGCCTCGCTGGGCGCCGCATCTCAGCGGATCAACACGAGCTTTCGATCCGAAGAGGAGGCGACCAGCCAGCCGCCCGTCGCCATCCTTTCGGCCGGTATGGTCTGGAACCGGCCGGGGAGCGTCGCGCTGGAAGGCGCGGACATTGTCGCGCGCCTGCCGGGCGAGGTGGTTACCATCCATGCTGCGGCGCCCGTGCTTGCCGACAGCCAGGTGCCGGTCACCAACCCCTATTTCGCGTTCCGCCTCGATCAGCCCGCCGGGATCAGCACCGGCCAGGCCCGGACCATCGCGGAGATCACTGCCATCATCGCGCGCGCGCGGGCAGGCTTCGCCGCCCGTGCCGCGCGAGCCGGAACGGCCGGGGCGGTGCGGGGCGCCATCGAGACGGTGCTCGGCTGGGACACGATCTATGATCCGGTCGGCGCGCGCGTGCTGTCTCCGGTCAGCCGCATCTGGAACCAGAATTGGGGCGGCTATGTCGTGTTCGATTGGGACACGTTCTTCGCGGCGACGATGGCCTCGCTCGGCAGTCGCGACCTCGCCTATGCCAACGCGCTGGAGGTTTTGAACGAGTCCACTTCGGCCGGCTTCGTCCCGAACTTCGCGCGGGCGGGCGGGTGGAAGAGCTGGGACCGGTCTGAGCCGCCGGTCGGCGCGGTCACGATCCTGGGCCTGTATCGCCGCTTTCACGACCGCTGGCTGCTGGCGGATAGCTATGACCGGCTTCTCAGGTGGAACCGGTGGTGGCCGGCGCACCGCCGCATCGGCGACTATCTCGTGTGGGGGAGCGACGCGGACAGCGCGCCGATCAACCCGGACGATCTCAGCCCCGGAACCCTGCAGGGCGCGAAATATGAATCGGGTCTCGACAACAGCCCGATGTATGACGGCGCGGGCTTCGACGGTCGCTTGATGCAGCTCGCCGATGTCGGCCTGATGAGCCTCTACATCGTCGATTGCGACGCGCTCGCCGAGATCGCCGTGGAACTGGGTCGGCGGCAGGACGTGGTCGAGCTGCGCGCGCGCGCCGCGCGCGTCCGCCGCGGCCTTGCGACCTTGTGGGACCCGGTGTCGCACATCTATCGCAACAAGGACCTGCGGACCGGGCGGCTGAGCGAGCGTCTGTCGCCGACCAACTTCTACCCGCTGCTTGCCCGCGCTCCATCGCCCAAAGCCGCCGATCAGATGATCCGGGACCATCTGCTCAATCCGGCCGAGTTCTGGGGCGATCGCGTCGTGCCGGCGATCGCGCGCAGTGACCCTGCGTTCAAGGATCAGGACTATTGGCGTGGCCGCATCTGGGGGCCGATGAACTACCTGCTCTGGCAGGGGCTTGCGCGCTACGACACCCCGTTGGCGCGATCCACCCGGCATACGCTCGGCGCGCGATCGCTGGCGCTGTTCATGGAGGAATGGCGCGCGAAGGGGCATGTGCATGAGAATTACAGCGCCGTGTCGGCCGACAGCGACACCGTCCCGAACAGCGACCGCTTCTATCATTGGGGCGCATTGCTCGGCTTTATGGCACCGGGTGTCGCCGATGACGCGGCGCGGTAGTCCGGGTCAGGATGCGGGGAGCGGCGACCGATCCCCCAGCTGCGCGGCGACGTCCTGGATGAGACCCCGCAGCCAGCGATGGGCGGGATCGTGGCGATATCGCACGTGCCACGCCATCTCGACCGGGAAGCGGCCGAGATCCACCGGCGCCGGCAGGATCTTCAGGCGCTTGTCCTGCATCAGCCGCCGGCAGATGAGCGCGGGCAGGGTCGCGCAATAGTCGGTCACCGCCACCATCTCGGCGACCGCGAAGAAGTTGGTGACCGAGATCGCGACCTCGCGCCTGAGTTGCCGCTGCGCAAGCGCCTGGAAGAGCCCGGCGCGCATCCGGCCGGGCGGCACGATGTTGACATGCTTGAGCGCTTCGAACTGCTCGCGCGTCATCGCGTCACCGATCTCAGGATGGTCCGCGCGCACGGCGCAGGCGAGGCCCTCCTCCATCAGATGCTGGACGACGAGATTATCGGGCGGATCGACGATGCGGCCAAGCACCAGCGCGGTCGTGCCGGACACCACGCCCGTCTCGACTAGGTCATTGCCATAGGGCGTCAGCCGCAGCTTGATGCCGGGCGCGACCTGCTGGAGGCGCGCGACCACGGCCGGGACCAGCACGAACTCCACATAGCCGTTGGGCGCGATGGTGAAGAGGCGCTCGGCCTGCGCCGGATCGAAGCCCTGCTGGCCGAGCACCGCATCGTCGAGCTGCGCCAGCGCCTCGGCGATGGCGGGCGCAAGCTCAAGCGCGATCGGCGTCGGCTGGATGCCGTAGCGTTCGCGGATGAAGAGCGGATCCTGCAACATCAGCCGCAGCCGCGACAAGGCGTTGGAGAGCGCGGGCTGGGTTTTGCCGACGCGCTCGGCCGCCCGCGTGACACTGCGCTCCTCCATCAGCGCGATGAAGATCGGCAGCAGGTTGAGATCATAGCGCATCCAGACATAATGCCGAGCGTATATCTGACATCAACAAGATAAACTTCTCGAATATGCCAGCAGGGTCCATCTCTCCCTCACCGGCAGCGGTGCCGCGACACGGAGGCTCGGATGACCAAGGCGAAGATCCTCATTCTCGGTTCGAACGCGACGCAGATCGAGCTGCGCGGCGGCGGGACCGCCACGATCGGCCAATATCTCAACGAAACGACGGTGCCCGCGCTGGCGCTGATCGATGCCGGCTATGAGCTGGTGCTCGCCACCCCCGACGGGACCAAGCCCCATATCGACGCGGTGTCCGACACGGTGGGCCATTTCGGCGGCGATCAGGCCGCTTATGATCGGGCGAAGGCGTTTTTCGCGGAAGATCCGGCGATGAACGCGGTCCGCACGCTGCGCTCGGTCATCGACGCCGGCCTTGACGGCTTTGCCGGCGTCTTCGTTCCCGGCGGCCACGCGCCGGCGGTCGATCTGATGCAGGACCCCGACGCGGGCGCCATCCTGCGCCATTTCCATGCCGCCGCGAAGCCGACCGCCTTGCTCTGTCACGGTCCGGTCGTCACCGCCGCCGCGCTCGCCGATGCGCCCGCGTTCAGGGCGGCGCTGATCGAGGGCGAGGATGCCAAGGCGAAAACTCTGGCCCGCGACTGGATCTACGCCGGTTACCGGATGACGGTATTCTCCGCGAGCGAGGAGAAGATCGCCGAGGAACAATTGCTGAAGGGCGAGCTTCCGTTCGACATGCCAAAGGCGCTGCGCATCGCGGGCGGGACGGTCTTGGTCAGCACGACCGACTTCGCCTCCCACGTCGTGGTCGATCGCGAACTGATCACCGGGCAGAACCCGGCCTCCGATCACGCGCTCGCCAAGGCGCTGATCGATGCGCTCGATCGCGCACTCGCCCAGGCGTGAGCACCCGCAGGACCGGCGGAGCGCTGCGACCGCGCTCCGTCCCGACATCGCAGAGAAGGAGCAGGACCATGTCTACTAATGTGAAGATCGTCGCGATTCTTACCGCTAAACCTGGCCAGGCGGCCGCGCTGCGCGCCCTGCTCGACGGCATGATCGCGCCCAGCCGGGCCGAGCAGGGCAATTTGCGCTATGATCTATGGCAGGATCAGGCCGATGACGCGCGCTTCGTGCTCGATGAGCTGTACCGCGACGCCGACGCGGTCGCGGCGCACCGCGCCAGCGCGCACTTCCAGCACTATGCATCGATGATCGCGGGCCTCGCCGATCGCCTCGCGATCACGCTCGATCCCGTCCTGATCGCCTGATCGGCCACCGATCGCTCCAGAGGGAAGCCGCCATGCCGCGCAGCCGGTCGAGCCTTGGCTGCGCGACCGGCGGAGAAGCCGGGCGCCCTCGTCCTCGTGTCCATGCGACGCTGGTCATGATCCTGGTCCGGGCGCGCAGCGGCGGCCGGTCTCACCCATCCGGATGGACCGGGCGAGGGGCGCAACCTCCCTGGGCGGTCATCCTCTCGGCGGACGCCCGTTCATCCCGAGGGAACTTCGACCGATGGGCCCGGCGGATGGCGTTCTCCGGACGGGCCGATCAGACCCGCTCGATCCAGGCCAGGATCGCGGCATTCACCTCCTCCGGACGGTCCTGCATGATCCAGTGTCCGGCATGATCCCAGGCATCGACCTTGGAAGCGGGATGGGAGAACCAGGGCTGCATGCGTCTGGCTTGGGCCGGATCGCGGCAAAGATGGTAGAAGGGCGTCTTGAGGCCGCGCAGAAAGCGCTCGCTCTGCGCACCCGTTCCGACCTGATCGGGGCCAAGGAACAAGGGGCCGAAGGACTCGCGCACGACATGGGCCGGCATGCCTTGAACACGGCGCGCGTGCCAGCGCCGCAGCGCCGCCGGGGTCGCCTTGTCATAGACGGTCTCGAACAGGGCCGGCGCCACGAGCGCCGGACCGCCGCTTTGCAGGTCGCGCGAGACTTTGCCGAACAGCGGCGCCGTTTCCGCCGCGAACCCCAGCGCGCCATCGACGGACACGACCGCGTCGACGAGATCGGGTCGTCGGGCCGCAAGCCGCGCCGCGATCTGCCCGCCCATGGAATGGCCGATCAGGATGAACCGCGCGCCCCGGAAGCGACCTTCGATCAGCGCCTCGATATCCGCGACATAGTCCGCAGGACGATAATGTCCGGACGGCGGAACCGCAGACCGGCCATGGCCGCGCAAATCGACAGTGACAGTGCGATAGCGCGCCTCCAGCGCCGGAAGCTGCCAGATCCAGTCCTCCCCGTCGGCGGTCCAGCCGTGAAGCAGCATCAGCTTGCGCCCCTTGCCCGCTTCGGTCACGAAAAGCTCGGTGGGCGAGGGCGCCGCTGCGGCCGCTCCGCGCGGCAGCGACGCCATGGCGGCGGCCCCGCTCACAAGGCCCAAAAGGCCGCGCCGCGACACGTCGTTGATCCTTGTCATCGTCTGTCCTCGTTGGGCGGGAGCGCCGCGACGCGCACGGCCAACCCGCTTTCCAGATCCAGCGCTTCAGATATACGATGGATCGCTACGCTCAATTACGCACCTGCAAGCGCGTAGGTAGGCTGGAGGATATCGTGCCCACCGACGTCGACCCCGTCTTCTTCGCCGATTGCGCCGCGCGGTCCTTCTTCGATCAGGTCGCCAACAAATGGGCGGTCATGATCCTTACCCTGCTCAGCGACAGGCCCGCCCGCTTCAACGAGATGCGGCGTCGACTGGAAGGCGTCACGCATAAGGCCCTGACGCAGGCGCTGCGACGACTTGAGCGCAATGGGCTAATCGCCCGCCAGGTCCTCGCGACCTCGCCGGTCGCTGTCGAATATTCGATCACGCCGCTGGGGAAGACGCTCCAGGTTCCCTTTGGGGCCGTCTATGACTGGTCGATCGAGCATCTCGACGATCTCGAAGCCGCACGGCAGGCCTATGATGCTCGGCAGGCGGATGCGCGCTGATCCTGCTGGGCGAACCCAGGGCCGAGGGCCGGGGTCAACCGAGCCACACGGTGGCGCTCAACCCCGCTGCCTCCTATGCCGCCGGGCTCTCGGTGATGACCGATCTGATGGAAATGGTTGTGGTCGATCTGGCCGGTCGCCCTGTGTGCAGCCGGCGCTTCCCGAACAGTCGCATGACGCCCGACACTGCGGCGGAACAGCTCCGCGCGTTCCTGCACGATGCGGCCGATCGCGAGGGCGTGGATCTGCACCGCGTGCAGGCGATCAGCCTCGCCGTTGCGGGCTTCTTCGTGGGGGCGGGAACGCGGCTCAACCCCTCCAGCCAGCTTGATGCCTGGGCGCTGATCGATCTGCAAGCGCCGTTCGAGGCGGCGTTCGGCATTCCCGTCACGGTCGAAAACATCGCCAACGCCTCCGCCGTGGG
Organism: Sphingomonas morindae; assembly: GCF_023822065.1. Taxonomy (NCBI): domain Bacteria; kingdom Pseudomonadati; phylum Pseudomonadota; class Alphaproteobacteria; order Sphingomonadales; family Sphingomonadaceae; genus Sphingomonas; species Sphingomonas morindae. The sequence continues at coordinate 295,181 of NZ_CP084931.1, forward strand.
CGAGCAGCTGCTGGGCTTGGGGCGCCGCTTCAACAGCTTCGCCTATGTCAACGTCGCGGCAGGCTTTGGCGGGGGCATCATCCTTGACGGCCGGCTGTGGCGCGGGGTGCATGGCAATGCCGGCGAGTTTGCCGCGATCCTCGATGCGCCGCCCAATCTGGAAACGCTGCGCGAGGTGCTGGCGGCCCAAGGGATCGAGACGGCCAATGTGCTCGACATGATCGAGCGGTTCGACATGGCCTGGCCGGGCGTCGACGCCTGGGTCGCACAGTCCGGCGATCAGTTCGCGCGTCTCGCCCAGGTCGTGCATGCCACCATGGATGTCGAGGCGCTGGTGCTTGGCGGCCGTCTGCCGCGCGCGCTGGCCGAGGCTCTGGCGCACCAGGCCGGGGCGGGCATGGCCGCCATGTTCCCGCCGCCGCGCCGCGGGCTGGGGCTGCCGCAGCCCCAGATTCTGGCGGCGGAGATCAACGCCAGCGCCGCCGCGATCGGCGCCGCCTCCATCCCCCTCGCGCGCCGTTACTATGATCCGATTGCGCATCTCAACCAGGGCAAGCCGCTGGCGTGATGGCGCTGCGGCACCTGCAGGGCCGGCTGCATCTGGTCTATGGCTTCGGCCATTTCTGCAAAGTCTGCTTTGGAATCTAAGCGTTTTATACTTCGGCTTCTATCTGACCGAAGTTGCCGGCATCCCCAGCCAGGCGATGGGACGGGTCATGGCGGCGTCGCTGCTGTTCAACTTCTCGGCCATGAATTGCTGGCGCGCTATGGCGCAGCTGCGACAGCCTCGCTCAAGTCTCTAGTTTAACATAACGCGTCTTATCAGACCCGCCGGATCATCTTGTGCCGGACGACCTTGATTGCCACCCCTACTTATCACGAGGGCCGAGAGACTCGCAAACTGCTGGACAGCGGGAGCCATACCCCGGCCCAGCAAGCCGAAGAGCCTTGCTGTTGCGCAATTCCTGCGAGAGCAAACGGAGGCACGATCCGCGGAGCCAGGCGGCAGACTTGTAAAGCGGACGGGCTGCTGCCGTCGCAACTCCGGACGCTTAAGCTGGCCTCGCTTTCGCGCGGAACCGGTCACCTCCGCTGTAGTGCCTCGGCCTGCTGATGAGGGGTGAGGACGGCTCGCCGGCCGCACTTCACCCCACCGGCCTTGGCTTGGTCACGGCCAACTGCGGTACGCTCCACGATCCGCAGGCGCTGCCAGTTCGCTGCGATCCCCAGCACGGCGATGACGACTTCGGCAAACTGCGAGGTGGTGTCCACCATGGGCTCCGCGATCCAGCGGAAGTCTGCCCCCGCCTCCTTCACCACATGGAGAATGCTCAACAGATCACGCGTGTTGCGGGCAAGGCGGTCGGTGGCCGTCACCATCAGCACGTCGCCGGCATCGACGCACCTCCTGGTAGACCTTCACGCATCCGGCAGTGAGGAGCTGGGCGACCTGCTGGGTAAGGTCCTGCCCGTTGGAGAAGACGCGCGCATAGCCGTAGATCATGCGCCCATTGTGCATCGGAGATGTGCATCACGGAAGCGCCCAAGTTTTCGCCGTTCCCGACGCGATGCGGAACCCATACCTTTTGCATCATTCGGGCCCTAACCTGCTTAGGCAGCTTCCTTACCTAAGCAGGCATCGTCAAATTAGTGGGGTCGAGTATTGTTCATCCGACCAAAGCGTGGATCCTATGAGCAATCTCCGTTCCCAGCGTAAACAGTTTCAAAATATCGAGATCCAATTCCGATAACGCCTATAATGGTCGCCGCTGTTGCTGATGCGGGAGAGGCAGGCGTCGGCACTGCCGCAGCGGCAGCATACCAGCGGCTAGCAAGCCTGCCGATGCAGCGGCCCCTTCCAACGCTCCGCCTGCAACAGCGTCAATTTCACAGCTAGCAAGATCTTCAATCATCCTCCTTCCCTTACTTGCTGTTATTGGAGACACTACTATCTCTAAGCATGAGGATAACCATGCAGAGTGCAATTATCAATCCAAAAAATAACAGGAAAGCGCTAGACTTAGATGAAAGGGAGATTGCGATATATTTGTTTGTCGCGACAACCGCCGATATGATGGATAAAGCAAATATAACAGCCACATAGGTCCTATTGTCACTAGCCATCTCAGCCTCCGTCTCGCTTCACCATAGTATCAAGAGTCTACGCAGATAAAACAAAACTTATCGCGTCATATTATGCGCTTACATGACATGTTCTATCAGACTCGCCGATCGAGGGCGCCCTTCTCCCCTTGCGAGCGACGCGCGCATAACTTGAACGGCCCGATAAGCCGGTCGCCTTCTACACCGACAAGCACAGCTCTTCCCGAAACAACATGGCCTCGGCGAATGGCGATGGCATGACCCATCTCGGACGCGCGCTGGACCGGCTGAACATCGACCTGATCTCTCCAAACTCGCCTCAGGCTAAGGGCCGCGTGGAGCGCGCCAATGCCACGCTGCAGGACCGGCTCGTCAAGGCGATGCGGCTCGATTGCATCGACACCATCGACCGAGCCAACGCCTTCCTCCCCTCCTATTTGGCGCAGCTCAACCAGCGGTTTGCCAAGGCAACGTTCGATTCCGGACTGGCTGCTTCGAGGGTTTTAGGACGAGAATCGGACGGTCGTTTGCGCCGCTACCGAAGCCGCAAGGACCCAGAAGTGGCCGTTGCGTGCCGCCAAAGCGCTTTTCTAAACCGGACTCGCATGCAGATGTCCATCCTCGCAGTTGAGCTCTCAATTCTGTGGACACAAGCCGTCCAAGTTCATCGACTTAGTGCGTCAAGCTACTTGCCAGCGCGAGTTGCAGCTAAAATAGTCCAGCGGATGAGGTTGCTGTAACCGTCGTCGGTGATCCGGTCGTACGCCGGCGCCCCTGATCCAAGGGCATGACCCGGCCCTCTGCCGGACGAGGCAACCACTTGGGCCAGCCGGGCACCTTGCCCTCGGTTTCGCTGTAGACAACCCACTGCCCGCCACGATGCTCGTAGATGCGATCGTCCCAACCCAAAGCCATGGCGGCGAGTGGATTGCTGCCCCGCCGCGTCGGGCAGTCGGGCCGGATCGAGCCGGGGTCCCTTTGTCTTTGGTGCGGTTCGGCCGAGTGCCAGCAGCTGGCGCCGATTTCGGACCTCCACCAACAACTCTCCCCGCTCCGCACGTGTGAACGCCCGGTCCAACCCGTAAAGCCATCCGGAGCGCGCCGCGCTCGCGGGCGGCGTCGCGCGCGACGGCGACACGCTGATGCGATCGCCGGCGATGGACTATTCCGACCAGCCAGCGGTGTGCGAGCAGCCCGCGACCTTCTTCTTCGGCCGTGACCTGCTCGTCCGCATCGTCGACCGGCCGATGCAGCATCCCAGCGCAAACATGCAGGAATTCCTCCCAAATTATGCAGTGCAGGGGATCGTGGCGCCCGCCGCCACGATCGAGTATTTCGAGGGAGCCAATTTCGACCGCTTCGTTTCGCGCCGGCTGACGGACGATATCAAAATGAGCTGGGCGGGCGATCTGCCGCAGGCACTCACAGGCAAAGCCTATTCGCTGCGGTGGACCGGCCGCATCGTCGCGCAGGAGAGCGGACCGACCCGGATCAGCCTGATCGGCAAGGGCGCGCTGCGGCTCGTCCTTGACGGCAAGACGGTCATCGACGGGCGCTCGGCCGCGTCGCGGGCCGATGACGCGAACGGCGCCGTCTCCTTCCGCGGACATGAGGGCGACGCCTTCTTCACTGTCGATCTCGTCCTGGAACGCGGCCGCGCCTATGATTTCAGGCTCGAGCAGCGGCAGGAGACGCCCGATGCGGTCAGCCTCTGGTTCGAGTGGATCACGCCGTCCATCCGCGCGCGTCAGCAACCGCCCGCCTCTCCCACCGTGCCCGTCGTGCTGCCCGCCGGGCGCGACTGGTATGATCTCCATTCCGGCAAACGCTTCCCCGGCGGGAAGACGATCCAAGCCGATGCGACGCTTGCGCGGCATCCGGTGTTCGCGCGCGCCGGCGCCATCCTTCCGTTCAGCGAAGGCGTCGACCGATCGGGCCCATGGCCCGCCACGCTCGCCATCCGCATCTATGCGGGGCATGACGGTGCCTTCACGCTCTACGACGATGCGGGAGACGGCGACGGTTATCGTCGCGGCGAGGCCTCGCGGATCGCGCTCGCCTGGGAGGATGCGACGAGAGTCCTGACCGTATCGGCAAGGCAGGGCCATTATCCCGGCCTCCGGGCCCGACAAGGCTTTGCCGTGACGCTCATCGACGGCTCCGGCAGGGATCAGCAGCGGGTTCTGCACTATGAGGGCGGCCCAACGTCGTTGCGCTTCGGGAGCCGGTGATGATGCGCGGCCCCCCGACCACAGCGCTCAGCACCTGTTGGAAGCCTTTTGGTTCAGCATGGCGAGACCAGCTCACCCTTCCCCCTCGCCGTTCCGTTCCGCAAGCACGGGCGTCATGGCGCGGCAGATCGGGCTTGGCCATCGATCGCATCGCGCGCCCGTCATCGCAGCACGCTTGATCGTCACCCTGACATCGAGCGGGTCGGCGGTTGCTCGGGGCAGCCATTGCTGCGATAGCAGTGTTCGGGTGCGCGCGGTGCCGACCCATCGCGCGAGACGGCGCGGCGATCGTCGAAGTCGGCGTTCGCCTGCAGAAGACGCTGGGCGCGCTGGCGCGACACGCCCCGGCGGCACGGCACGTCATCGCGCGCGAGGCGCTCGATGCCGTCGAGCGCGCGCGCGCCGCGCTGGCGAGCGAGGCCGACCGGGACCAGATCGAGCAAACGCATCGCGCGGCGTTTGGCGCCTGAGGCATGCCAATCCCCG